>NZ_WVRJ01000002.1:0-488439 GCF_013110855.1 Ruegeria sp. HKCCD4884
GTTCCGGCGTAGCTCAGCGGTAGAGCAGTTGACTGTTAATCAATTGGTCGTAGGTTCGATCCCTACCGCCGGAGCCAACAAGTGATCACCAACTCAAACACCCAAGTTATATCAAGTCAGTCATATCATTGGCTTCCGTTGATGGCGCGTGCCTCGGCAACTATCGGTTGATTGTTGATCGGCTCGGATTGATTTTGAACTTGGAATAACTGCTTTCAAAGATCTGACTGACCGCCCCGTCAACTAACGCCACATCAGATTTTGCTTGGAAAGGAACTGGATATTCTTCCAAGTCCATTTGGAAAGCTTCACCGATTTTTTACAAACTCCGGAATTTCATAAAATGCACTGATAGCCACTCCATAGATCAAAGTGATCAGGGCGCTGAAAGCAACCAACCAAAACAGTACAGCGCTTCCGATAAGTGTTCCTTTCAACAACTGAACCTTAAAATTGTGGCTAGGCTTGTTCGGATTACTTTCTTCTACGCTGTTTATTTTCGAGTCAAACCACTGAAATACTGTAAATTTTTTACGCCATTATCTCGAAAACCACATAGCCAGTGGTTTTCAGAGCCAAAACAAGCCAAGTGAAAAACAGAAAAACAGAAAAAACGAACAAGCTTTGCCCATAGAAAGCATCGCTGGGATACTCTTGACTTCGGGCATGGATAAATGCCGCGAGGGTCGCCAATATTCCCAGCCGCACCAAAGCGCCAACAAAGTCGGAAGATCGCTTCATAGAATCGTGCAATTGCTGCTTGGCCGTTTCAAGTTTTGCGCGATCCAACTCGAAGCTGAACTCCAGATCAAAGGTAGAATTTTCGGGTTCTTGACCCTTTTGCAATTCGGCGCTCGCAGGCGTCATTCCAGTTTCGCTATCCTTGGATTTGTTTGATCCCTTGATTGGCTGATTCATGATATGTGCAACACTTAATTTCTGATTTTCCTTAATCATTTCAACCAAGCACACCTTGTTGAAAACAACAAGACCGCCTCAGGTGTCTGCGTAAAACAGCCCGGATGCTCTATTGAAATACGGCCACAGCGCCGGGCACCTCTGGTCAAGATCTTCGCGTTGGAAATCCCAATGGCGGGCAAAACAACGTCGCTCAACCAACCCCGCCACCGGAACCAAATCCATCCAATTCAACTCTGAAAAAGCCGGTTGTAACGGCAGGCAAACGCATCACTAGAAATCACTAAAAAAACTCATACACCCTCTGGACGACCGGTAATTCGATTGCTATACGGCGCGAACCGTTCCGGCGTAGCTCAGCGGTAGAGCAGTTGACTGTTAATCAATTGGTCGTAGGTTCGATCCCTACCGCCGGAGCCATTCTTCCATAAAGTACTGATTTCAGCCCTTCAGGGCGTCTTCGAAATCTGCGCGCAGGTTGCGTTTCAGGACCTTCCCGGTTGCGTTCAACGGCAATGCGTCGACAAACACCACCTTGTCCGGGATTTGCCACTTGGCAATCTTGCCTTCAAAGAAACGCAGCAATTCGTCTTCGCTTGGGTCTTCGCCTTCAGCCTTCACAGCGACGAGCAACGGCCTTTCATCCCATTTCGGGTGCGGCACGCCCACAACGGCAGCAGTTGCAAGCTTGGGGTTCGCGACCGCGATATTTTCAAGCTCGACCGAACTGATCCATTCGCCACCGGATTTGATGATATCCTTGGATCTGTCACGGATGGTCATATAGCCATCCGGGTCCAGCGTGGCGACATCGCCAGTGGCAAACCAGCCGTCCTGCAGAAGCTGCTGATCCTGCAACAAAAAGTAGCTGTCCAGAACCCAATGCCCTCGCACCATCAGATCGCCCTGAGTTTCGCCATCATGCGGCAAATCATTGCCATCATCATCGACGATTTTCAGCTCGACTCCAAAGGGCGGTCTGCCCTGGCTCAGACGGACTGCGTGCTGTTCTTCCAACGGCAACTGCATGTGTTTGGCCAGAGGGTAGTTTGCTGTACCCAGAGGGCTCATCTCGCTCATGCCCCAGGCGTGAACCGTGTCGACGCCATAATTTTCGCGGAAGGTTTCGATCATTGAGGGCGGACAAGCCGCCCCGCCAATCACTGTTCGATCCAGACTTTTCAACTCGGTCCCGCATTTGGCGGCATGGGCAAGCAGACCTTGCCAAATGGTGGGCACCCCCATGGCCAGCGTCACACCATAAGTGTCGATCAGGTTGACCAATGCTTCGCCGTGCAAATCCGGCCCGGGCAACACAAGTCGTGATCCTGACATGGCACAGGCATAGGGCGACCCCCAGGCGTTGACGTGGAACATCGGCACAACAGGCATGACGACGTCCATCGCCGAATACCCGATCACATCTTTTGTGTTCGACGCAAAGCTGTGCAGCAACGTAGACCTATGGGAATACAACACGCCCTTCGGATTGCCCGTCGTGCCGGAGGTGTAACACAAGCTTGATGCGGTGTTTTCATCCAAATCAGGCCATTCGAACCCGGCGTCTCCTGTTTCGATCAGTTCGTCGTAGAATTTGAGATCAGGGATCTGTGACGCTGCCTCTTCATTGCGCGGCCCCATCATGACAAAGTGCCTGACCTCTGTAAGCGCACTATGCAGTGCAGCCACAAGCGGAATGAAAGTTGCATCAAAGAACAGCACACGATCCTGAGCGTGATTGATGATGTAGGTCATTTGCTCGGGGAACAGGCGCGGATTGACCGTATGGCAAACAAAGCCAGAGCCTGACGTCGCGTAGTATATCTCCAGATGCCGCCGGTTGTTCCAGGCCAGAGTCCCGATCCTGTCTTGCGGTTCCAGCCCCAGTGTTGTCAGCGCCGATGCCAGGCGTCGGGCGTTCACCGCAATCTCGGCCCAGTTGGTTTTGGTGACCGTTCCATCTGTCTCGACCGAGACAATACTGGTCTGGCCATGGTAGCGCTCTGCGTGATCAATCAGTGACGAAATCAGCAAAGGCTGCGTCATCATCTGTCCCAGCATGGACATCCTCCCGTCGTTGGCGGGGTATTAGATGACCCCTGCCTTATCCATCTGACATTAACAGCTAGGGGCAGGCCCCATTGCGTCAATCCAGTCGTTTCCTAGGAAGGAACCCTGCCAAGCATTTAATTGTCTGACAATAAAAGAATGCAGCCCACCAGTGCAGCAGGCTGCGATTTGGGGCGTTAATCCCGGTATTTCAACGCATAGGCGACCAGCGCAGCGGTGGATGCGTCCTTGTCTTGGGCGCTCTCTTCACCGTCCACAATGGGGCCAAGCGACGTGGCCAGCTCCTTACCCAGCTCTACCCCCCATTGGTCGAAAGAGTTGATACCCAACAGCACACCTTCGACAAACACCCGGTGCTCATAAAGGGCGATGATCTGACCCAGTACAAATGGTGTGAGCTTCGGATAGATCAGAGTGGTGGATGGACGATTACCGGGGAAAACCCGATGCCGCGCCTGTCGCTCCAGTTCCGCACCTGTCAGCCCCTTTGCCGCCATACGGTCCCGCGCTTCGTCCAGTGATCGACCGCGCATCAGGGCTTCGGACTGCGCCAGACAATTGGCCAAAAGCAGGCGGTGATGATGGGTCAGCTCGGGTTCGTGCCCTTCGGCGGCAACCATGAACTCGCAAGGGATGACATCCGTGCCTTGATGAATCAATTGGTAGAACGCGTGCTGACCATTTGTACCCGGTTCTCCCCAGACCACGGGCCCCGACGGAACAGTCAGCGAAGACCCATCCATGGCAACAGATTTGCCGTTCGATTCCATCTCCAACTGTTGGAAATAGGCGGGCAGCCGCAACAGCCGCTGATCATAGGGCAGCACGGCGCGGCTGCTATGGCCCAGAACCTGACGATGCCAGATACCGACCAGCGCCAGCATGACGGGCATGTTCTCGGTCCATTCCGCCGAGCGGAAATGCAGATCCATCGCCTGCCCGCCGCGCAGAAACGCATCAAACGCGTTCGAGCCGACAGCGATCATGACCGGCAGACCCACTGGCCCCCAGACCGAATAACGCCCACCGACCCAATCGGCGAAACCGAACACATGCGCTTCGGGAATGCCAAACGCCTGCGTCTTGTCCAATGCGCTGGATACGGCGGCAAACTGCCGGGATGGATCGCCTCCGCCTTCGGACATCCAGGCACGCGCCGTGCGCGCATTGGTCATTGTCTCAATGGTCGTGAAGGTTTTCGAGGCGACAATCACCAAAGTCCGCGTCGGGTCCAACTGACGCAGCGTGTCCGCGATATGCGCGCCATCCACGTTCGAAACATAGTGCAGACGCGGCCCATCATGATAAGGAGCCAGCGCATGTGTTGCCATGACAGGACCAAGATCAGACCCGCCGATGCCGATATTGACCACATCGGTAAAGCTGCCCCCTGCCCCCGCAATCGCACCACCACGGACTTCTTCGGCAAAGACCCGCATCCGTTGTAGCGTGTCCAGAACCTCGGGCATGACGTCCTGACCATCCACTTCGACCGGGCCACCGTCCAGATTGCGCAAGGCCGTGTGCAGCACCGCGCGCCCTTCAGTTTCGTTGATCTTTTCGCCCGCAAACATCGCATCGCGCCGCGCCGCAAGACCGGCGTCTTCGCAGAGTTGGCTCAGCCCCGCGCGCACGTTTTCGTCGATCTGCGTCTTGGAGTAATCAAAAAGCATATTCCCGGCCGAAGCTGAAAATTCCGCGGCCCTGTTGGCGTCCGACTCAAACAGGTCCAAGATACGGCGGTCCGCGTCTGCCAATGCTTTCAAAGCGCCCAGTTGCATGTGTTTACTCCGACCAATGGACAGTCATACCGCTCAGCACTGCGGCGATTGGTGCTTCTTCAGGTGGCAACGACATGGCCTTTTCCAAAGCATCGCGCTTTGCCTGACCGTAGATGATCAGGTGCTTTGACAGCGCGCCGTCCAAAATCGGCGCTGTCAGCGAAATGCGCGCTTCGGGTTGCACCTCTGTACGTGCAACAGCCAGCGTCGGCGCATTGCTGTCCAGCGCTTCCGCCAACCCTTCCATCCCCGGAAACAACGAAGCCGTATGCATGTCGTCGCCCATCCCAAGCACCAGAACCGACAACGGCAAAACCGGTGCGATCAGGGATTCAATTTCAGGCAATGCCGCCTCTGGTTCCGCACCGGGCAAATAAAGCGGGATGTAATGCGCGGCAGAAGCGCGATTGGTCAGCAGTCTTTCACGGATCAAGCGCTCGTTCGAACGCTCGTGATCGGCAGGTACACAGCGTTCATCAGTGGGCAGAACACGCACACGGTCCCACGCCAGATCAGCCGCACAAAGGCTGTCAAACACTGGCCCCGGCGTTGTCCCACCGGGAACGGCCAATGCGACTGTCTCATGATGTAGCAGTGCAGCTTCCAGATCACCCGCCAAGGTATTGGCTACGTCGATGGCCAGCATTTCTCGGTCTGCATATTCCAGAATATTCATGGCTTGATTCCTTGCCAACGGCGACCGTCTCTTTTCATCAGCAGCTCGGCGTCGCCCGGCCCTGTGCTGCCGCTGTCATAAGGTTTCGGCACGTCGCCGCGCGCCAGCCAGCCAGCGATGATCGGATCGGTCCAGGCCCAGGCGGCCTCGACCTCGTCCCCGCGCATGAACAGCGTCTGGTTGCCCCGGATCACATCCATCACCAACCGTTCATAAGCATCTGGCGGATCCTGATTTTCTGGTCCCAAGGCTTCGGCAAAGCTCATGTCCAGTGGGACATCGACCAGACGCATTCCACCCGGTCCCGGTTCCTTGATCGTCACCTTCAGGGTGATCCCTTCATTGGGTTGCAAACGGATCGACAATGCATTGGCGTGCCGTCCGGCTTCTTCCCCGAAGATCGAATGCGGCGCGTCCTTGAACATGACATTGATCACCGAAGACCGCGCCACCAACCGCTTACCCGTACGCAGATAGAATGGCGTTCCAGCCCACCGCCAGTTGCTGATATGAGCCTTCAACGCCACATAGCTTTCGGTGGTTGAGCGCGGATTGCCAACGCAGTCTCGGTATCCCGGCCCATCTGGCCCTGCTGCAAACTGGCCGCGCACAATGTGATGGGGCTCTACCTGGTCAAGCGCTCGGATTACCTTGAGTTTCTCGTCGCGCACTGCGTCAGGATCAAATTTGGCCGGAGGTTCCATCGCGATCAGGCAGAGCAATTGCATCAGGTGGTTCTGCACCATGTCTCGCATTGCGCCTGCGCGCTCGTAATACTCCTCGCGCCCGGAAATCCCAACGGTTTCCGCAACCGTGATTTGGATATGGTCGACATATTGGCTGTTCCACAAGGGTTCGAACAGCATATTGCCAAAGCGCACAGCCATAAGGTTCTGCACGGTTTCCTTACCCAGATAATGATCGATCCGGTAAATCTGGCTCTCGTCGAAATGCGCAGCCAGCGTGGCATTCAGGGCCCGCGCACTGTCAAGATCATGGCCAAACGGTTTTTCCACCACGATGCGGGTGTCGTCCGTCGCCAGATCATGCGCCCTGACCCGCTCGGCCAACGGGCCGAACAAACCTGGACCGACGGAAAAATAAAACGCCCTTATGCGGTCCGGCGACAGCTTTTCGCCCAGAACATCCCAACCTTCTGCAGTCATGGCATCCAGCGACACGTAATCGACGCGCTGCAAAAACCGCGTCAGCGCCCGGCTGTCCTGCGCCCGCTTTGGTGCGTGTTGGCGCAATGCCTCGGCAACCATCTCACGAAATTCTTCCGCAGTATGGTTCGCCCGGGCTGCGGCAAGAATATTAGCATCCTCATGCCATTGCCCCGCACAGAACCGACGGAAAAGCGCAGGCAGGATTTTTCGCTGCGCAAGATCGCCGGTACCGCCGAAAATGATCAGATCAAAAGGATCAACTGGGATGACGCGTGAAACCATAAGCTGTCCTTAACCCGCCCCTTTCGGCATGTCCAATGTTAGCGCAATCAAAATTGAAAACTCAAAGCTCATCAAAACTCTGTCAGAACCGTCGCGTCACCCTTACCAAATCCCAAACAACACGCTAGTTCAAACCGACGACATCATAAAAACCGGATGCGGGAATGAAAGACAACGCCCCACAGCTCGCCAATATCGGCAAGTTTCAAAACAAATTGGTGACGGCAGACGGGCAGACCCGCGCAACAGTTTCACTGACCCAGCCAGACACGCTGTGGTTTAACACAGGTACGCTGTGCAACATCGAATGCGTCAACTGTTACATCGCCAGCAGCCCGACCAATGACGCTTTGGTTTATCTGACCGCTGATGAGGTTCGTGACTATCTGGATCAAATTAAAGAGCGCAACTGGCCCGTGCGCGAGATCGGCTTTACCGGCGGCGAACCCTTCATGAACCCCGAAATGATCGAGATGACTCGCGCCGCGCTGGAGCGCGGATACGACGTCCTGATCCTGACCAATGCGATGGCCCCAATGATGCGCCGCAAGATGCGCGAAGGTTTGTTGGACCTGCAGGGCATGTACAACGACAAACTGACCCTGCGCATCTCGGTCGATCATCACCGCCCCGACCTGCACGATGAAGAGCGTGGCAAAGGCAGTTTCGACAAAACCGTTGCCGGAATGGAATGGTTGCGCGATCACGGCTTCAACATGGCGATCGCAGGCAGAACGGTTTGGGGGGACACGGATGCAGAAAGCCGCGCTGGCTATGCTGCATTCTTTGCCCAGCATCGCTTTGACATCGACCCCAACGATCCGGCGCAGACCGTTTTGTTCCCCGAGATGGACGAGACCGTTGAAGTGCCTGAAATTACAACCGCCTGCTGGGGAATTCTGGACAAATCCCCCAATGCGGTGATGTGCGCAAGTTCGCGCATGGTGGTCAAACGCAAAGGCGCAGACCGCCCTGCCGTTCTGGCCTGCACGTTGCTGCCTTACGAACCCGAATTCGAGATGGGGCACAGCCTGGCCGAAGCTGAGGCGGATGTTCACCTCAACCACCCTCATTGCGCCAAGTTTTGCGTTCTGGGCGGTGCCAGCTGCTCGGGTTGATCAGTTCAGTTCGGGCGATTTCCAGAACTTGGTGCCGGATGCACCTGCTGACACGCGCCAACCTTTTTTGCTGAGCACAAAGAAAGAGCGCCCGTCGGTAAAGCGCACGGTTTCGCCTGTTTTCTCTTCACCATACATGGCACCGGTTTCAGCTGTTGCGTCATAGCCATGGGTTATGAAGTGTTGCAGGTCTGCCGGGGTTTCGAACAGGACCACAAACTTGGTCTCAAAGCCGCCAATGCCGATGGCCGCACCCACGCCGCCTGTGCCCATGTTCATGTAAGTGTGCTGCCCGGTGTCTTTTGAAACGGCCACACCACGCCCATATCCTGCCGAAACCGGAAAGACCGAAATCTTGCGCGAGTCGAAGGCCGCATAACCTGCACTGACGTCATAAAGTGACTGCGCTTCGGGGTTTTCGGCAAGCAACTGATCAAGGATCTCTCCTGCCATCACGTCCAGCTTGGCACGCGTTTCTTCCGGTGTTGCTTCGTTGGACAGCAGATCCGAAGTGGAATTGATGGTTTCATCGACGGCCTCAGCGCCTTTGCTGATTGTATCACCGACGCTTTCCGCGCCACGACCGATCGCGTCTGCGGTGTTTTCAGCACCTTTCTTGATCTTGCCCAGAACACCTTCGGCAAATACAGGACCACTCAGGCTCAGCATTGCAGTAAAAAGTACCGCTCGTTTCATCGTTTTTTATCCTGTGGCTCCAACGAATTGGCTGCCACCATACCCGACTTGTTCTAAATGAGAACGGGTATTTCGATGCTCGGTCAGACTTTCACATCTGCTTAGTTCACTCGGAACTCACCCACCATGTTACGCCATTCGCCCGGCGCGATCATTTTGCGATGGGTAAATTTGACGGAATGAAGCGGCCCTTCGATCTCTCGCTGCCAGAAATCGATGAATTCGAACAGTTTCGGATGATCCGGCGCAAGGTCGTAGTCCTGCCAGATGAACGTGTTCAAGACGTGGATATAGTCGGGCATGTGATAGAAGAATTCTGCCGTTGTCAGACCGTACCCTTTAAGCATCAATTCGGTTTCGCTTGGCTTCATGCGGACCTCCGGTTTGTTGCAAGGTCTCTTCAGGCTAACACAGAAACCTTCTAATTCTTGGATAACAATATGTTACCGGGACGTTACCGTCGTTTTTCGCACTCAATGCGCTGCTTGCTTGCACCTTATGTGCCGGGTCTGATAAGGTGCATCCACAAGATATAGACCCAAGCCAAAGATCGGGCAGTTTACGTGAGCGATACGCCAGAAATTCCTGAAAACATGGACGAAACCCCGCCAGAGCGCCCAGTTTATGACGGCCCGACGGTCTCCATCGAATCCGAAATGCGCACGTCCTATCTGGACTATGCCATGTCGGTCATCGTATCGCGCGCGATCCCGGATTTGCGCGACGGGCTGAAGCCGGTGCATCGGCGTATTCTATACGCCATGCACGAGACGGGGAATACCCACGACAGAGCCTATCGCAAATCGGCGCGTCCGGTTGGCGATGTGATGGGTAAGTACCACCCGCACGGTGACTCAGCTATCTATGACGCGCTGGTACGAATGGCGCAGGATTTCTCGATGTCGCTGCCTTTGCTGGATGGTCAGGGCAACTTTGGCTCGATGGACGGCGATAACCCAGCGGCGATGCGCTATACCGAAGTACGCATGGACAAACCTGCCGCGTCCCTTCTGGCTGATATCGAAAAAGAGACGGTCGATTTTCAGGACAACTACGACGGCAAGGACAAAGAGCCAACCGTCCTGCCCGCGCGTTTCCCTAATATGCTGGTCAACGGGGCTGGCGGTATCGCCGTGGGTATGGCGACCAATATTCCGCCGCACAACCTTGGCGAAGTCGTCGATGCGACTCTGGCCCTGATCGACGATCCTGACCTGACTTCAGAGCAGTTGATTGAATACGTCCCCGGCCCCGATTTCCCAACGGGTGGCGTCATGCTGGGCCGATCTGGTGCGCGCAAGGCCTATCTGGAAGGTCGCGGCAGCGTCATCATCCGCGCCAAGACCCGTGTCGAAGAAATCCGCAAGGATCGCTATGCGATTGTCGTGGATGAGATCCCGTATCAGGTAAACAAAGCCTCGATGATCGAAAAGATTGCCGAAGCGGTGCGCGAGAAACGGATAGAAGGCGTCAGTCACGTGCAGGACGAATCCGACCGCAACGGTGTGCGTGTCGTGGTCGAACTGAAGCGCGATGCGACGCCCGAGGTGGTCCTGAACCAACTGTTCCGCTTCTCGCCGATGCAGACCTCGTTCGGCTGCAACATGCTGGCCTTGAATGGAGGCCGACCCGAGCAGCTGACCCTGCGCCGATTCCTCACGTCCTTCATCGACTTCCGCGAAGATGTTGTGGCACGTCGCACCGCGTACGACCTGCGCAAAGCGCGAGAGCGCAGCCACATCCTGTGTGGTCTGGCCGTGGCCGTGTCGAACGTGGACGAGGTGGTTGCCACGATCCGATCCTCGGCAGACGCCGCCGAAGCGCGCGAAAAACTGATGACCCGCCGTTGGCCGGCATCCGAGATCGAAGGCTATCTGCGCCTGATCGACGATCCTTTGTCCAAGATGAATGACGATGGCACCTATAACCTGACCGAAGTTCAGGCCCGTGCCATCCTGGAACTGCGCCTACAACGCCTGACCCAATTGGGTGTCAAAGAGGTCACGGACGAGCTGGAAGACCTGGCCGCCAAGATCAAGGAATATCTGGATATTCTGTCCTCGCGCGAGCGCATCATGGGCATCATCGCAGATGAGCTGCGCAGCGTCCGCGAACAATTCGCCGTCGACCGCCGTACCGAGATCGTCGACTGGTCCGGCGACATGGAAGATGAGGACCTAATCGAGCGTGAAGACATGGTCGTGACCGTCACTTCGGGCGGTTATATCAAGCGCACGCCGCTGGCCGACTTCCGCGCGCAGAAACGTGGCGGCAAGGGCCTGTCGGGGATGCAGACCAAGGAAGAGGACGTCGTTACCAACCTCTTCGTGGCGAACACGCATACCCAACTGCTGTTCTTCACCACCGAAGGGATGGTCTACAAGCTCAAGACTTGGCGTCTGCCGCAGTCCAGCCGGACCGGCAAGGGCAAGGCAATCGTCAACATCCTGCCGATCCCGACCGGTGTGTCCATCGCTGCTATCATGCCCGTGGACGTGCCGGATGAAGAGTGGGAAAACCTGCAAATCGTCTTCGCCACAAGCGCAGGCGACGTGCGCCGCAACCGTCTGTCGGACTTCACCAATGTCCGACGCAACGGCAAGATCGCGATGAAACTGCCCGAAGGCGTGGAACTGGTGAATGCACGCATCTGTTCAGAAGACGAAGACGTGATGCTGGTCACCAATTCGGGCCGGGCGATCCGCTTCCGTACCACCGACGTGCGCGTGTTCAACTCGCGCGAATCCACTGGTGTACGCGGCATTAAGCTGACCAATGGCGACCGCGTGGTGTCGATGTCGGTGATCCGTCACTTCGAAGCCGACCCGGATGAACGTGCGGCTTACCTCAAGATGCGCCGCGCAGTGGCAGGCATTGCCGATGACGGTGAGACAGACGAGGATGAGGCAGCGCCAGGTTCGATCACACAGGAACGCTATGCCGAAATGTCGGCCTCGGAAAACCTGATCCTGACCATCACAACAGGAGGCGCCGGCAAGCTGAGTTCCAGCCACGACTACCCTGTCCGCGGACGCGGCGGTATGGGCGTGGCGGCCATGGACAAGGCGATGCGCGGCGGCGAGCTTGTGGCATCTTTCCCGGTCGAGATCGACGACCAGATCATGCTGGCCACGTCCAAAGGTCAGTCGATCCGCGTCCCTGTCGAAGGAATTTCCTTCCGGTCCCGCAGTGCAGGTGGTGTCCGGGTCTTCAACACTGGCAAGGGCGAAGAAGTTGTCAGCGTTGCCTGGATCGCTGATCAGGGTGAAGACGAGACAGAAGAGTAGTCGTTCCAGATTGTAAAATAGAAAAACCCGAGGTTTGCTGACCTCGGGTTTTTGCGCTTTTCTCAATCCTCTGCCGCATTAACGAACTTGCGGCAGAAAAACCTTGTCTAGGCGGTATTGCGCTTTTGGCGACGCCCGTAGGCGAACAGCCCACCGATGCCCCCAAGCAACAGCCACCCGGCAGCAGGCAGCGGAACAGGAGCGACTGTATACTGACCATAAAGCGTTGCGTGGTTCTGCGCCCCTTCAACCGTACTGAAACCAGTGGAAATTGTGTTCCCACCGTCCTGTGAAAAGCCAAGCACCGAGAACACAAAGTTCTGTCCACCATAGGTGAAGTTCTGGGAACCGAGTGAGTTGGCAATGGTCACAATATCGTTGCAGGGCGTTGCATCCTGAGGACAATTTGCCGGTAGGTTTAAGGTCTCATTATGGGTCAGTGAAAAGGTTGATGACACCAGAGGTCCGCCGCCGATCTGCAGATCAACGACAAGATCAACCGAACTCAGAACCTCCCCTGGAATCGGGAAGTTGAGATGCGTGAACTGTCCCAGGTCAAAAGCTGTGTCCGGCGAAAGGTTTAATATTGGTGTACCCGTCGGCGTGAAATCATAACCACTCGGGTTACTGCCACCGCCCCAACGCAGCGAGATCGTTGAACCAGAACTGCTTTCAGTAATACCAGTCGTCGGATTCACGTTCTGCCAAGAGGGCGAAATAGCTGTTACGCTCAATGCCGAGGCAGCACTTCCAGCCAATACCCCGACTAAGGCAATCGCAGCCACGTTACATTTCAGCGCCATGTGTTTAACCCCTACCCATCAATCACTTTTTACGAATTTGCACTCCTAAGGAAGTGCTGCACAGACTTGAGAGTAACTAGCAACGCAAACACAATTTGGCCACTTTTTCTCCTCATTTGAAGCGAAAACCCTCAACATCGTTACCAATACCGCAACAGTGGATTCGAATAGGGAAATTTAAACCTTTTGGGATACAATTTTTTCAATCGCAAATAGACATTACGCTATCTGGTAAAGGCCAGACACGCGTTAACACCTCCTAAGTGGATGCCACACGCATTGGATCGCAATCTGATGTCGCACGCACCGGGTTGAAATCGCCGGCTGCAATCATCTTTGAAACAGTCAACTACGGTGAATCACGGTCAAAAACCGCCCTTTCCCCGCAGCGTCACTCGGGAGGTCCTGTCTTGGTGAAAACAGGCCGGAAAACGTATGCTCAGCTCAGATCCCGTATAGTGTTCCGAACTTTTCTTCCAGATAGGAAAGCAATGGCTCCGGCCCCGGCTCTACGCCGCTGGCACGTGCGATGACGTCTCGCGGTGCATAAAGCCCGCCATGCTGCTGAACCTGATCCCGCAACCAGCCCGTCGCGCCCAAGGTGTCACCTTCTGCAAGTTGGGTATCCAGCCACGGTACTGCTGCGCGCAAAGCCTGATAAAGACAGCCAGCGTAAACGTTGCCCAGGGAGTAAGTCGGGAAGTAGCCGAACAGCCCAACGGACCAGTGCACATCCTGCAAACAGCCATTCGAAGGTTTGTCGACCGCGTAGCCAAAATCTGCCTTGAACCGATCGTTCCACGCGGATTCGAGGTCGCTCACCTGCAAGTCTCCGGCCATCAGGGCGCGTTCCAGATCAAAACGCAGCATGATGTGCAGGTTGTACTGAACTTCATCAGCCTCGGTGCGGATGTATCCATTATGAACTCGGTTGACAGTCGCATAGAACGCATCTGCATTGGCAATGCCGAAATCACCAAAAGCCTCAGTCATTTGGGTGAACAGCCAACCGGTAAAGGCGCGCGAGCGACCAAGTTGGTTTTCATAGATCCGGCTTTGGCTTTCATGCACACCCATCGACACACCATTTCCAAGCGGGGTCAGCAAATAGGCTTTGTCGATACCTTGCTCATACGCGGCGTGGCCGACCTCGTGAATGGTGGAATAGAAGCAATTGAAGGGATCCGTTTCGCTGGTGCGCGTGGTGATGCGCACGTCCAGGCCACTGCCCGAGCTGAACGGATGCACCGCTTTGTCCACCCGGCCGTTATTCAGATCATATCCAAATGTTGTCGCCAGTTTTTGCGTCAGGCGCATCTGGGTTTGTTCCTCAAAGCTGCCATTCAGAGCTGCCGGTTCCGGCCGATCCAATACGGCGGCGCGCAAAGCCACCAGACGTGGGCGCATTTTATCAAAAATAGCCGCGATTTGTGCGCCGGTTGTAAAGGGCTCATAATCCTCGACCATCGCGTCATAGACGTCACCGCCCTGCGCCAATGCCTCACCCTCCTGACGCTTGAGTGAAACCACTTCTTCCAAAACCGGAAGGAATGCGGAAACGTCTTCATCCGCCCGGGCCTGTGCCCAGGTTCCCTGTGCGGCGGACGTGACACGGGCAATGGTCGTTGCCAGATCGGCTGGCACTTTCACGGCGCGTTCATACGCGCGGCGGATTTCACGAATTTGCGCTTTACCGACCTCATCCTGAGGTACCGCCTGTTCCAGCCACTCAGCCACGCGTGGATCAGATTTTCGCGCGTGAAGCACGGCCTCAATCGCGGCCATTTCTTCGGCACGCTGCGGCGCGGCCCCGCGCGGCATGACGGTTTCCTGATCCCAGCCCAGCCGCCCGGCAATCTGGCCCAAAGCCGAGGTTTCACGCTGAAAGGCCATGAGATCATTGAAAGCGGTCATAGGATCATACTCCGCGCAGGGATGTTGCGATGGGATAAGCGGTCAAGAACCGGGCGCGCAGGATCAGGGTCCAGACGACAACGGCCATGAACTGATGGAAGATAGCGATCTGCCAGGGCGCACCGTAGACCACGGTCACGATGCCGACGACAACCTGCAGCGCCAGCGCGGCAAAGGCGGCATTGAAGGCAAATCGTGTCTGCGGATGCGCGCTGGTCCCGCCACGACGCCAGACGATGAAAGCGAAGATGAACAGCAGATACCCCGCGCAGCGGTGAATGAACTGAACCAATCCGGGACTTTCAAAGAAGTTCCGCCACATTGGCTCCAGCGCTGTGGCATCGGGTGGGAATACTTGCCCGCCGATCAAGGGCCAGTCGGTGTAAGACCGCCCGGCGTCAATCCCAGCAACCAGCGCGCCGATGAGTATTTGTAAAAAGGCGAAATGCATCAGACCGGTGGACAGTGAGAACAGTTTGGCCTCTTTCGCGCGGCGCGCCTGCATCAGGTCGCGTTCTTCGCGGCCCAGTTCAAAGATGTACCACGCCAAGAAGCCCAGGATCACAAAAGCCAGACCCAAATGTGTGGCCAGACGATAACTGGCAACGGCGGTCATGCCCTCACCCTGCGTCACGCCCGAGGCAACCATCCACCATCCGACCGCACCTTGAACACCGCCTAAAAGGCCCGGAATCAACAGCTTACCGGTCCAGCCGGTTGGAATTTTACGTGCAGCTAAGAAACCAAAGAACCCGAGGGCCCAGACAAGTCCGATCACGCGGCCCAGTTGACGATGGCCCCATTCCCACCAGTAGATGAACTTGAAATCATTCAACTCCATCCATTGGTTTTGAATGCGCCATTGGTCGATCTGCTTGTATTTGTCGAATTCCGCCTGCCAGTCGGCCTCATTCATCGGCGGGATGGCTCCGGTGATCGGACGCCATTCCGTGATCGAAAGGCCGCTGTCGGTCAGGCGCGTCAGACCACCAACTGCGATCATAACGACGACCAGGGCAAACAGGATCATAAGCCAAACACGGATCCCCTGGCGTGCGCCGCCGCGTCCCCGGTCGATCATTCCCGGTTGCACGGCCTGTTGTTTTTCGGTGTCCGAGACCTCTTCGAAGATGCTGCGCTTACCGCTCATGCTGTCCTCATGTCCTGATTTTGTCGCAAGCTAGGGCTTGGCGGAAGATAGGTCCAGACTCAGCTTTTGTCTTTCCAGCGGACCATCTGCCGCATGATCCCATGCAGCATCTGCACATCAGCCCGCGTCATCCGCATCCGCGACCACAGATTACGCAGATTGACTTTCATACCCTCTGCTTTTTCGGGGGGATAGAAGAACCCGGCCTCTTCCAGACGATCCTCGTAATGCTCGACCAGTTTTTCCACTTCGATCCCTGTGGCCCAGTCGCCTTTGCCCAAATCGGTGGTCTCGTGCACCACGTCGCCGGTCTGGCGCATCCACTCATAGGCGGTCAGCAACACGCATTGCCCCAGGTTCAGCGAGGCGTATTCCGGGTTCACCGGAACCGATATGATCGCGTTGGCCTTTGCAATGTCTTCATTCTCAAGCCCTGCGCGTTCAGGACCAAACAGCACGGCGACTTTCTCTCCTGCTGCGACTTTCTCAGCCGCGATCTGCATCGCACGTTCCGGGCTGTAGACCGGTTTGGTCAACCCGCGTTGCCGGGCGGTGGTCGCGAAGACAAACGTGCTGTCGGCTAGAGAACCAGCCAAATCGTCAAAAAGCTGCGCCTCATCCAGCAACCGCCCCGCCCCGCTGGACATGGCGACCGCCTTGGGATTGGGCCAGCCGTCGCGCGGGGCCACGATGCGCATACGATCCAGACCGAAATTCCACATCGCACGCGCGGCGGCACCGATGTTTTCGCCCATTTGCGGGCGAACGAGCACGAAAGAGGGCTGAGATGTATCGCTGGGCATGGCTGTCTCCGAAAAGTTCCGCCCGCTCTAATCCGATGGCGTTTACAGGGCAACCCGATCCTCTTCTTCTGTTTCCAAATACCTGCTTGGCGGGCTAAAAAGTTTGCTTCCCCGCCGCAATCCGCTAAACCGCGCCAAAGACCAAAAGCCGAAGGACGCGCCCATGGACACCCCCGAGCAGCCGCAGATTTACCTGATCACGCCTCCGACCATCGAGTTGAGCACCTTCACAAGCAAGCTGGCAACGGTTCTGGACGGGGCCGACATTGCCTGCATCCGCCTGGCGCTGGCCGGAAACGACGAAGACACCCTTTCCCGTGCGGCAGATGCCTGTCGCGAGGTTGCCCATGCGCGTGATGTGGCCATCGTTATTTCGAACCACGTGCTGCTGGCCCAGCGTCTTGGTCTGGACGGTGTGCATTTGGACGACGCGGCTCGGTCCGTCAGGGCTGTGCGCAAGGAATTGGGCACAGATGCAATTGTCGGTAGTTTCTGCGGTGCCTCCAGCCATGACGGTATGACCGCTGGTGAAAACGGTGCCGATTATGTAGCCTTCGGTCCTGTTGGCACCACCGTTTTGGGCGATGGCACGCGTGCCGAAAAGGATCTGTTCCAGTGGTGGTCCGAGATGATCGAAGTTCCGGTTGTGGCCGAAGGTGGACTAACGCCCGACCTGATCCGCGACCTGGCCCCCTGCACCGATTTCTTCGGCATTGGGGACGAAATCTGGAACAGCGACGATCCGCTTGGCACGCTGAACACTCTAACAGCAGCGATGTCCTAACCGGGCATCACCCCAAAATCCAAGGCTCGGCTAGCCAATACACCCCGAGCCCTGCAATCAGGATTGAGGCCAGAGCGGAAATTCGGCCGCGGGTCCTGTGCGAACGGCCAGCAAACAATAGCGCCAGTCCAAACGCAGCCGAGGCAGCCAAAACCAGCGGCACCACAACCCCAGCCCCAAACCCCAACATCGCTGGAAGCTGATGGTCCGGCGGCACGCCGATAGCCCGAAGAGCCCTTGCCAAAGCCAATCCAAACACTGTTCCGCCAGCAAACACGGTCAACAGCCGCGCGACCTGCAACCGTCGTGCCACGAGGTTCCACAAAGCCAGCCCGATGACAAACGCCGTCGGCGCATGTAAACCGACATAGGTCGGCACGTTCAACACGTCGTAGACAGCCAAGCCAAGCCCAACGAACACGCCAACTGACAGAAACACCACCTGCGCCACGACTGCTCGCAAGGACAAAGACAGAAACACAAGGACCAGGGCAAGCAAGCACGGTGTGAACGGAGCGTTTATGACGTACTCGATCCCCAACGCAAAAAACGTCTTTAGTGTCTGTTGCGGCGTCAAGGATGCCCCTCCGCGCAATGGTATGAGAGGGCTGGTTTCACCGGCCGCCAAGTAACTGGTATAGGGCGCCGCAACGCCCTGCTGCCGCAGCACAATCGGCCCGCCATCAACCGGCCAGCGCATTTTCAGGTTCGAAGCTTGATCCGGAAAAGGTGCTGTTAGCAGCAGTTTGGTAACACGCGCTTCTTCTTTACCACCGCCTTCAAGGACAAGCACGCGTTCCAAAGTCAGTTTCAAACGCTCGGGAACCTGAACTTCGACGTCCTGCACCCACGTTTCAACAAACGCTCTGATCTTTGGTTCCAGTTCCGATGACGTCGTCTGCCGCAGTGCCAGATACTGCGGATCCCCGGAAAGAACTTCATGCCGTGTTGGATCAAACCCAAGCAACAGTGCTTCAGCATTCAATCCAACCTCAAGGAACAGCTTTTCATCGGCGATCCAGAAATCAATCACCGTAGGTTGGTCAGATTGCGCCCGCCCCGCGCTTGAAGAAAGGAACGCAAAGACCAAACAGCTAAAGATAAAGAGGGCAAAGACACGAAGGATGGCCCGAAATACACGGCCGTTCATAAGAAACTCTCCGGTAAAGGAAACAATTCACCAATCATTGTGGTCAATTGTTCCCGTGCAGGTCTCTGTTCGCAAGCACAAAAGGCGTAAATGCCGGGTGGTTCGGGAATATCTGACGGCGGTTACGTTCTGACTTGCACGGGCATCACCGCTGCGGCATGACATCCTCATGACTCAGAACGCCAATATACTATGTATCGGTTCGGTCCTGTGGGACGTGATCGGACGATCAGCAAGCGCTATGCGACAAGGTTCGGACGTGCCGGGGCGCATCACCCGTTTGCCCGGCGGCGTTGCGATGAACATCGCCATGACGCTGGTGCGCTTTGGTATGACCCCTACTTTGCTCACCGCAATTGGGCGCGATCCCGAGGGTGATGAGCTTGTCCACGCCTGTTCGCGGCTGGGCATGGTCACGGATCACATCTACCGCTCACAGGATTTGCCGACCGATCGCTATATGGCCGTCGAAGGCGCAAACGGGTTGATCGCGGCCATTGCTGACCCGCACTCGCTGGAGGCTGCGGGTGCAAAGATCCTGCGCCCTTTGATGCATGGACCACTGGGCTATGAGAATGCGCCCTTTGAAGGACCCATCGCGCTGGATGGCAACCTGACGCTGGACCTGTTGGAAGAAATTGCTCAAAGCCCCGCCTTTGCCCGCGCCGACCTGCGCGTGGCCCCGGCCTCGCCCGGCAAAGCGGAAAGGCTGCTACCCTTCCTCAAGCACGCCCGCGCCACGCTTTACGTGAACCTCGAAGAGGCCGGCATCCTCTGCCAACGTGAATTCACCGACTCCGAATCCGCTGCCAAGGGTCTGCTGGATCGCGGTGCGCTACGCGTGCTGGTGACTGACGGCGGAAACTCAGCCACCGTAGGCAGTTCCGACGAAATTCTAACCCAAACGCCCCCGTCTGTTCTGGTCACACGCGTGACCGGTGCCGGGGATACCTTCATGGCGGCCCATATCGCCTCAGAATCCGGCGGCGCATCGAGTGACGAGGCCTTGACCCGCGCTCTGCACGCCGCTGCAACCTATGTTTCCGGAGAAACCCCACTGTGATCGACATTCAATACTCAGCTGAGGTCCGCGCCGCCAAAGACGCAGGCCAACCCATCGTTGCGCTGGAAAGCACCATCATCACCCATGGAATGCCTTATCCGCAAAACGTCGAAGTTGCGGCTCAGGTCGAACAGGACATTCGTGATGCGGGCGCAGTTCCGGCAACCATGGCGGTGATTGCAGGTAAACTGCACGTGGGGCTGGAACCCGAGCAACTGCAATGGCTGGGACAGGCACAGGGTGTCGCCAAGATCTCGCGCGCAGACATGGCGGCCTGCATTTCGACCGGGGGCACCGGGGCCACAACCGTCGCCGCCACAATGATCGCCGCGCAGTACGCCGGGATCGAGGTCTTTGCCACCGGCGGTATCGGCGGTGTGCATCAGGGCGCAGAGACAACGTTCGACATTTCTGCTGACCTACACGAGCTAGGGCATACGCCGGTCACAGTGGTTGCTGCCGGGGCCAAAGCTATCCTGGACCTCGCCAAAACGCTTGAAGTGCTAGAGACTTTGGGTGTGCCCGTCATCGCGTTTGGGCAAGATGAGTTCCCTGCATTTTGGTCGGCAAAATCACCTTTTTCCGCGCCTCTGCGTATGGACAGTGCTGAAGCCATCGCCAAAGCCCATGCCACGCGGCGTGCGCTGGGTCTGCCCGGCGGACAGCTGGTTGCCAACCCGATCCCTGCCGCCGATCAGATAGCGGCCGGGGAACTGGCCCCGATCATCGCCGAGGCTCAGGCCGACGCGGATGCCCACCGCATCACCGGCAAAGCCGTGACGCCCTATCTGCTGCAACGCATTTTTGAGAAAACCGAAGGCCGTTCGTTAACGACCAATATCGCGCTGGTCCGCAACAACGCACGCCTGGCCGCCAAAATCGCGCAGTCGCTGGTGCAGCAGGGTTGACGCAGCCCTATTGTACCAAAGCGACGGATTGACTACCTAAACCCCGGAAACCATTCGGAACTGCCCACTCGGACCTGCAATGAACACACCTTTCGACGAAGAGCCCCATCGCCGCCCCGGCCTGCTTTCACGGCTGCGCGGCTCCTTTCTGACCGGCATCGTCGTTATTGCACCTGTCTGGTTGACCGTCTGGCTGATCTGGTCTGTGGTCGGCTGGATCGACAGCGCCGTTCTGCCGCTGGTTCCACAACAATTCCAACCAGAACAATATGTGGGCATCAACCTGCGCGGTGTGGGTGTGGTGATCTTCCTGATCTTCACAATCATCGTCGGGTGGATCGCCAAAGGCATTCTGGGCCGCTCGCTGATCCATTTCGCCGAAAGCCTGGTCGACCGGATGCCCGTCGTGCGGTCGGTTTACTCCGGGATCAAGCAGATCTCGGAAACGGTCTTTGCGCAGACCGAACGGTCCTTTGAAAAAGCCTGCCTGATCCAGTATCCACGCCGGGGCATCTGGGCTATCGGTTTTGTTTCGACAAGCGCGCGCGGCGAGGTCAGCCAACGGGCCGAAACCGGGGGCGAATTGCTCAGCGTCTTTGTTCCGACCACGCCCAACCCCACCTCTGGCTTCCTCCTGTTCTTTCCGGCCGAAGACGTAATCTTACTGGACATGAGCATCGAAGACGCAGCGAAACTGGTGATTTCGGCTGGTCTGGTATACCCCAACGAAAAAGACCCGACCCAACCGCCTGAGTAATCAGCCAAACATCGCAGGCAGATCCACTGTACTGTTCTGCCCAAGATCGTCTTTGTGTTTCGCAAGAAATCCATCTGCCGCGTCGCGCCCGGCCTGCTTGAGCTTGTGCAGGATAACCGGATTGGGGACGGTCTTAGTTGCAACAGACAAGCTGTTCATCAGTTCGTTATCCGCAATCATGTGCACCAGAACACGGCTCATTTCACCGGCCTTCAGTTTGCCCTCTTTCAGCAACCGCTGCACAAAACTGATCGCCCTGAGTTCGCGAAACAGAGATGAGTTGAAACTAATTTCATTAATCCGGTTCTGGATCTGCTGCGGCGTGACAGGCACTTCATCGCGCTCCAGCGGGTTGATGTTCACGATCACCACGTCGTCAGGCAGATCGTCAGCAAACAACGGATAAAGCGCCGGGTTCCCTGTATAGCCACCGTCCCAATACGCCTCGGTCCGCTCGGTTTCAGGATCATAGATTTCGACCGCCTTGAACAGGGTCGGCAAACACGCCGAAGCCAGAATGGCGTCTGTCGAAATTTCATCTCCGGTAAAGACACGGATCTTACCACTTCGCACACAGGTCGCACAGACAAACAGACGCGGGCCGTCATCTGCGCACACTTCGGCAAAGTTGAACCGATCAACCACCGACTCCAACGGGTTGCTATAAAATGGGCCATATGCATAAGGCGACACCATTCGGGACCACGCCTCGCCAATGGAATAAGGGACCGAATACTCCATAGCTCTGGAAATTGCTGCAGGCTCCACCCCTCGGAACCAATGGGCCATGCGCATATCGCCAATCGCACCCATACGCGCCCACACCGCATCCAGACTTGCGCGTGCGCCGTCGCGCCCGGCATGCACCATGCCCGACTTGAACGCGGCCCCGTTCAACGCCCCCGCTGACGTCCCGGTAATGGCCGCAACCTCGACGTCTTCTTCATCCAGAAACCTGTCAAGGACCCCCCAGGTGAACGCCCCATGCGCCCCACCGCCCTGCAATGCCAGATTGATCCGTTTCATGCCTCAACCCCTTCATCTTTTCAAAAATACTCCGGGGGTATGGGGGCAGCGCCCCCATGGATCCTCAAAGCGCGGTCCAGCCACCATCGACCGAAATCGTTGTCCCGGTAATCTGAGCCGCCGCATCCGAGCACAAAAAAATGGTTGTGCCGCCCAGCTGCTCAACGGTAGCAAACTCCTTCGAAGGCTGCCGTTCCAGCATGACGTTCTTGATCACGTCTTCGCGGCTCATGTTGTATTCCTTCATCGTGTCCGGGATCTGTGCCTCTACCAGAGGCGTCAGAACATAACCCGGACAAATCGCGTTGCAGGTTATTGGCTCCTGCGCGGTCTCAAGCGCGACGGTCTTGGTCATCCCAACCACACCATGCTTTGCAGCGACATAGGCCGCCTTGTAAGGCGAGGCCGTGAGACCGTGCGCCGAGGCGATATTGACGATCCGGCCCCATCCCGACTTGCGCATCATCGGCAGCGCCGCAGCTGTCGTATGAAATGCCGAGTTCATATTGATTGCGATAATCGCATCCCATTTCTCGGTCGGGAACTGATCAATCGGAGAGACATGCTGAATGCCCGCGTTGTTCACCAGAATATCGCAGGCACCTGCCTGCTCGATCAGTGTGCGGCACTCATCGCCTTTGGACATGTCCGCTTTGATGTAGCGCGCGTTGGTTCCGGTTTCTTTTGCAATCTCTGCAGCCAGCGCATGATCTTCATCCCGATCGGTAAAGGAATTCAAAACCACATTGGTCCCTGCCTTGGCCAGCTCGCGTGCGACCCCCAGACCTATGCCTGAATTTGACCCTGTGATGATTGCCGTTTTGCCCGCAAGGCTCATGACCGATCTCCCTGATGCGATATCCTCGCGCACCATGCCATGCTGCACCTGCAAAGAAAACGGGGAAACATATGGAATTGAAATCCCGGACCTGGACATTCGGAACTGCCCAAAAAAAACGCCCGCACGAAGCGGGCGTTAAGTTATTGAGGCAGGTTTCATACAGGCAAGAAACCTATCGAGCAGTGGAACCCTTATAAGCAATTCTGCGCCTTCGTCCAAGCTAAAAGTTTGATAATAAGAAAAATCATCACTACGATGAATCCCAACAAAATAAGGCCAGAGCAGGATTGTTTCCAAAATGAGCCCGGATTTTCTCCGACCGTTTCGACCATTTGCGGCGGGAATCGCCAGCATTTTTCTCATGTCTGTCGCCCATGCAGAATCGTCTCATGGCATAGCTATGTATGGGGACCCGGCCCTACCACCGGATTTTGTGTCCCTCCCCTACGCCAACCCGGATGCGCCCAAAGGCGGCAAAGCGGTGTTCGGAAATACCGGCGGCTATAACAGTCTGAACCCGTTTTTGCAAAAAGGCACCTCTCCGTGGCAGTTGCCGTTTTGGACCCACGAAAGCCTGATGGGTCGGTCTTGGGACGAACCTTTCACACTTTACGGGCTGTTAGCCGAATCAGTTGAAGCGGCGCCGGACAGGTCTTGGGTCGAATTCACTCTGCGCGAAGAGGCCCGATTTTCCGACGGCAGCCCCGTCACGGTCGAGGATGTGATCTGGTCATATCAGACCCTCGGAACCGAAGGGCATCTGCGGTACCGAGGGCTGTGGGGCAAGATCGACAGCATTGAACAGACCGGACCGCGCTCGGTCCGGATCACGTTCAACGACCCTGACCGGGAATTGGCCCTGCTGGCCGGAATGCGTCCGATCCTGCAAAAGGCGCAGTGGGACGGAAAGGATTTCGCGAATGCCAAGTTACAGGATGTTCCAATCGGAACCGGTCCGTACATAATCGACAGCTATGAGGCCGGTCGCTATGTGAACCTGCGACGTAACCCGGACTACTGGGGCGCTGACATTCCGTTTCGTCGCGGCACCATGAACCTCGATGAACTGCGGATTGAATTCTACGGCGACGGATCTGTCGCGTTCGAGGCTTTCAAAGCCGGAGAACTGTCGGCCGTGCGCGAGTTCAACGCAGACAAATGGAACAAACAATACAGTTTTCCTGCCGTTCAGCGCGGGGACGTGATCAAGACTGAAATTCCCCATGGAAAACCATCGGGGATGACTGGCTTTGTGATGAACACCCGCAAACCACCGCTGGATGACTGGCGCGTGCGCGAAGCGCTGACGCTTGCCTTCAATTTTGAATTTATCAACGACACGGTCACGGGCGGCGCACAGCCTCGTATTTCTTCTTACTTCTCTGGCTCTGATCTGGCGATGCAACCTGGGCCGGCAACTGAACCGGTGCGCGCTTTGCTGGAGCCTTTTGAGGCTGAGCTGACGCCCGGCACATTGGAAGGGTACGAATTGCCACAAGGCGACGGCTCGGAACGCAACCGGCGCAACATTCGCCAAGCAGTCAAGCTGCTGGAAGACGCGGGATGGACCGTTCAGGATGGCGTGCTCAAAAACGCGGAAGGCCGTCCGCTGAAGATTGAAATGGTGATCAGCCAGGGCAGTCTGAATGTCGTTCAGGACGTCAGTACAATTGCCGAGATTTACGCCCGCGCTCTGGAACGTCTTGGCATCGAGTTGGTGGTCGAGAAGGTCGATGATGCGCAATACACCTCGCGCATGAACGAGCTCGATTTCGACATGACGCCTTTCCGACGTGCCCTGTCCTTGTCGCCGGGCAACGAACAAAGGTTCTACTGGGGCAGCGAATTTGTAGACACGCCGGGAACGCGCAACCTAATGGGTGTTTCCTCGCCCGCCGTTGACGCGATGATCGATGCCATGTTGGCCTCGGAAGCGCATGAAGATTTCACCACGGCCACCCGCGCTCTGGACCGTGTCCTGACCGCAGGCCGCTACGTGATCCCGATCTGGAGCTTTGATGTCGGGCGCATTGCGCATATCCGCGAGCTAAAGTTCCCCGACACTTTGCCGATCTACGGGGATGGCCCCCAATACATGCCCGATGTCTGGTGGTATGATGAGAACTAAGCCAATGATAGCGGACCCGGGACAACCAAGCCCGGGTTCTTTTGCCTCAACTCTCATCAGCATCGAGAATTGAGCAAGTTCCTGCTGATCATTTTCGACACGAGCGCATGAACGAATATCCGTCGCAGAGTATCTGCAAACGGTACCAACGGCGTTCCATCTCCATAGGACGTTCACGATGTCTGGATCGGCCAAAGAGGTTCATCAACACTCGGTGAGTTGTGCGTGAAACCCATTAGAAGTCTTAATTTTTTTGGGCAAAAGATATATACACGGCGCATGAATTAGATCAGGTGCGGACTTGAAGATGCGCCTTCATGCACCGCGTCTGATCCCTTCGGCAGAGCCGGAGAACGCATAATCGGGCCCGCCACCACTCACGCCGACTGCAGGCCCGCCCGCCCGTTGCGGAGCTTTCGCAGCGGGCACCACCCCTAAATAATTTGTGAAAGAAAGGTGCGACATTTTGTCATGTCTTACGCTACGGCAGCCTTTCCGTACGCTGTTGTGGGGGAGAGCAGTCCTAATGGCTACAAAAGGAAAGCTCAAAGATGATGAACTGGACGGATCTTAAACAAGACTGGAGCGCGGCCTACGCACGTGCAAAACGGCGCTTTCCGAACTTGCGGGATCAGGACATGATGCGCGTGTCAAAGGACCGGAAAGGGTTCGAAGCTTATCTGGCAGAGCGTCACCAGCTAACCATGAACGAAGCGCACGAAGAAGTTGAAGATTTCCTGTTTACCGAAGGTCTGAACCGCGAATTCACGCACGCATCACTAAGTAAGTGATGTGACCCAAAGGATCGTTGCATCTTCGTCGCTGACGGAGATGACATTGTGCCCCATGCTGCCATCATAATATGCGCTGTCGCCACGGCGCATTTCGACAGGCTCATAAAACTCAGTGAACAGCCGCACAACGCCCGTGAGGACATACATGAACTCCTCACCATCGTGGCGCACCCAGCCCTCAAACTCATCCATCGACCGCGCCCGCACCCGCGCGCGATATGGCAGCATATGTTTCTTGGTCAGCGTCTCGGCCAGCAACTCATGCTCATAGGTGGCCGTGGCATGGGCCGTCCCTTCACCAGTACGCGTCACAGACATCCGACCGATCACCTGATCACGCTGCGGCGGGGTGAACAGTTGCGGCACTGAAATCTCAAGACCAATTGCCAGCTTCTTGAGCGCGTCGTACGTGGGCGACATCTGCCCGTTTTCGATCTTGCTCAGCGTCGAGCGCGCCAATCCCGCCTGTGTGGCAGCCTGTTCCAAAGTCCATTTGCGCGCCTTGCGCAGCTCGCGCACCCTCGCACCTAGGTCCAGAGGTTCAACTTCGGTATGGTCACCGGAATCGCGGGCAATTCGGATCAGGGATTTTGGATCTTGAGTGCTCATGCCCTTCTCTATAGGCCCGGTCTGCCGCGCTTGCAACGCGGCAGGCTCCGCGATAGCCAAGGGCCATGTTGTCCATCTTTGATCAGGGGGCGCCCGCGCCCTGCCCCACACCTTTTAACCTGGCTGCTCATGTTCTGGGCCAAGCGGATCGCATCCCCAGCAAGGTTGCCCTGTCCGTGCTGCGTGAGAGGGACGCGCAGGATTGGAGCTTTCGCGATCTGAAAGCAGCCGTTTTGGGCACCGGTGCTGGGTTGTTGCAAGCCGGTTTGAAACCCGGCGACATCGCGTTGATGCGGCTGGGCAATACAGTGGATTTCCCGATCGCCTATCTTGGCGCAATTGCAGTAGGCATCGTTCCTGTGCCGACATCGTCGCAACTGACGGAACCTGAAACGGCCAAAATGATCGCGGATCTTGCCCCAGCGGCCATTCTGCGCGACCCCGACGTTGCCTGTGCCGCGCACCCCAAGCAGATTGAGTTGGATGGGTTGAAAGCCATGCGAAGCCTGCCTGCAGCCCGTTTTGACATGGGCGACCCCGAGCGTATGGCCTATGTCGTCTACACCTCTGGAACGTCAGGCAAGCCACGTGCTGTGGCCCATGCCCACCGGGCAATCTGGGCGCGGCAGATGATGGTTGATGGCTGGTATGGTCTGCGCGAAACCGACCGATTGTGCCACGCGGGCGCGTTCAACTGGACTTATACGCTGGGCACAGGATTGATGGACCCGTGGACTATTGGTGCAACGGCCCTGATCCCGGAACCCGGCACCAGTATTGACGCGCTGCCTACCTTATTGCGCCAGCACCGTGCAACGATCTTTGCCGCCGCCCCCGGTGTCTTTCGAAAGATGCTGCAAACGTCCGAACATATGGAGTTGCCCGACCTGCGCCATGGCTTATGCGCGGGTGAGAAACTGTCGCGCGCTTTGCATGAGAAATGGGTCACCTGCTCCGGCACCGACCTGTTCGAAGCCTACGGCATGTCCGAATGCTCGACCTTTATCTCTTCCAGTCCGGCCCACCCCGCGCGTAGCGACGCGCTGGGGCAGCCCCAACCGGGGCGTCGTGTGGCGATCCTGGGTACGGACGGTCCGGTGCCGCAAGGACAGGAAGGCACCATCGCAATACATCGATCAGACCCAGGATTGATGCTGACCTATCTCAACGCGCCTGACGAAGCCGAGGCACGGATGCAAGGCGACTGGTTTCTGACCGGAGATCAGGGCGCGATGGCAGTGGATGGCCAGATCAGCTATCTGGGCCGAGATGATGACATGATGAACGCGGGCGGCTATCGCGTGTCCCCGGTCGAGGTCGAAGCCGCGCTGTCCCGCTTTCCCGGCATCACGCAGGTCGGCGCAGCCGCTGTCGAGGTCAAACCGGACACATTTGTGATAGCAGCCTTCTATACTGGCCCGGAAAAGCTGGACGATGCGGCCCTGCGCGCCTATGTCGAAGCAAATCTGGCCCGCTACAAACAGCCGCGCGCCTTCATCCACCTGCCTGCCCTGCCAACTGGCGGTAACGGCAAACTCCTGCGCCGCGCGTTGCCGGCCTATTTCGAGGCACCAACCACATGACCCAGACCGTCAAGCTCGACATCCTGTCCGATCCGATCTGCCCCTGGTGCTATATCGGCAAAACGCATCTGGACAAAGCACTGGCCAATATCCCCGATCACCCCTTTGTCATCGAATGGCATCCCTTTCAGCTGAACCCCGACATGCCGGATGAAGGCATGGACCGGCGCGAATACCTTGAGCGTAAGTTCGGCGGCAAAGACGGTGCCGTGCGGGCCTATGCGCCTGTGGTGGAACATGCTGAGAGCGCGGGCCTCAAGATCGATTTCGAAGGTATGAAGCGCACGCCCAACACGTTGGACGCTCACCGCCTCATCCATTGGGCAGGAATCGAAGGCAAACAGAACGCTGTTGTCGACGCGCTGTTCGATGCTTACTTCGTGCAAGCTCGTGACATCGGTGATCCCGAGGTCTTGTCAGATATCGCTGACAGCGCTGGAATGGACGCCGCCGTTGTCATGAAGCTGCTCAAATCTGACGCGGACCGAGACGACATCCGCAATCGGGATAGCCATTCGCGCGAAATGGGCGTCAGCTCGGTCCCCACCTACATTGTTGCCAACCAACATGCAGTTCCGGGCGCTCAACCCCCTGAGATGTGGGAGAAAGTGATCGCTGAGATCATGTCTCAGCTTGAGGCTTCCCCTGCAGAATAGCACAGAGGTCTGTGCGAATTTCCAGTCTGGCCTAACCTGATCCTCCGTGATAGCGCGAATGGGTTAGGAGTGCTTCATGGCCAACCGCATGTCGAAGGCGGAATTCATTGCTTTGGTCGCAATGATGTTCGCTACCATCGCCTTTTCGATCGATTCAATGCTGCCCGCCCTACCCGAAATCGGCGCGCAGCTTAGCCCCGATGACATTAACCGGGCGCAGCTAATACTGACGTCCTTTGTGTTGGGCATGGGGATCGGCACATTCTTTACCGGCCCGATCTCGGACGCGCTGGGACGCAAGCCGGTGATCTTTGGTGGCGCACTTTTGTATATCGCGGCATCTGCGGTTGCATGGGCGAGTTCATCGCTGGAACTGGTACTGATTGCGCGCGTTGTGCAGGGTCTGGGCGCCGCTGGTCCGCGTGTGGTCGCCATGGCCATCATCAGGGATCTCTATTCCGGGCGTGAGATGGCCCGCATCATCTCGATTGCGATGATGATCTTCACACTGGTCCCTGCCATCGCACCGATGCTAGGCGCAGGTGTCATCGCTTTGTTTGGCTGGCGCGGTATCTTTGTTTCGTTCATCTTGTTTGCGCTTATTGTCGTCGGCTGGATGAGCGTTCGTCTGCCCGAGTCTCTCGCTGTCGAAAATCGCCGCCCCTTCCGCCTGCCCCTGATGATCGCCGCTGTGCAAGAGATGTTTGCCCATCCAACAGTGCGCCTGTCGATCCTTGTACAAACCCTGTGCATGGGAATGCTGTTCACCATGCTGACCATGGTACAGCCGGTCTATGATGTGATCCACGGTCGGGCCGATAGCTTTCCCTTTTGGTTCGGCTTTGTCGCTCTGATGTCTGGCTCGGCCAGCCTGCTGAACGCCGCGTTGGTGGTGCGCGTCGGAATGCGGCGGATGGTGACATTTGCCTTTGGCGCTCAGATCGCAATTACATCAATGGTCATTCTCCTGAACATGACCAACCTGTCTCCAACAACGTCATTTGCGCTGTTCGTCTTTTGGCAAACCATGGTTTTCTTCATGGCAGGCATCACGATCGGCAACCTGAACGCCATCGCGATGGAACCGATGGGGCACATTGCCGGAATGGCGGCGTCGGTCATCGGATCGATTTCAACAGTGTTGGCCGCAGCAATTGCCGCGCCGATCGGATTGCTGTTCGATGGGTCAATTGCTCCTTTGACATTTGGTATCCTGACCATGTGTGTTCTGGCTTTTGGCCTGATGCTGCATATGGGCCGGGTGGAACAGCGACTGCTAGCCTGATCTGTGCAACCTCCCCGAAACACGCTACCCTAAGCCCAGGCTGCGGGGAGGTTTTTCGATGAGTGATTATTACGATCTGGGCACATACACCTGCCCGGTTTCAACGACGAACCCAGAGGCGCAGCGTTGGTTCGACCGTGGCTTGAACTGGACCTACGGGTACAACCACGAAGAAGCCGTTGCGTGTTTTCAACGCGCGGTCGAGCATGACCCCAAATGCGCCATGGCCCATTGGGGCGTCGCCTACGCGGCAGGTCCCAATTATAACTTACCATGGGACTTGCAGGATGAGCGAGGGCGAAAAAAGGCACTTACGCTGGCCCATGATGCAATGCAGAAGGCATTGGACTGTGCCGATACCTGCACGCCTGTTGAGCAAGCTCTGATCCATGCCCTTCCCGCACGCTACCCGCAACCCGACCCAATCGAAGACATGCACCAATGGGACCATGACTTTGCAGACGCAATGCGGGCAGCGTTTGCGGCGCATCAAGATCACCTCGACCTGCGCACGGTCTATGTCGAAGCGTTGCTGAACCTGACCCCTTGGCAGATGTGGGATCTGAAAACCGGCCAACCCGCCGAAGGCGCAGCCACACGTGAAGCTCAAGACGTGCTGGAATGGGCCATGGCCAACGATCCCGCCGCCATGTCACACCCTGGCCTGCTGCACCTCTATGTCCACCTGATGGAGATGTCGCCCACGCCGGAAAAAGCTTTGAAAGCCGGGGATGTACTACGCACATTGGTCCCGGATGCGGGGCATCTGGTGCATATGCCAACACACATAGACGTGCTGTGCGGCCACTACCAAAATGTGGTGCACTGGAACGAAAAAGCGTCGGAAGCTGACCTGAAGTATTACGAACGCGAAGGTGCGTTCAACATCTACACCGGCTATCGCCAACACAACTACCATTTTGCAATCTATGGCGCCCTTTTTCTGGGACAGATCAAACCCGCCCTACGCGCCAACCAAGGAATTTGGGACACCACGCCTGAAGAAATGCTGCGTATCGAAAGCCCGCCCATGGCGGATTTCTTCGAAAGCTACATGTCCATGGGGCCACACATCCTGATCCGGTTTGGCCGCTGGGAAGAGGCGAAAGCGCTGGACCTGCCCTCCGATCCGGACCTGTACCGCACCCTGACGGCCACGACCCACTACGCCCGTGCCATCGCGCATGCCGCAACCGGGGATGTTGTCCACGCCGAAGCTGAAGAGAACCTGTTTCTCGCAGCCAAGGAATGCGTCCCTGAAACCCGCAGGCTGCACAACAACCGTGTGATCGACCTGCTGGAGATCGCGCGGGAAATGCTGCGTGGTGAAATCGAGTACCGCAAAGGCAATTTCGAAATCGCCTTTGCTCATCTGCGCCGCTCGGTCGAGTTGGACGACACCCTGCCCTATGACGAGCCCTGGGGCTGGATGCAGCCCACCCGCCACGCGCTTGGCGCTTTGCTGTTCGAACAAGGCCACGTCGCCGAGGCCGAAGAGGTGTATCGCGAAGATCTGGGCTTGGGCGGAAGCCTCAGCCGCGCCTCGATCCACCCCGACAATGTGTGGAGCCTGAAGGGGTTGCACGATTGCCTCGCAGCGAGGAAGGAAACGATAGAAATCCGTCAAATCAAACAGCGGCTCGACCTGGCCTTGGCCCGAGCCGACCAAATGGTGGCGGCCTCTTGCTTCTGTGCGCAGGCTGCGATGCGTGACTAATGGGATAGATCGCGCTGCCGCGCGATGCCTCCGGCGGAGGTATTTTTAGCCAGATGAAGCTGGGATCCGCCCTTCATCTGGCCGTAAATACCTCGGGGGAGATGCGCGGAACGCGCAGCGGGGGCAGCGCCCCTGCCCACATCTCAACCTGCCTTGGCCTTTTTCTTTACTGCGACCACTTTTTCGGCCAGATCACGGGCAATGGCAAAAGCCCCTTTGATCTTGTCGCTGTCTTTCTTCCAGTCGCGTCGCACCACGATCTTGTTGTCCTTGACCTTGGCCATACCGCGCTGATTCTGGATGAATTCGACCAGCCCCTGAGGAGAGGCAAACTTGTCGTTGTGAAACTGAATGGTTGCGCCCTTTGGACCGCCATCCAGCTTGGCAATTCCGGCGCGCTTGCACATCGCCTTGATGCGTACGACCAGCATCAGAGTGTTGACCTCTTTTGGCAGTTTTCCGAACCGGTCGATCAGTTCGGCGGCAAAGCCTTCCAGCTCTACCTTAGTCGACAGCGAGGACAAGCGGCGATACAGGCCCAAGCGCACATCCAGATCGGGAACGTAGTCTTCGGGGATCAGAACCGGCACGCCCAGATTGATCTGCGGGGCCCATTGATCGTCTGCATCCGACAGCCCCTCCATCTCACCTGCCTTGATCTTGGCAATCGCCTCTTCCAGCATGGATTGGTAGAGCTCGTACCCCACGTCGCGCATCTGGCCGGATTGTTCTTCACCCAGCAGGTTGCCTGCGCCGCGAATGTCCAGGTCTTGCGACGCCAGTGTGAACCCCGCCCCCAGCGTATCCAGCGAGCCCAGAACGCGCAGGCGTTTTTCGGCCGTGGCGGTCAGTTTCTGGCGCGGCTTGGTAGTCAGATAGGCATAGGCACGCGTCTTTGACCGCCCCACCCGGCCCCGGATCTGATAGAGCTGCGCAAGACCGAACATATCCGCGCGGTGAACAACCATTGTGTTTGCGGTTGGAATATCCAGCCCGCTTTCGACAATCGTCGTGGCCAGCAGCACGTCATATTTGCCGTCGTAAAACGCGTTCATTCGATCGTCGAGCTCGCCCGCTGCCATCTGACCATGCGCCACCACATAGGTCAGTTCAGGCAGTTGGTTTTTCAGGAACTCTTCAATCTCCGGCAGGTCCGAAATACGGGGCACCACATAGAAACTCTGACCGCCGCGATAGTGTTCACGCAGCAGCGCCTCTCGGATCGTGACAGCATCGAATTCGCTGACATATGTTCGGATGGCTAAGCGGTCGATAGGAGGGGTTCCAATGATCGACAGATCGCGCACGCCGGTCAGGGACAGCTGCAAGGTCCGCGGTATCGGAGTTGCGGTTAGGGTCAGCACGTGAATGTCGCTGCGCAGTTGCTTCAGGCGTTCTTTGTGACCCACGCCGAAATGCTGTTCCTCGTCGATGATCAGCAAGCCCAGATTGTTGAAACGGATGTTCTTGGCCAGCAGCGCGTGCGTGCCGATCACGATGTCCACCGTTCCGCGTGCCAGACCATCACGGGTTTGCTGCGCCTCTTTCGCAGATACAAACCGCGAGAGTTGCCGCACTTCCAGTGGAAAGCCGCGGAACCGTTCCTTGAAGCTTGCCGCGTGTTGGCGGGCCAAAAGTGTTGTGGGTGCCACGACGGCCACCTGCACGCCTGACATGGCTGCCACAAAGGCCGCGCGCATGGCGACTTCGGTTTTGCCAAAGCCCACGTCGCCGCAGATCAGGCGATCCATCGGTGCGCCGGAATGCATGTCTTCCATCACGTCCGAGATGGCCCGCAGCTGGTCATCGGTTTCCTGATAGGGGAAGCGCGCGCTGAACTCTTCCCACGCATGGGGCGGCGGGTCCATCACCGGAGCCTTACGCAGGGCACGTTCAGCGGCGATGCGGATCAGCTTATCCGCCATCTCGCGGATGCGTTCCTTCAGCTTGGCTTTCTTGGCCTGCCATGCACCACCACCAAGACGGTCCAGCAAACCTTCGTCATGGCCGTATTTCGACAGAAGTTCGATATTTTCGACCGGCAGGTACAGCTTGGCTTGCTCGGCGTATTCCAGCAGCAGGCATTCGTGCGCGGCGCCTGCAGCTGTAACGACCTCCATCCCCATGTAACGACCGATCCCGTGGTCCACATGCACCACCAGATCACCGGGGGACAGCGATTGGGTCTCGGTCAGGAAGTTCTCGGCCTTGCGGCGCTTCTTGGGCTGGCGGATCAGGCGGTCGCCCAGCACGTCCTGTTCTGCGATGACTGTCAGGACAGGGGTTTCAAACCCGTGCTCCAGTGCCCAAACAGCAAGGTGCAAGCCGCGTTTGCCGATGCGGGTGCCGTTCGTCACCGGGATGGCCTCGGCCAGACCTTCATCTTCGATCAAACCGGTCAGACGTTCGCGCGCACCTTCTGAATAAGAGGCGATCAACACAGGGCCTTTGTCGAGCTTGGATGTGATGTGGCTGGCCAAAGCGCCAAACAGGCTAATGTTCTCCTGCTGGCGTTCTGGAGCAAAGTTGCGCCCGATCCGCCCGCCTGCGTCGATGACACCGGGACCAGAAGCCTGCGGCAAGGGGCTGAACTGCATAACCCTGCGATCTGCGACCGCAGCCTCCCACGCGGCATCGTCGAGGTATAACAGACCCGGGGGGGTGGGTTTGTAAACCGTGTCCATGCGGGACCGGTTTTCCAAAGCCAGACGTCGGGTTTCATATTGATCGGCAATCGTATCCCACCGCGCCAGACGCGCTGGTGTAACCTGATCGTCTACGGTGATCGTGGCGTCCGGCAGATAGTCGAACAGCGTCTCAAGCTTGTCGTGAAAAAACGGCAGCCAATGCTCGATGCCCTGATGTTTGCGCCCCGCACTGACCGCTTCGTAAAGCGGATCATCTGTACCTGCCGCGCCAAATTCGATGCGATAGTTCTGGCGGAACCGGGTAATAGCGGCCTCGTCCAGAATGACCTCGGATACAGGTGCAAGTTCAACCACATCCAGCTTTTCAGTGGTACGCTGAGATACCGGATCAAAGCGACGCGCGCCGTCCAGAACGTCGCCGAAAAGATCCAAACGAACGGGGCCGGATTCGCCCGGCGGGAAGATGTCGATAATGCCGCCACGAATGGCATAATCGCCGGGCTCCATCACTGTTGGGCTTTGGGTGAACCCCATGCGCACCAGAAAGTTTCGCAAAGCGGTCTCGTCGATGCGCTGATCAACACGTGCGGTAAACGCCGCCTCGCGCAGCACCTCACGCGCTGGCACGCGTTGGGTGGCTGCATTCAGCGTGGTCAGCAGCACGAATTTTTGCGGCATCTGGTGGACCAGAGCGGCCAAGGTGGCCACCCGGGCCGCCGAAATATCCGCGTTCGGCGACACACGGTCATAAGGAAGACAATCCCAGCCGGGGAACACAAAGACCGGCATATCGGGGGCAAAGAAGGCCAGCGCAGCGCGCATCGCTTCCATCCGCTTGTCGTCACGCGCGACATGGGCCACCGGCCCGTTGCTGCGGGCGATTTCGTTCAGCACGAGCTGCGCGTCAAACCCTTCAGGGGCGCCGCCAACTGTCACGTGGTTCGGAGCCTTCATCGCCTCGCCTTTCAGATAAGTCTAACCCAGAACGCCAATCGAAATGTTCTGATACATGCCCCAGAACGAAGTGACCAGTATCGAGATCATGCCGATAATCTGGGTATAAAGACGGCAGCGGGAAATGGTCTTGGTGACGGTTTCAAGCGTCAGTTCCTGCCGACGCAGACGCCTGGCCTGTGAGATATTCACCAAAAGAACCAGCGTCATCGGAAACATGAGCAAAAAAACCGCCTGCGCAAATTCAACGTCGTAATAAAACCCCAGTGTCGCCAGACCGGTCAGCATAAAGCTTGCAAAAGCCAATAGGATGGTACCCGACATGTCAACGATCAGCAAAATTCGGTTCGTGTTGATGCGTACGATGTCCAGAAGATCGATCTCGACCTGCCCGCCGATCCGACGCGCGCGTACAACCAAATCATACGGAATGCCCATCACCCAATGGCTTGCCGACGACCAGACCACAGCCAGCACAATCCAATACCACAGATTCGAAAAACTGCGCATGTCGATGAGTTCAAAAATCGAAGAGTACCAGTCCAAACCCAACCCTTTATTCAAACAACTCAGGGGGGTTTATCGCGGCGGCGCGTCCATTGATACCCTTGAGACCTTTGTGAATTCATGCCACCCAATGCTGGAATGTTCAAGGAGAACGCGCCATGAAACCAACCATTGCCCCCTACCCCCTGACCCGCTTTCGGCGGGCCCGTCAGTCCGAGGCAATTCGGGGGCTGGTGCGTGAAAATACGCTGACCACACAAGACCTGATTTGGCCGGTTTTCGTGCGAGATGGTGAAGGGATCGAAGAACCTGTGCCTTCGATGCCGGGTGTCGTGCGGCGGTCGGTTGATTTGATTGCCAAAGCCGCAACCGAAGCACAAGCGCTTGGAATTCCTGCGATTTGCATCTTTCCATACACGGATTCGTCGCTGAAGACCGAAGATTGTGCCGAGGCATGGAACCCAGACAATCTTTCGAATCGCGCTGTCCGGGCGATCAAAGCTGCCGCACCGGATATTGCCGTGATGACCGACGTGGCGCTGGACCCCTACAATATCAACGGACATGACGGTTACGTCGTTGATGGTGAGATCGTGAATGATCAGACCGTCGAGGCACTGGTCAAAATGACCCTTGCCCAGGCCGAGGCCGGAGCGGATATTATCGGCCCATCAGACATGATGGACGGTCGGATTGGCGAAATGCGCCGCGCGTTAGAGGGCGCTGGCCACCACAACGTCATGATCCTCAGCTATGCCGCGAAATACGCGAGCGCATTCTACGGCCCCTTCCGTGATGCCGTTGGGGCCTCTGGCGCGCTGACCGGTGACAAGAAAACCTATCAGATGGACCCGGCCAACTCGGACGAAGCGCTGCGCCTGATCGAGCGTGACCTGTCTGAGGGAGCGGATATGGTGATGATCAAGCCGGGCATGCCCTACCTGGACATTTGCCGCCGGGTAAAAGACAGCTTTGGCGCGCCGACTTACGCCTATCAGGTCTCGGGCGAATATGCGATGATCCAGGCGGCTGCGCAGAATGGCTGGATCGACGGCGACAAGGTGATGTTGGAAAGTCTGTTGGCTTTCAAGCGCGCGGGATGTGACGGCATTCTGACCTATTTCTCGCCGCAGGTCGCACGCATCCTTCAGGGCTAAAACCCCAAAGAGTCGCAATTTTTCGCCGACAAACAGGCTGCTTCCGGCAGCTTTCCCGTGACACATCGCCCTAATCGGCGTATCCTTGCCAGCAAGATCGGGATCACCCGACACATCAGGCACAGTTACAGAGATATAAAAACCATGAGCAGTTCCCCTTCCCCCCGACTGAGCCGTCGCGGCTTTGCCTTTGGCATGGCAGGTCTGACCCTGACCACCGCCTGCGGTAACGGCGTCGGCACATCAAACGCAGCAACTATCGACGCTCGCGTCGACGCCACACTGACGGAAATGTACGCGAAATATCCCAACACAGTTGAGATCGTGAACAAATCCACTGGGATGTTGGTTATGCCCCTGATCACCGACGCCGGATTGATCATCTTTGGGGGTGCCTACGGCCAAGGCGCGCTGCGCATCAACGGCGCGACGGTCGATTATTATTCCGCAATTTCCGGGACCGCCGGCCTGCAATTTGGGGCGCAGCAATATGCGCATGTTCTGTTCTTCATGACCGAAGATGCATTGAATGATTTCCGCCGTTCCAGTGGATGGACAGCCGGAGCCGACATTGGATACGTGGTCGACGCAACTGGGAATTCCTTGTCTGCGGACACAACAACATTGCGTTCGCCGGTGCTGGCGGCGGTCTTTGGTCAGGCCGGTCTGAAATTTGGCGCGACCATCGAAGGCACGAAATATACGCGCATCATTCCATAATCCGGATTACCACTTCCCCCACACATGGTCCCCGTCGCAGCACAACACTGCGGCGGGGCAAGTGTTTACAAGCCTTTCCGCGCAGGTTCTTGCGGCGTTCCTCTTTCGGTCAGACCCGCCATCCACTAGTCTCGGCGCAATCTGAATTCGAATGATAATATGGGGCAGTAATGGGTCTTGTTTTCCGCTGGCTGGTGCGCATCGCGTCGGGTCTGATTATTCTGATCCTCGCCGCGATTGGCCTAGTCTATTTCCTGGCCAGCCAATCCCTACCGGATTACGACCAGACCCTTGAAGTTGATGGTCTGACCGCCCCTGTTGAGATCGTTCGCGACACCGCAAACGTGCCGCATATTTTGGGCCAGACCGATCCCGATGTGTTCTTTGGCCTAGGGTACGCCCATGCACAGGACCGGCTTTGGCAAATGACCGTGATGCGCCGGACTGCACAAGGCCGTTTGTCCGAAGTTTTTGGCACACGCACTCTTCGCATCGACAAGTTACTGCGGCGGCTGGATCTCTATGGCCTCGCTCATCGTTCGGTCGAGGTGCAGGACGACTACACCAAAGCCGCATTACGGGCGTATGCGGCCGGGGTTAATGCAAGGTTGACCGAAATCAATGAACAGGCGCTGGGTCGCGGTGCACCGGAAATGTTCCTGTTCAACGCCCCGGTATCACCCTGGCAACCGGGCGATAGCCTTGCGATCATAAAGCTGATGGCGCTGCAATTGTCTGGGCACTTGACTGACGAAGTTCTGCGCGCCCGCACCTCTTTGATGCTGAACAACCCAGAACGTCTTGCCGATATTCTGCCGGATGTCCCAGGCCCCGGTATCGCGGCTTTGCCGGAATACGCATCCCTTTTCCCGAATCTTCCACGCTATGCCGCCGGAAAAGAGGCACCCGAGGCACCTCTATCACCGCTTCCAAAACGCGGTCTGGCCGGAGCATCGAACGCTTGGACCGCCGCCCCATCTCGGTCGGCAAGTGGAGGCACTTTGCTGGCAAACGACCCTCATCTGGGCTTCACAGCACCCGGTGTGTGGTACCTGGCGCATCTTGATCTTGAAAAAGGCGGTGTGATCGGGGCCTCGATACCCGGTGTTCCTGCCATTATGACCGGACGCAGTGACAGGTTGGGATGGGGGCTGACCTCGTCTTACCTGGATGATCAGGACCTGCACATAGAACAACTGAACCCGGACAACCCCGAGGAATACCTGACCCCGGACGGCTACAAGGAATTTCTGACCCGCCCATCGATCATCGCCATCAAGGACGAGGCGCCAGTCACACTAACGCTGCGTTGGACAGACAACGGCCCGGTGCTGCCCGGCACGGATTACAAGCTTGAGACAATCACTCCGCCCGGCCATGTGGCGTCGTTATCCTGGACAGCGCTGAGCCCCCGTGACACGTCAATGACCGCATCCATGGCCCTGATGAATTCCGACAATGTGCAACAGGCCATTCAGGCGGGCGAGCAATACATTGCCCCGTCACAGAACCTGTCGCTGGTTGACCGGACCACCATCGGAATGAAGTTGATCGGTGCCATGCCGCAGCGCGATTTGCAAAACCAAAGCCGTGGGCGCATTCCAAGCCCCGGCTGGATTGAAACAAACCGCTGGCAGGGTCGGTTGCCCTATACAGACAATCCCGAATTTGTCGCCCCGGTTGGCGGTATTCTGGGCAATACGAACAACAAGATTATCGACCGTCCTTTTCCTAACCATGTCTCTTACGAATGGGGCGACACACAGCGCGTGCACCGTTGGGATCGACTGATGCAATCGCGCGAAGTGCATACCCGCGACAGCTTTATCGAAGCGCAGCTTGATACCGTTAGTTTTACGGCACGGTCCCTGTTGCCACTGATCGGTGCGGATTTGTGGTTCACCGGTGCGTCTGCGCCCGAGGGCACGCCGGAACGTCAACGCCAGATCGCCTTGTCGCTGTTGGCGGATTGGAACGGTGAGATGAACGAACACCTGCCCGAGCCGTTGATCTATGCGGCATGGTTGCGCGCTCTTCAGATCCGCCTTATCGCCGATGAGCTTGGGCCACTGGCCAGCGAATACAAACACGTGGAACCGTTGTTTATCGAGCGCGTTTATCGCGACATCGACGGAGCAAGCGTGTGGTGCGATGTACGACAAAGCGCCCCGGTTGAGACGTGTACCGAAATGGCCCGACTGGCGCTGGACGACGCCCTGATCTGGATTTCTGAGCGCTATGGCAGCGCGTTGGAATCCCTGCGCTGGGGCGATGCGCATCAGGCCACGCATGATCACCCGGTTCTGGGCGACGTGCCTGTCCTGCGCTATTTCGTGAACATCCGCCAATCGACCAGCGGTGGCGACAACACGTTGCTGCGCGGGCGCACCTCGGGCGAAGGCCCGGATCCGTTTCAGAACGTACACGGTGCCGGGTATCGTGGGGTGTACGACTTTGCTGATCCCAACAGCTCGGTCTTTATCACCGCGACCGGTCAATCGGGTCATTTCCTGTCACGCTACTACGACGATCAGGCACAGCTTTGGCGGCGTGGCGAGTATATTCCCATGTCATTGGACCTTGATCTGGCACGCGCTGCAGCGGTTGGTGTGACCAATCTGATCCCGCGATAATCCGCCTAGTCGGCAACTCCTCGCCCCGATTTCCGGGGCGTCGTGGCACCTTGAACCTTTTTCGCCTATGATCATTCCACCGATTATGTGGGACCAAAAGGGGGCGAATATGGCCAGTATTCGGGATGTCCTGAATAATCTTGCGCGGGACTACGCGATTGCATGGAGTTCTGGTGACCCCGATGCAGTTGCCGGCTTCTTTGCACCTGATGGACAAATCACAATCAACCGAGGCGACCCCATAGAGGGGCGCGCTGCGATTGCCGATATGGCTCGTGGCTTCTACGCCGACTTCCCGGACTTAGAGGTCCGTTGCGATATGATGCGGTGGGCCGGATCTCACGCTATTTTTGTTTGGACCCTAGAAGGGAACCACGTCGAGACCGGCAATCACGTTGTGGCGCGCGGTTGGGAAGAGTGGGAATTGACGTCAGACTATCTTGTAAAGTCTTCGCTGGGCTGGTTCGACGCAGATGACTATCAACGGCAGATTGACGGCAAATAGCTTAACGCGCTCGATCCGCAGCTGTTTCTATCGTGTAGTTTCGGGGTATTCCCTGCGTGACCTGAAACCAGTCTGACGCCTTAGCCCGTGCCTGATGTGTGTCAAACGCCGCTTGCGTTGCAAACACTTCTGACACCATGAACCGTCCGGGCGTTGTCTGATCTTCCACAACTTCGAAAGATATACAGCCCTCTTCCGCCCGTGTGAGAGAGATGTGGAGCGGTAATGCTGCCCGCACAGCTTCAAGCCGGTCGGGTGGCACGTCGATATGGCCTTTCAGGAAAACCCTTTGATCCGATACATCCGACATGCCCGCCCCTTGTCTTGTTCAAAGCGACGCAAACTGCGCGGCCTGTTTGTCCGTCCACAAAACGGTCAGGCGGAACCCGTCCTCGGTTTGATCCTCGCTCTGGACAACGTCCTGACGGAATAACCACGCCCGCTTGTTCCCCTCGGCATAGGACAGGTTCAGAACTGCCTCGTGCCGAGCCCCCTGAAGCAGGGTGGCGATCTCGGCCAACAGCGGGTCAACGCCTTCGCCCGTTACCGCCGAGATTGAGAAAATCGCCGTGTCTCGCTCGGCCCGCGCCAATGCGGCGTCCTTGTCCTCGGGGTTGAGCAGGTCGATCTTGTTCCAAACTTCAAGCCGTGGACGTTCTTCATCGACACCTAAAGAGGTTAGGATGGACTCAACATCCTGCGCCTGCGCATCCGTTTCCTCGTGGCTGATGTCACGCACATGAACAATCAGGTCCGCGCCCAGCACTTCCTCGAGGGTTGCGCGGAAGGCCGCCACAAGCTCGGTTGGCAGGTTTGAGATAAAGCCCACCGTATCCGACAGGATTACCTCGGGGCCATCAGGAAGCTGAACGCGCCGCATGGTCGGATCCAGCGTGGCAAACAGCATGTCCTTGGCCATGACTTCGGCCCCGGTCAGACGGTTGAACAACGTTGACTTGCCCGCGTTGGTATACCCCACCAGAGCAACGATGGGATATGGCACCTTGGCACGTGCGGCCCTGTGCAGCGTACGGGTCTTGACCACCTTCTGCAACTGACGCCGCAGCCTGACCAATTGCTCGTCAATTGCGCGGCGGTCGGCTTCGATCTGGGTTTCACCCGGTCCGCCAACGAATCCCAGCCCACCCCGTTGCCGTTCAAGGTGGGTCCAGGCCCGGACCAATCGCGTGCGTTGATAGCTGAGAGCCGCCATCTCGACCTGCAACACCCCTTCACGGGTGCGGGCGCGATCGCTGAAAATTTCAAGGATCAGCCCGGTTCGGTCGAGAATTTTGACCTCCAGCGCCTTTTCCAAATTGCGCTGCTGCACCGGTGTAACCGGACCGTCGATCAGGACCAGATCAACCTTGTGGTCATGAAAGCGGTCATGCAGCTCGTCGATCTTACCGCTGCCGAAGAGATACCCGGCCTGCGCACGAGGAAGGCGCACGATTTCAGACCCAACCACTTCCAGATCAGGCAACGCGGCAGCCAGCGCAACCGCTTCGGCCAGCGCCGGTTCAGGGACACGGCGCTGTTCATCTGATTTGATTTCGGGATGCAGCACCCAGGCTCGGGTGCGCCTCCGGTCATGTTCCATCAAGAGGCGTCTTCGCCCTCATACAGGTTGATCGGCTGTGACGGCATGATGGTTGAAATCGCGTGCTTGTAGACCAGCTGCGACTGTCCGTCGCGGCGCAACAATACGCAGAAATTGTCGAACCAGGTGATCACACCTTGCAACTTCACGCCATTGATCAGGAAGATCGTTACCGGAACCTTAGCTTTCCGTACATTGTTCAGGAAGGCATCCTGAAGATTCTGTCTGTCCGAAGCCATATTTTTATAATCTCGCCATTGTTCTTGCTACGCGCTGCGGACCAACGCGCTCCCTCCCGGCGAGTATGGAGTGCCGCGAAGAGATATTCCAGATGAAAAATAAGGCGGTAACGTCCGCGGGGCGTGTTCGGCTCAATCGCGCCACAGTGACGGTGTGATCAGGGCGATGATCGCCAGCGTCTCAAGCCGACCGATCACCATCGCCGCACACAGCGTCAGTTTCGCCCCGGAAGACAGATCAATCAACCGGATTGGAACGTCTGTCGCCAGTTCGATCAGCGGACCCGTTGTCGTCAAAGTGGCAACACTCAGCACCATTGCTTGTTCAAAACCGGACCCCATCGCCGCCAGCAAAAGGTTAAACACCGCAAGCGTCAGCGCGAAAAGCATCAAAAAGATCCAGGCGATAAAGGCCCCGTCGCTTTGAATGCGCCGATTGCCGCCGCCGACACCGCTGACGGACGAAGGGTAAATCAAGCGGTCGATCTCTCGCGCGCCGTTGAGGTACAACGCAAAAACCCGCAACAGCTTGACGCCTCCGGCAGTGGTGGCGACGCCGCCGCCGATCAGCGCCAATCCCATCAGCAATAACCCCGGCGTACCCAGACCCGACAATTGCTGGGCATCGTTCCAGTTCGCACTTTCAAATCCAGCCGTGGTCAGGAAGGCCAGCACAGTGAACAGCATGCCCCAGATCACCTGCAACGCCTGAAGCGGAGCAATCTGCCCGCCGATTTCCGTCACGCCAGCCACCACGCGGAAGAACAGCAACAACGCGACCGCAAGAACGATCATCAAACCGATGCGAAACTCGGGGTCTCTGTCCAAACGTGAATATCCGGTGGTGGCGGTATCAGTCGAAAAGGTCAGGCGCGAAAGGGCAAAGAACAGGAAAAGGAAAAGGATTGCTTCACCTGTAAATCCGGCCTGTGCGCCTTCCATGCCGCCAACCGGAGAGATACCCGAAGTCGCCATCACTGACATCGCGTGACAGACAGCCGTTAGCCCGGCCTCACCCGCGATCAGCAGAAGCACCCAGATTACTACAGTCAGCCCGGCATATACCGGCGTCAGCGCCCGCGCCACACGCAGCAAACGGCCGCGGGGATCCACGCGCTCGCTTTGTGCGACACCCGATACCGGGCGACCGGGTTGCCCTTTTGCAGTCACCTCGAACCCACCAAGGGACAGCGGGGCCAGAATCGCGGCAGCCGCGATCCACATCAGCAAGCCCCCCATCCAACCGACCAGCGCACGCCAAAGGTGCAGCGGCGCGCTTAGACGGTTGTGGTCAGGAAACAGGTCGGCCCCGGTGGTCGTCAGTGCGCTGACCATATCGAAGTAAGCGTTCAGAAACGTGGTCGTGCCAAGCGCATCATGAAACGGGATCGCAAGAAAAATAGGAAGGATGGTGAAACATCCCAACATTACCGCCAGTTGCCCCAAAGTGCCCCGTCGCGGGATTCGATTCGACGACGCCATTGCGATGATGGAGACCAGGAACAGGCCCAGAATGCCCGAGTACAGAAATGACCGCGAGGTCTCGTGATCATCCAGTACCAGCGCATAAAGAGCCGGAATCCACATGGCCAGAGACACGATGGCCCAGATCAGCAGGAACAACGGCAATCGCCGCAAAAGCCCAACCTGTTGTGTCCCAGCGCGCGCCATCAGAAGAAATCGATTGAAACCTGCATCAGGCGTTCGACCTCGGGCACGTCCTTGGCCATGGCAAAGATGGCAACCACATCCTTTTCATCGATCCGCAGACTGCCCGTCGGACGCAGAACCTCATCCCCTTTGCGCACAGCACCCACCAGCACACCTTCGGGGAAATCGATATCGCGCAGTTTCTGCCCCGCCATCGGAGAGGTTGACAGAACCTCGGCCTCAATCACCTCGGCCTCGGCATCGCCGATGGAATACACCTGTCTAACACGCCCATGCCGGATATGGCGCAGGATCGAGCTGACGGTGGTGGCGCGCGGGTTGATATAGGCATCAATGCCCAACGGTCCCATCAGGGCAACCATGCTGGGATCGTTGATTAGAGCAATCGCAAGCGCACAGCCTTCGGCCTTGGCACGCACGGCGGCCAGCATGTTGGTGCGGTCGTCATCCGTGACCGCCAGCATCGCATCAGCGCGGTCGATGCCGGCCTCGCTCAGCAGACCGGAATCCAAACCGTCCCCGTGCAGAACAATCGTCCGCTCCAGCGCTTCGGCGGCGATTTCGGCGCATTTCCGATCCCGTTCGATGATCTTGGCGCGCACCCGGCTCTCGCGCTCTTCCAGGGTGCTGGCGACTTCCAATCCGACGTTGCCGCCCCCCACAATCACAACGCGGTCCTGACGCTTCTGGGCCTTGCCGAACACCTCCATCGTGCGGTTCACGTCGTTTACACTGGTAAAGACGTAGCATTCATCACCGACAAACAGCTGGTCTTCGGACTCAGGCGCAAACAACGTGCCATCGCGTCGGACCCCCACCACAATCGAACTGAGTGTGGAAAACAGATCAGTCAGTTGCCGCAGCGGCGTATTCACGATTGGGCAGTCCTCTTCCACCCTGATACCCAGCAGCTGCGCCTTGCCATCCATGAAAATTTCGGTGTCAAAGGCCGATGGGGCCGACAGGCGGCGCATGGCGGCGGCGGCCACTTCGCGTTCCGGGCTGATCACCACATCGATGGGCAGGTGATCGCGGCGATAAAGATCCGAATGAATGGCTTCCAGATAAGATTTCGACCGAAGGCGCGCGATCTTGCGCTGGATCGAGAACACCGAATGCGCCATCTGACAGGTGACCATGTTCACTTCGTCAGAATGGGTCGCGGCGATAATCATGTCGGCGTCACGGGCCCCTGCCCGCTCCAGCACGTCAGGGTAGCTTGCAAACCCTGCAATGCCCTGTACATCCAGCGTTTCCGTCGCCCGGCGCACGAGGTCGGGATTGTTGTCCACGACCGTTACGTCATTCAGCTCGCCCGAAAGGTGCCGCGCAATCTGCCAGCCAACCTGACCCGCACCGCAAATGATGACCTTCATGTTTCTGGCCCTTCTGCCTGAAAGGATTGAATGACAGATGCCCCTAAAGCGGTCAATTGAATTGTCATCCCAGCGCAGCTGCGGCAAGATAAGCATATGAAAACGCTGTTTCCTATGCTTGCAACCCTAATGGTGCTGTCCTCATGCGGCGGGCCGCTTTCGCTCTATTACCGCGAAGGGGCAACCGTTTCCCGCCTGCAAAAAGAGACGACACAGTGTCAGCTAAAGGCGGTACAAGAAGTGCCGGTTGCCAATCAAATCCGTCAAAGCCCGCCAACATACTGGCCCGGTCGCACCTATTGCGACGGTCGGGGACGGTGTTACCAGTCACCGGGATGGTGGCAGCCGGGCCGGGTTTACACCGTGGATGTGAACCAGGGCCTGCGCAACACGGTCGAGGCGCAGTGCATGGCGCAAAAAGGGTTCCGCCCCGTCAGCCTGCCAGCCTGCAAGCAAAACGTAAAATCAAGCGTACCTGCAACGCGCACAACAACATTGCCGCCGCTTACGACGCAATCGTGTTTTGTCAAATTCGATGACGGGTCTTTTCAAATCATTTCGCCCGGTCAGTCAGGCTGACCGCGTTTGTGCCGCGCGCTGGCGGGCCAGCGCGATATGCGCAAGGATCGCGATTGCATAAATTCCGATCACACTCAGCAGCATCCCGGCCTCATCCACGCGCCACAAAACCGCCAGCAGAACTGGTGTACCCAGCAAGTTGCCCGCGTTTCCCATCTGCGCCATTGCCCCATAGCTAAGCGCCTGCGCCTCGGCTGTTTGGTTCAGGATCGGCACTGCTGCAAAGCTGCCCCCCTGTACGAGTCCCAACACGGCAAACAGCAGAACGCATACTATCTCCAGCGGCAGACCAAGGAAGGCCCCGGCAATGGAAAAAATGCCCAGCCCGAACCCCAGATTGATCACCGCGACGCAGGGCATCACATTCAATAGGACAGGCACAGCTATCCAACTCAGGACAATTCCAGCCAGCGGCATCAACCCGGCGACGTGCGCGCTGATTTCTTCCGACAAACGACCCGGCAGGATGGCCAGCAAAGACACAAAGGTCAGCGTGTAAAAGAACCACCCCACTGCCGGGGCTGACACGAACGGAGAGCGATAGGTGCGCAGATGAACGTTCAGCACTTCCGCCCACTGCCAAGGCTTGGTGTCAGAGGCAAGTTGCACGCGCATCCGACAGATCAGGATCACGCCGGCAACCCCAATCATCAAGAATCCATGCAGCAGGAAGAACGTGGTCAGACCAAAAGCGGCGATCAGCGGCAATCCGATCCACGCATTCAGCGCAAAAGCGACACCAAAGAATGTGCTCCAAAGGACCATCGCAATGTTGCGCGCTTTGCCGGTTGTGATTTGCGCGATCAGTGTGGGCGCAGCGACGACAATGGCCAGATGTGAAAGCCCTTCGACAAAGCGACTGGCCAGCATGATATAAAATCCGGGCCATGTCGCCTGAAACATCGAAATCGCACCACCGAGGCATAAGCCGAAGATCAAAAGTTTCATGGGCCCAACCCGCCCTACGATGGCCCCGGACAAGGCGCCAAGCAAGGCTCCGATCAGGCTGATGATCGACAGCAACCATCCCATGGTTTCGGTGTGATCAGGATACAGTAAGACAAGCTCGGGAAACGGAACTGCAATTTTTGCAAATTGAGTCGCCGCGCCCAGACCAGCAAGCCAGAGAAGAAGAACCTGAAATATCTGTACCATAAGCCGCTTCTACTGCGCACAACCGGATCAAGGAACGCATAAATTATGCGGCCTCAGTGTCTGGATCCGCTGACCAGACGAACAGGCGTGCCGTCAGACAGATACAGACGTTCCCAGATGATTTCGCCCGCGCTGATGCGAATGCGGTCATGGACAGCTTCGGACGTCAGGAACGCCTTTGGTGCGGGCGTATGCATGTCCCACCATCCGTCGACGTCGAGTTCAGCCTCGGCCGCCTGTATTTCATCCGTTGCAAACTGCCACAGAGATACTCCCAACAGCGCGCTCTGGCTGGTTTTCCAATCGCGCGCCCTGCTGGCCGAATAGGCAAGACACCTGTGGCTCGCCTCTTCGACCAAATGCAAACAATCTGACGAGCTCATGACCAACCGCCGCAATGCGCTGTCATCAGCGCGGACCGGTCCAAGGGCCGCAAAGACGGCCTGTTGGGTCTCGGGCGGCGGTGTCTGACCGCCTCGTTCCCACCGCGAAACGGTTGCCTGATCCACTTGCAACAATTCAGCCAGATGAGCTTGCTTGAACCCAACCGACCGGCGCAGCCGTTTCAGGCGCTTTCCGAACCCCGGATAGCCGCGGGTTTCAAGCCGGTTCACTGCTCTCAAAACACTCATGGCCAGCCCAGCCGTCCCGGCGGATTACTCTGCCGGTTCCGGCTCATCGATTTGCGCAACACGTGCACCGGACTTGTTCGACGTCACCACGCCCAGCGACTTCAGCTTGCGGTGCAGCGCGCTGCGCTCCATCCCGACAAAGCTGGCCGTGCGGCTGATATTGCCGCCAAAGCGATTGATCTGGGTCAGCAGGTACTCTCGCTCGAACGCTTCGCGCGCCTCACGCAGCGGCAAGGTCGCCAGCGCACCCGACAGAACGACGCGGCCCGAATCTTCGGTCTTTTCCTCTTCGCTTGGCAGCTCGCGCGCTTCGATCGGGCCGGTTCCGTCGCCCAGGATCAGAACCCGTTCGATCAGGTTCTTAAGCTGACGCACATTCCCCGGCCAAGTCATCGTCTGCAACAGAGCGACGGCCTCTTCCGACAGTTCGCGGATCGGCAAACCTTGGGTTTCATTACACATTTCGATGAAGTGCTGGGCCAGAACCGGAATATCCTCGCGGCGATCTTCCAGCGAAGGAACCGCAACCGGCACAACGTTCAGGCGGTGGTACAGCTCTTCGCGGAAACGCTCGGCTGCGATTTCTTCGTCCAGATCCTTGTTGGTGGACGAGATAACCCGCAGATCCACACGCACTTTGTCGGAGCCGCCCACACGCTGAAACTGCTGGTCCACCAACACCCGCAGGATCTTGGATTGCGTGCCCAATGGCATATCCGCCACTTCGTCAAAGTAAACCACACCACCGTGGGCTTCTTCCAGCAAACCGGGCTCGACCCCGCGCTCAGCGGATTCGCGGCCAAACAAAACCTCTTCCACGCGCTCTGGCTCGATCCCCGCACAGTTCACGGTCACAAAGGGCGCGTTGGCGCGGTTGGAATGGGCGTGGATATAGCGCGCTGCGATTTCCTTGCCCGACCCGGCAGGACCGCTCAGCATCACGCGACCATTTGATTTGGTCACTTTGTCCAGCTGACCCTGCATGGCCCGGAACGACGCGGATTTGCCGATCATGTCCGAGTTGTTGACCTCTTTGCGCTTGAGCGACGCGTTCTCGCGACGCAGGCGAGAGGTCTCCATCGCGCGGCGGATCACCACCATCAACTGGTCAATGTTAAAGGGCTTTTCGATAAAGTCATACGCGCCCTGCTTGATAGCAGCTACAGCGATTTCGATGTTGCCGTGCCCGGAAATGATCACCACCGGCACATCCGGGTTATCGCGTTTCACCGCCTTAAGAATGTCGATCCCGTCCATGCGGCTGTCCTTCAGCCATATATCAAGGATCAACAGCCCCGGCGGTTCGGAATTGATGGACGCCATACACTCGTCCGAGTTGGCCGCCAGCCGGGTTGAATAGCCTTCGTCCTCCAGAATGTCGGACACCAACTCGCGAATATCGCGCTCGTCATCTACGATCAGAATGTCACTCATCTTTGGCCTGCTTTCAGTTTGTTGGTTCTAATTGCCTGCTTCTGTGGCGCAACGGTCGAGGACATATTGGCCCCCGGCAAACGGATTACGGCCATCGCGCCAAAATGGTCCTGTCCGTCAAAGACGGGCGCGTCCTCAAGCGTCAGCGCTCCGCCATGTTCTTCGATGATCTTCTTGACGATGGGCAGGCCCAGCCCCGTCCCTTCGTCGCGTGTGGTCACATAGGGTTCAAACAGTCGCGCCCGATCCTCGGGCAGACCGATCCCGTTATCTGCAATGGTGATGACCGTACCTGCATCATCACTGGACACTGCCACTTTTATCTGTGGCTTGAGATTATCCGGCGCCCCTTTTTCTTTAAGGGTACCAATCGCTTCTCCGGCGTTTTTAATCAAGTTCGTCAGAGCCTGATGCAACATCGTCGCATCCAAATCAGCCTTGATGGGGTGCTGCGGTAAATCCGCGTCGATCTGCACATCCGGTTGCCCTGCCTGTTGCAATACAACCGCTTCACGCACGAGTTCGACCACATTTTCTTCGCGGCGCTCAGGCTCGGGCATCCGCGCGAATTTCGAAAACTCGTCCACGATGCGACGCAGGTCGTTGGTCTGGCGCACAATGACACCCGTCATCGACTCGAGACTTTCGCAATCCTCTTCGTCCAGCTTGCGCGCGAACTTGCGTTTGATACGCTCCGCGCTCAGCTGAATTGGGGTCAAAGGGTTCTTGATCTCATGGGCGATGCGGCGGGCAACGTCGCCCCAGGCTGCCATCCGCTGCGCACTGACCAGATCGGTCACGTCATCAAAGGCAACCACATAGCCTTCCAGCCCCCCGTCTTCACCGCGCCGGATGGCCATGCGTACCAGAAGGTTTTCCAACCGACCCTTGCGGGTGACTTTGACCTCACCTTGGACAGCCTCCTGCCCGCTGTCTTTCAGGCTTTCGAACAGAGGGAGAAACTCTGGCACCGCGATGCCAATGGCCAGGTGCTCTTCTCCCCGCGACCAGTCCAGCAACCGTTCGGCCGAGCGGTTCACAAATGTCACGCAGCCCTCAGGGTCAACGCCGACAACACCCGATGTGACCGAGCTGAGTACCGAATCGAACAGGCGACGGCGGCTTTCGATTTGCTGTGTGTTTTCCAGCAGCGTGTCCCGCTGCCCTTTCAGTTGCCGGGTCATCTGGTTGAAATACCGGCCCAGCATGGCGATCTCGTCATCGCTGGCCTCTTCTATAACCTGAACGCTCAGGTCCCCGGCCCCGACCCGTTGTGCCGCTGTCGTCAGCCGACCAACCGGGCGCGACAAACGTTCTGCGAACCACATACCCAAAGACATTGCAGCAAGGATCAGGATCAATGCAAAGCCCAGATAAAGTAGGCCGAACTCGAACAGCACCCTGCCCCGTTCGCTTTCGAGTTGTTGATAGAACTGCGCCGTTTCCTTGGTGTCATCCAGCAGGGTCAGCAACTGACCGTCCACTTCGCGGCTGACATAAAGGTAACGGTCCAGATAAGCTGTCAGGGGAACTAGTGCCCGGAATTCATTGTTAGGCCAGTCAGCTATGATCAGCAGCCCTGTGTCAGTGGCCTCGGCCATCTGTTCCGCAGTGGGTGCTTCGTAGTTGAACAGATATGACCGATCGCCGCGCGATTTGATCTCGCCGCTGCCGTCGATGACATAAGCTTCCCGCAATCCGCGTTGGATCTGAGCCTGCCCCTGCGCCAACACTTCGCGCAGTTCAGCATCCGAGATGTAGAAATCCAGCGAACGCGCATTGTCCAGGAACCGCGCCAGCACCGAGGCGTCCTGAACCAACCCGCGGCGGTGTTCTTGTTCATAAGCTTCTGCCGCTGTCAGGGACGACCCGACCACTTGCCGAACCCGATCCGAAAACCAGCCCTCGAGGCCGATATTCACCGTGAGCCCGGCAAAAATCGCCACGGTTACGGTGGGCACCAGCGCCAGTAGTGTAAAAGCCCCGATCAAACGCAAATGAAGGCGCGAACCCGCCGACTTGGCCCTGCGCGCCGCAATCAGGCTGCCGACCTGACTCAGCACCAGTGCCGCGACGACAAGTACATAGACGAGGTCCGCCAACAGAATCAGCCGCAGGGTTGGTGCCGTTGCACCAAGATCAAAGGGACCAATGACCAGATAGGTTGCCAGCGCAAGAATTGGCCCCAAAAGGACCAGCCCAAAGGTACCGAAATTGCGCAGTTTTCGTGATTTACGCCATCGACTTATCGATGGGATCATCCCGCTCTGTGCTCGGGTTGCCACCGTCTGCCCTCATCCTGATGTGCCGCGTTTGCGGCTTACCGCCATATATCGTGATCTTTTCCCAACAGATGCCGGGATGCCACGGTTTGTGTGGCGATATTACATCAGTTTGCGGCGGCGTGTCACCTGAATATCGAGGTCCGTAATCTTTTTTCGCAACGTATTTCGGTTGATTCCCAGCAAATCCGCACATTTCGCCTGATTTCCGCCGGTTGCGTCCAGTGCAATTTCGATCAAGGGGGCCTCAACCTCGCGCAAAATGCGCTGATACAGGCCCGGCGGCGGCAGAATATTTCCGTGCAGATCAAAATACCGCCGCAGGTGTCGCTCGACCGAGGTTGACAGTTTTTCACGTTCACCACCGCTGAGAACCGGTTCAGCCTCAGGCTGGCTGCCCAGAACCATTTCCACCTCGGCCTTCGAGATTTCATCCGCGCGGCTGGTCAAACCCAATCTGCGCACCGCGTTTTCCAGTTGCCTGACGTTACCGGGCCAAGAATAGCGGCGAACCAGTTCCACCGCTTCGGGGCTGAGCCAACGTTTTGCTCCACTTTCACGTTCTTCGCGGGCCAAGAAATGCTCGGCTAAAAGCGGAATGTCGTCCACTCTTTCGCGCAGAGACGGCACATGAATGGTGGCGCCGCACAATCGGTAATACAGATCCTGACGAATGCGTCCGGTTTCCATGCCTTCCGTCAAATCCGACTGGCTGGTGGCCATGAAACGCGGAACGTGATCACCAGGCGTATCCATCATGCGCACGATCCGGGCCTGAACCTCATCATCGATGTCGGCAATCTCATCAATCAGAAGCGTGCCGCCGCGTACCCGTGCCAAAACACGCGCCGGGCCTTCCAGATCCCGCAGTTCTGCCGCTGTAACGGTGACAAACGGCAAGGTGCGACGGTCAGAAAAGTCGTGAATGGCACGCGCAATCAAAGACTTGCCAGTGCCGCTTTCACCAGAAATCATCACCGAAAGATCGGTATTCATGACCCGAGCAACCAGCCTGTAGAGGGCCTGCATCACTGGGGTGCGTCCAACCAAAGGCAGCTCGTCCGGGCGCTCGCTTTCCGCTTCGGCAGGCTCTGGCTGGGCACGTTGTTTCTGATCCAGCGCACGTGCGGTTCGCTTCATCAGGTCCGGCAGATCGAACGGTTTGGGAAGGTAATCATAGGCATCTGCCTCTGCGGCCTGAATCGCCGTCATGATCGTATTTTGTGCAGAAATCACAATGACGGGGAGACCCGGGCGATCCTGGGCAATCTTTGGCAGCATTTCCAACCCGTTGCCATCGGGCATGACCACGTCAGAGATCACCACGTCACCCTTGCCCTCGCCGACCCAGCGCATCAACGTGGTCAGAGACGATGTCGCATGTACCTTGCACCCGGCACGCGTCAGGGCCTGTGTCAAAACGGTACGGATCGTGCGGTCATCATCCGCAACCAGTACTGTGCCATCCATTAGGTGGTCTCCTTTTTGTGCTCGGCGTCTTCGCGCGGTGCGCGGCGCAGCGACAGTTTGAATACGGTTCGCCCGGGGACAGAATCGGCCGAAATCCAGCCGTCGTGGTCCGATATGATCTTACTCACCAACGCCAGTCCGAGGCCGGTGCCATTCTCTTTGCCTGAAACAAAAGGATCAAAGATATCGCCGCGAATGTCTTCGGGCAGGCCCGGGCCGTCGTCTATGATCTCGATCTGTAAAGGCAGCGAATGGCCTGACCCATCGCTGCGGCGCAATCGGAAAGAGTGTTCGAAATAGGTCCGTAGCCGAATAGTTCCGCCTTGTGGCCCGGCAGCCTCGGACGCGTTCTTGAGCAGGTTCAACACCACTTGCAACAATTGATCCGGGTCTCCGAATGCCAGCGGCAAGGACGGGTCGTAATCTTCGATGATCGTCATATCCGCGCCAAACCCCAGCAATGCAGACCGGCGGGCGCGATCCAAAACATCGTGGATATTGACAGGTTTGAAGTCGGGTTTCTGCAAGTTACCGAATTGTTCAACCTGCTCCAGCAGCTTCACGATCCGGCGGCTTTCAGCCACAATAAGATCCGTAAGTTCAAGATCTTGCGCCGGGATATTCATGCTTAGCAACTGCGCGGCACCCGTGATCCCGGCCAACGGGTTCTTGATTTCATGCGCCAACATTTCGGCCATTCCTATAGCCGATTGAGCCGCCGATTTTACGGTGTTGCCTCGTGTCATCCGCCCCGACAATTCGCGTGGCGAGATGATCATGATCATCGATCCCGGATACCCAACCAACGGCGCGATCTGCAGCGCGCATTGCAACGGCGCACGATTGCCTGATCCGGCGTCAACATCGTTTACAAACAGAGGCGTGCCATAGGTCCGTGCACGCTCAAAAGCCTCTTCAAGCGGTGCATCCACGGCGATCTGATCCCACACGGGATGGCCGATCACAGCCTTGCGTGACGCGTTCAAAAACCCCTCACCTGCCGCATTCACATCAGAAATGCGATCGCCCGGATCAATGATGAAGGCCGGAACGGGCAATGAGTTCCAGATGCTGGCGTTCGAGTTCATGCCGCCACCTCGCCCGTCTCACTCAATGCATCCGCCAGCAGGCGCAACACTTCGTTTGGATCGCGTGAGGTCAGAACGGCCCGCCGCAAAGGCGCTGGCGTCCCGGCTTCATCCATGTACCAGCCAAGATGCTTGCGGGCGACGCGTAGGCCCAGATCCGCCCCATAAAAGGACAGCATCGCCTGATAATGCGCCTGCACCATGTCTATCATGTCCGCGCCGACCGGAATCTCAGGGGCCTCTGCCCCGAATAGGTCATGGCATACCTGCGCCAAGAGCCAGGGCTTGCCTTGCGCGCCGCGCCCAACCATCACCCCATCTGCGCCCGACTGACCCAGCGCAGTCTGCGCGGCCGCAGTATCCACGATATCGCCATTTGCGATGACTGGAATCGACACAGCCTCTTTCACGGCCCGGATCGCCCGCCAATCGGCATGGCCTTTGTAAAACTGACATCGCGTGCGCCCATGAATCGTGACCATCTGAATACCGGCGTCCTGCGCCCGTCGCGCCACGTCTGGTGCGTTTAGCAGAGAGTCGTCCCAGCCCAACCGGGTTTTCAAGGTCACCGGCACATCAACGGCACTGACCACGGCTTCGATCAGGGTCAGCGCATGATCCGGCGTCTTCAGCAACGCCGAACCAGAATAACCGTTGGTCACTTTCTTGGCGGGACAGCCCATGTTGATGTCGATCACCCGTGCGCCCCTGTCGGCGACCTGACGAGCGGCTTCAGCCATCCAATGCGCCTCGCGCCCGGCCAATTGCACAGCAGTGTTTTCGACATCCGCTGACAGTTCCGCACGTTCGCGCACGCCAGGCTTGGCTTGCACCATCTCCTGGCTGGCAACCATTTCGCTTACCACCATACCGGCACCAAACCGCATCACCAGATCGCGAAACGGGCGATCCGTGATTCCGGCCATCGGGGCCAGCAATACTGGTGGGTTTACTTCCTTGTCAGCGAGGTGAAGGGTCAACGTGCTTAATCCTTGGGCAGTTGCTGATTTGATATCGAATTCCGCGCATATGAACAACAAAACGGCGTGAAACAAGCCCGCAAAATCATCACATGCCTATTTTTTAATCGTTTTACCTTGGGTGATTGCCTCTGCTTTCACCGCCGCCTAAACACAGCCAAGACGAAGGAGCGCCCGAGACATGACCACAGCCGCCATTATAGTCGCCGCGGGGCGCGGGTTGCGCGCCGGAAGCGGCGTGCCCAAGCAATGGCGCAGCCTTGCGGGGCGTCGTGTGGCCGACTGGACGATCGAGCAGTTTCGCGGACAGGTGGATCACATCGTTCTGGTGCTTTCTGACGAAGACACCCCCGCATGGGAAGAGTTTCGCAATTCAGATCTGATCCTCGCATCTGGCGGATCAGATCGCTCAAGCTCGGTCCGGGGCGGACTGAAGGCCGTAGAAGGATTGGGTGTTCAACATGTTCTGATCCACGACGTGGCCCGCCCTTGTGTCTCATCGCGCATCATACAGGACGTGCTGACCGCGCTGGAAACGCATCAGGCGGCTGCCCCGGGGCTTGCTGTCACGGATGCGCTGTGGGTTGGGCAAGACGACGCCGTAACGGGCACGCAGGACCGCAATGGCCTCTACGCCGCGCAAACACCGCAGGGCTTTCATTATGATGCCATCACTGCCGCCCACGCGGCCCATTCTGGCGGGGCTGCGGATGATGTGGAGGTCGCCCGCGCGGCAGGCCTTGACGTTTGTATTGTCCCCGGCGACGCGGACAATCTGAAAATCACCCGACCCGAGGATTTTGCCCGGGCGGAACGGATAATGGGAACGGATATGGATGTAAGGCTTGGCAACGGGTACGACGTACACCGTTTTGGCGAAGGGGATCACGTTATCCTGTGTGGCGTGAAGGTGCCTCATGGACGCGGATTGCAGGGGCACTCGGATGCAGATGTTGGGATGCACGCCGTAACCGATGCGATCTATGGCGCTTTGGCGCAGGGTGACATTGGTCAACACTTCCCGCCCTCAGATCCGCAATGGAAGGGTGCTGCCAGCGAGATTTTCCTGCGCCATGCGGTCGAGCTGGCCGGGCAGATGGGATACCGCATTTCGAACGTCGATTGCACCTTGGTCTGCGAGTATCCAAAGATCGGCCCTCATGCCGCTGCCATGCGTGTCGAAATGTCTAAAATCATGGGGTTAAGCGCAGATCAGGTCTCGGTCAAGGCCACCACATCTGAGCGTTTGGGCTTTACTGGTCGCAGCGAAGGGATCGCCTCGCTCGCCACAGCCTGCCTGGTGAAGGCATGACCGCAGCACAGGTGATCGGCACGGTTGGCGGCGTAGGCTATTTGCGCCCTGCCCCCGGAACCTGGGGATCCCTGGCGGCGTTGCCGATGGTTTGGGTGCTGCACACGCTGGGTGGGTTTCCCCTGCTGGCACTTGCAACGCTGGCCGTTTTTGTTGGCGGCCTTTGGGCAACCCGCGTGATGACCGAGGGCCAAGATGATCACGACCCGTCAGAAATCGTCGTTGATGAGGTCGCAGGCCAGTTCATCGCGCTTTGGGCGATTTCTTACCCGTCCTGGGCCCATGGGATCGACATTACCGCCATTTGGCCCGGTTGGGTGGCTGGGTTCATCCTGTTCCGCCTTTTCGACATCACCAAGCCGGGTCCCGTTGGTTGGGCCGACAGGCGTGGCGATCCGATGGGTGTTATGCTCGACGACGTCATCGCAGGCGTTTTTGCAGCCATCGGCGTGATGATACTGGCGGGAATAGCACACGGAGTACTGGGCTTGTGAACGTGAGCGAACTGTTGGATCTTGCCAAGGCGCAAGGGGAAATGATCGCCACGGCTGAAAGCTGTACGGGCGGGATGGTGGCTGCGGCCCTGACCGATATTCCCGGCAGCTCCGCTGTGGTTGACCGGGGCTTTGTCACTTACACCAACGCAGCCAAAAAGGACATGCTGGGCGTTTTGGCCGAGACGCTGACCGCGCATGGCGCAGTGTCAGAGGAGGTCGCTCGCGAGATGGCCGACGGCGCCCTGCGTCATTCTCAGGCGCAGCTTGCCGTGTCGATCACGGGCATTGCCGGACCGGGCGGATCCGAGTTCAAACCGGAAGGGCGCGTGTGTTTCGGACTGGCTCGCGATGGTCAGGACACGCAGACCGAAACCATCGAATTTGGCGCGTTGGGTCGGGAAGCTGTGCGTCTGGCGGCGCGGGATCACGCGTTAGAGTTACTCAAAAACGAACTTTCACAAGCGCCCATTATTTAGGCGCACCGCATCAAAAGATGCAAAAACTGTCATCACTTGAACAAAAGGCGACATTTTAAGCGCCTTTTACAAGTCTGCCTCTTTTTTCCTCACTCCCCCTCGGTTTCAAGGCTGCGCACACACTCACACGGGTCCGGAGAGCTGGCGAATAGCCCCCCTGACCAAACGCAGGGGAAAGGAGAGCGGCCCATGAATGGAGCCGATACAGCCTGGATCATCGTTGCAACCGCACTGGTCCTTTTCATGACATTGCCGGGCCTTGCCCTGTTCTATGGCGGGCTTGTACGTGCCCGAAATGTGCTCAGCGTGTTCATGCACTGCTTCTCAATCGCCTGTTTGATGAGCATCTTGTGGCTGGTTGCAGGCTACTCGATCGCCTTTGGTCCTGGAGAAAGCGGGGTTTGGGGTGGTTTGGGCAAAGCGTTCCTGAACGGTGTTGATGCCGATAGCCTTGCGGGTACCCTGCCCGAGATCCTGTTCTTCGCCTTTCAGATGACCTTTGCGATCATCACACCGGCCTTGATCGTTGGCGCCTATGTCGAACGTGTTGGCTTTGGCTTTGTCCTGACCTTTTCAGCCCTTTGGATGCTGCTCTGTTACGCGCCGGTCGTCCATTGGATCTGGGGCGGCGGAATGCTGGCTGATGGCGGTATTCTGGGTGAGATCGGTGTACGCGACTTTGCGGGCGGAATCGTAGTCCATGAAACCGCTGGTCTGGCCGCTCTGATCATCGCCGTCATACTTGGCCCGCGCCGCAACCGCACCACACCCCCGCACAACCCCGGCTATGTCATGGTTGGTGCTGCGATGTTGTGGGTGGGTTGGTTCGGCTTCAATGGCGGATCACAGCTGGCCGCAGATGGCGGCGCCGCAATGGCCATGACAGTCACGCATCTGTCCGCCGCAACCGCGTCGCTGACCTGGGCCCTGTGGGAACGTATCCGCTTTGGCAAGGCGTCGATGGTTGGTCTGGTCACGGGAACCATTGCCGGTTTGGCCTCGATCACACCGGCATCCGGCTTTGTGGGTCCGGTACAAGCGCTGATCATCGGTGCGGTCGCCGGTGTCCTGTGTCAGGAAGCCGTCAATGTCATCCGCAACAAGCTGAATATCGACGACACGCTGGATGTCTTTGCGGTGCATGGCGTCGGCGGCATTTTCGGCACCATCATGATCGCTGCGTTTGGCCTTGGCACATGGGCCGCGCAATTGGGCGGGTTGATGATCGTGGGTGTCTTCACGGCAGTTGTCACGATTGTGCTGGTGAAGGTGGTTGCACTTATCACCCCGCTTCGCGTAGACGCCGAAACCGAAACAAATGGGCTCGATCTTTCGGTACACGGGGAACGCGCCTACGACATGAGCAGCTAAGCCCACCTTGGCGCTCTGCCCGAAAGGGCGAAAAGCGGACCTCTTGGGGGTCCGCTTTTCTTTTGCGACCCTCTCGACTCCGGGCCAGCGCTCGGGCTATCAGCCCGCAACGTGTTTTCAGCCCCGAGGTTTGCGCCATGATCCCCAGTTCCTTTCCCGACAGCACCGAAATCGCCCGCCTGACTGCGCGGATGCTGCTGGAGATCAAAGCCGTTCATTTCAATGCGCGCGAGCCGTTCACGCTGGCAAGCGGCCTGCCCAGCCCGACTTACATCGACTGCCGCAAGCTGATTTCGTACCCGCGCATCCGGTCGACCTTGATGGACTTCCTGACCGTCACCGTGATGCGCGATGCCGGGTTCGAAGCGTTCGACAATATCGCAGGTGGTGAGACGGCAGGCATCCCCTTTGCTGCCATGGTGGCAGAACGCATGGCGCTGCCAATGACCTATGTGCGCAAGAAACCCAAAGGCTATGGTCGCAACGCCCGCATCGAAGGCGCGATGAGCGAAGGCGAGCGTGTGCTGCTGGTCGAAGATCTGACCACCGATGGTGGCAGCAAGCTGTCTTTTGTGGACGCTATCCGCGAAACCGGCGCGACCTGCGGGCATACTGCGGTGATTTTCTACTATGGCATTTTCCCCGAAACCGAAAAGACGCTGGGCGACCATGGCGTAAAGCTGCATTCGCTGTGCACATGGTGGGACGTTCTGGCCGAAGCCAAGGCACAGAAAGCCTTTGACCAAGAGACACTTGACGGTGTTGAGGCGTTCCTGAACGATCCACGTGGCTGGCAAGAGGCGAATAAATCCACGTAAACCTCTTGTGGGCAAATTGGGGATAAGTGCACAAGAATCGGAGCATGGGCCACGATATCTGGTGACTTTTCCCGCAGATCATACATAATAAGCTACGCATACGCAGGTATCCAAACGGTCCGGAAAGTTATCCCTAGGCTTTACCCCAACTTAGCCACAGGTATTTCCAGATAGCTTGCGGTGGCGTTTCGCGTGTAAAACCCCCTAACGGGCAGCGGGGACAAGATGAACGAGATCAGCAGTATCGAGCAGGCAGCGGCGCAGATTCAGAATGCCGAAACCATGCCGCATTCCATCGAGGCCGAGCAGCAATTGCTGGGCGCGATTCTGACCAATAACGATTTGTATGACCGTGTCGCCTCGATCATCGGGGCCGAGCATTTCTATGATCCGGTCCATGCCCGAATTTATGAAGTCGCCGCCGCCCGTATCGCCAAGAACGCGCTGGCCTCGCCCGTCACATTGAAATCGTTCATGGGCGAAGATGAAGGTTTGAAGGAACTGGGCGGTCCAACCTACTTGGTCAAGCTGGCCGGGGCCTCGATCAGCGCCTTTGCGGTGCATGACTACGCCCAGATGATCTATGACCTCGCCATTCGGCGCGAATTGATACGTCTTGGCCGCGATATTTCGGACAAGGCCGCGCGGGTCGAAGTCAGCAGTGAGCCCAAAGAACAAATCGTCGAGGCCGAGCAGCAGCTCTATCAGCTATCCGAGCAGGGCCAGACCGAACAAGGTTTCCAATCCTTCCTCAAGGCGGTCACAGAAGCCGTCAACGTCACCAATGAAGCCTACCAGCGTGGTGGCGGCATGGCGGGGATTTCCACCGGTCTGGCCGACTTGGACAAGCAGTTGGGTGGCCTGCACCCGTCCGACCTGATCATTTTGGCCGGGCGTCCGTCGATGGGGAAAACCTCGCTGGCGACGAACGTGGCGTTCAACGTGGCCAAAGCCTACAAACGCGGACAGAAACCGGATGGATCAGAAGGCGCGATTGACGGTGGTGTGGTTGGGTTCTTCTCGCTCGAGATGAGCGCCGAGCAATTGGCGGGCCGTGTGCTGGCCGAAGCGTCCGAGATTTCCAGCCACAAGATCCGTCAGGGTGATATGACCGAGGCCGAGTTCCGCCGCTTCGTGGACGCAGCCAAGGAACTCGAAGCCTGCCCCCTGTTCATCGACGACACACCTGCCCTGCCGATATCACAGCTTGCCGCCCGCGCGCGGCGGTTGAAGCGGACGCATGGGCTAGACCTGCTGGTGATCGACTATCTGCAGCTTTGCCGCGGTATGTCAGACAACCGGGTAAACGAGATTGCTGAAATTTCGATGGGCATGAAAGCCATCGCCAAGGAATTGAACATCCCGGTCATCGCGCTGTCACAGCTGAGCCGTCAGGTGGAAAACCGTGACGACAAGCGTCCTCAGCTGTCTGACCTGCGGGAATCGGGCTCGATCGAACAGGATGCGGACGTGGTGATGTTTGTATTCCGCGAGGAATATTACAAAGAGCGCGAAAAACCCGGCGATCACGAATTGGAAAAGATGGAAGAGTGGAAGCAGGCCATGGAACGCCTGCACGGCAAGGCCGAGGTCATTGTTGGCAAGCAGCGCCACGGTCCGATCGGCACGGTCGAGCTTTCGTTCGAAGCCCAATTCACCCGCTTTGGCAATCTTGTTAAACCCTGGCAACAGGGCGGCGAAATCGAGGGATACTGATCACACTGCTTCTGACAATGGGTACGCCGCTGGTCGAACTGGTGGCGTAGTTTTTAGGCTGTGTTAAGGTAGATAAAGTTAACCTGCACAGCACGCTCATACTGGTCGGAGGCCCCGAGTTTTGCCCGCGATCATCTCGGAAATCAGATATCGGAACGGCCCGAATTTTGCGCCGGACGGGGATTTCATTGAAGTCCGTGTGCCGACCGGAACGGATGTCACCGGGCTTCAGGTTGATGTCTATAATCCAAATGGCACAGTGCGCAGTTCCACAGATGTCGACACCGCGACAATGACGACGGTGGGCGGCTTCGACTATTACGTGGTCACGGCCCGTATCAACCGATTGGGCGCTGTCTCATTGTCCGACAACGGTTCGGTTCTCAGCTTTGTGTCTTTCGATGCGCAGGTAACGGCCACCCAGGGTCCGGCAAACGGTCAGACCTCAACCCAGATCGGCAGCAATGGCACGGATGATACGTCTTCGTTGTCCTCAACCGATGGGGTGAATTTTGTTCAGGATCCAAATCCAAGTCCCGGCGCCCCTTGTTTCACCTCGGACACGTTGATTCTGACCGATCAGGGCGAGGTCCACGTTCAGGACATCAAACCCGGAATGCGCGTCATGACAACCGATGGCACCCTGGAAACGGTACGAATGCGCCTGTCACGAACCCTGCGACACGCGGATCTTTTGAAGAAACCAGAGCTGTACCCGGTCTGCATAATGGCTGGTTCATTGGGTCATGGTTTACCGCGCCGTGACCTGATTGTATCGCGCCAACATCGGATGTTGGTCCGCTCGGCCATTGCGCAGCGGATGTTTGCAACGCGGGACGTTTTGATCTCGGCCATCCGATTGACCGAGTTGCCTGGCATCTACGTCGACGATTTAGCGACCAAAGTGACCTATCATCACCTCATTTTTGAGCGTCACGTTGTTCTGTTTGCCGAAGGCGCGCCAAGTGAAAGCCTTTTTACTGGACCAGAAGCGTTGAAATCGCTTTCACCAGAAGCGCAACAGGAACTGCTCACGCTGTTCCCGTCCCTGATCAGTGATCAAGAAATGGCACCTGCTTGCCATATCCCCAGCGGACGGCGGCAAAAGACACTGGTTGCCCGCCACATACGCAACAGCAAGGCGATGCTTGATCAACCTCTGATCTAAAGGCAAATCCCGTTGGGCGGCTTCAGCTTTTTGAGGCTCACCAAAGCGTTGGATTATTCAACGCAGCCACGCAATGCGACGGGCCTGTCAGTGACGTCAGTTCCAGACCGTTCAACGCTTGCCCCAACCACCCATGCGGATGGCTCAGCGACAGTGGCGGTTGCGCAGTGTCCTCAGTAATCTGCGTGAACCCCGTTTTACAATAGTACCCAGGATCACCGTAGGTCAGAGCAACATCCACACCTTTGGCCCGCAGTTGGTCCAGCCCGTAGGAAATCAACGCTTGGCCAACACCAGTTTTCTGGCTGCCTGTGGTGACGGCCATCGGCGACAGAATGAACACAGAACGCGTATCCTGTGGATACACGACCCGAGAAAAGATGGCGCATCCCAGCAACTCGTGATGGCGATGTGCTGTGCACACGACCAGATCCTCAGGTGGGGTGGTTTCGATCAGGTCTTGCACAAACGCGCCGATCAGCGCGCCTTCATCCTCTCCTTCGGATGCTGAAAAAACATCCGCAAACAACTGAACCAAAGTAGAAGGATCCGGTGTTAGCCCCGTCGAAAACTCCATAATTTGCGTACTCCTACTGCTGCGGTCCCGAGTGTATTGCGATGGAACGATCACACTCTCAAGATCGTTTTAACATCAATGTGAAGACAATCCCAAAACCGGTCCTGGCCAGCGACAAACCGCCAAAATCTCTTGGTTTTCGGCACTTTTCGTCGATTGCGGCAACGTGGCAACGGAATACGTTACGGAAATGCGCCATTCCCTCTTGACCTTGGACGGCGCAATGTCATGAACAGTTCCATGAGTACTGCACGTTTAACGATCAATCTTCAGGCGCTGGCCAGCAACTGGCGGGCGCTTGATGCGAAGACCGGGGTTGAGACCGGGGCTGTGGTCAAGGCCGATGCCTATGGGCTGGGGGCCGGGCCGGTTAGCGATATGCTGGCCGAAGAAGGCGTTCGCAAGTTCTTTGTCGCCGCCGCCGAGGAAGGCGCTGCGGTGCGCGAGGCCGTGGGTCCAGGCCCGATGATCGGTGTCTTTTCCGGGCATATGGAAGGCGACACAGATCTGCTGCGTGCTCATGACCTGACCCCCCTGATCAACTCGGCTGAGCAGTTTCAGCGCCATGAACAAGCGCTGCCTGATCACACATTCGGGATTCAACTGGACAGCGGCATGAACCGTCTGGGGCTTGAGCCCGCCGACTGGGCGGAACTGCGCCCAAAAGCTGAGGCTTTGAACCCGTCGGTGGTCATGTCTCATCTGGCCTGTTCGGACGAACCGGATCACCCGATGAACCAGCAGCAGTTGAAAACGTTCCGCGAGATGACCGACGGCGTCACCGCACCGCGGTCACTGGCCGCAACCGGTGGCACGTTTCTGGGGCCGGAATTCCATTTCGATTTCTGCCGTCCGGGCATCGGCCTCTATGGCGGCCTGCCCTTTGCCGGTGCCAAACCGGTTGTCACCGTTGATTTACCCGTCATCCAGGTGCGTAAACTGGAGGTCGGAGAAACGGTTGGCTATGGCAACAGCTGGGTGGCGCGCCGCCCGTCGCGTATCGCCACTGTTGCTGCGGGATATGCGGATGGCCTGCATCGCGCCATCGGTGGTGGGATTGACACATTTGCCGGAAACCAGCCCTGCCCGGTGGTCGGACGGATTTCGATGGACTTGATCACCGTGGACGTGACCGATCTGCCCCATGACCCGGAACGCCTGCGTATTCTCAACGGCCATCAGACCGTCGACGATCTGGCCGAAGCTGCCGGAACGATTGGGTATGAGATCCTGACATCCTTGGGCAATCGCTATTCGCGGGGCTATGTGGAATGAACCCAATTTCCGCGCTAGGGGGGCTGGGCCGCGCCGTACTAAGCCTGTTTGCGGCCTTTGGCCGTGTTGCATTGTTCGCGCTGGATGCCATCTCGCACATTCTGCGCCCGCCCTTCTATCCGCGGGAGTTCGGAATGGCGCTGCTGAACATCGGCTGGCTGTCCCTGCCCGTGGTTGGCCTGACCGCGATCTTCACCGGCGGCGCATTGGCGTTGCAGATCTACGCCGGCGGCGCGCGTTTCAACGCCGAAGCGGTGGTGCCTCAGATCGTCGCCATTGGCATGGTACGAGAGCTTGGCCCGGTGCTGGTCGGCCTGATGATTGCTGCCCGCGTAACTTCTTCCATCGCGGCCGAAATCGCCACGATGAAAGTGACCGAACAGATCGACGCGCTTGTCACGCTGTCGACCCATCCAATGAAACACCTGACCGCCCCACGCGTCTTGGCCGCGCTAATTACCGTGCCCGCCCTGGTCGCGGTGGGTGACATCATCGGCATTGCCGGAGGCTACACGGTTGCCACTCAAAACCTTGGCTTCAACCCGGCGGCTTATCTGAAAAACACCGTGGATTTCCTTGAAACCCGCGACATCGTCTCATCACTGGTCAAAGGCGCGGCCTTTGGCCTGATCGCGGCCATCATGGGCTGTTACTATGGCATGAATTCCGGTCGCGGCGCGCAAGGCGTGGGCCGCGCCACCAAAGGCTCGGTCGAGGCCGCAGCTGTGCTGATCCTGGCCGCAAACTTCGTTCTCACAGGGGTATTCTTCTCGCTATGATCCGGATGGAGAACGTACATAAAGCCTTTGGCGACAACCACGTATTGCAAGGTCTTAACCTTGAGATCCCAAAGGGCACCTCGATGGTCATCATCGGAGGGTCGGGCACCGGGAAGTCGGTGGCGCTGAAATGTATCCTTGGCCTGATCCACCCCGACAGCGGCATGATTTATGTGGACGGCAAAGACGCCAGCAAAGGCGACCGCGACGCGTTTCTGGCCCGGTTCGGGATGCTGTTTCAGGGGGCGGCGCTGTTTGATTCACTGACTGTCTGGCAGAACGTCGCCTTCCGCTTGCTGCGTGGGTCTCTGAAACGTCCGACAGAAGAAGCGCGCGAAATCGCCATAGAAAAACTGCGTCGTGTGGGCCTAAAATCCGACGTCGCCGACCGCTTTCCGGCAGAGCTGTCGGGCGGGATGCAAAAACGTGTCGGCCTTGCCCGCGCCATCGCCGCCGAGCCCGAGATCATCTTTTTCGACGAACCCACCACCGGCCTTGACCCGATCATGTCCGGCGTCATCAACGATCTGATCCGTGAAATCGTGACCGAGATGGGCGCCACCGCGATGACCATCACCCATGACATGAGCTCGGTCCGCGCGATTGCCGACAATGTCGCCATGCTGCACGGAGGTGTCATCCAATGGACCGGTCCCGTCGGGCAGATGGATGCCTCGGGTGATCCCTATGTCGAGCAGTTCATCAGCGGGAGTGCAGAGGGGCCGATTGAGGCGGTTCGGTGATTGGCGAAAGAACTCTGCTTGAAGTCTCTGACTTTGTCAGAGATTTGGGTATCTATTATGTAGCCAGCCTTTTTTTCGCCAGAGCAATCGGCTCGGTAGTCGACGGCACCAAGTTAGCTTCCAAACGTTTCTGGACGTCAAGCACCATGGCAATTAAACGACCTAGTGGAAATGATGTCAGTGTTGCGTCCAAAGCTAAATTCAGCCTCACGAGAACTATTGTCGTTTGGACCGCGTTCTTTGTGATTATTTATCTCTCACTTCATGCTTTTTACTGGGCGCGCTACGCAGAGATTCCCTTAGTCAACTTTGCAATTGGTGCATTTTTACTTGTGTGCGGTTTGTTCGTGCGAAGAGACTATTTGCGCGAATTGGACAATTCACGGATTAATCTGGACGTCGCTTGTTTTCTGATCTGTTTATTCCTTCTTGTTTGACAAATAGTAAGAGAATGCTCCTCCGCCTCGCCACCCTCTCGCTCCTGATCCTCTACCCCATCGCGTGGTTTGCCCCACTGATGCGCGCGGGGTTCCTGCCCATCTTCGGCCTCAGCGAAATCAGCGTCATCACCGGACTCCAATCCCTGTGGAAATCCGACATCTTCCTTGCGCTGATCGTCACGATCTTCGCCCTCTTCGCCCCCTACATCAAAACCATCGGCACCGCGCTGATCCAATGGAACTTGCTGGACGCCCGCGTCCAACCTGCGCTGAATATCCTCGGCAAACTGGCCATGGCCGACATTTTCCTGATCGCGCTTTACATCACTTTGGCCAAGGGAATCTCTTACGCGACCATTGAAACCGCATGGGGTCTTTACCTGTTCACGGCCTGTATTCTGGCCTCGATCGCACTTGGCCATATTACAGAGATGACATCTGGTTCACGAAAACCTCAGACCTAATTGATTGAAAACACATATCTAAGTATCATCTTTATATTTCGAGCAGTTAAGATTTGTAGTTTTCGGGTCCGCAGCGGATCGCCCTAAGTTGTTTGATCTTCCTCCGCTTCGGCCCGGTGTGTTCCGGTTTGAAAAAGGAGTTCGACGATCATGGCCGCCCTCCACAACATCACATTGCAATGTCAGAATGCCTTTTTAAGATTGACTTTTTTACTGATTTGCATGGCGGCCCTGCTGGCCGTTTCAACCACGATTTTATCCGCTTTGGGCGTGTTGCCCTGGCTTTCGATGCAGGCCGGATTCGGTGGCGGACCGGTGACTGATGCCGGGATGTTCATCCAGATCGGTCTGACCGCACTGATTCTCATGCTGGCGTTTTATCTGCCGGCAAACGCGCGAATGATGGCACTGGAAAACAACCATCGCAAATTTGCCCTCAACATGTATGACATCGCGAACGCGTATCAGATGGCCCACGCCGCTGACCGAAGCGGGCTGTTCATGATGTCCTCCGAGTTCGACGCGGTCAAAGAGCGTATGGCGTTTCTGCGCCAGCACCCTGACCTGCAATCGCTGGAACCTGAGATTTTGGAACTGGCTGCACAAATGAGCCAGATCAGCCAGGAATTGGCCGAAACCTATGGCGACGCGCGGGTCGAACGGGCGCAGATGTTCCTGCAACAACGGCAGCAAGAGATTGAGCTGTTCCAGCAACGTTTGGAAGAGGCTCAGGTCATCCAAAACGAATTGCGCCAATGGACGCGCGACGTGGAAATGGAAGAGACCATCGCCAAATCGCAATTGGCACGCTTGCGGGATGAACTGTTCGAGCTGTTGCCCGAACTATCGACTCAGTTGCAAACACCACGCAAAGACAGCACCTCAAAGGCGTCCAGCGTGGTTGCGATGTCCCCCCCTCGGGCGGCGGAATAGGCGCGTCAGCGCCCGCTGTGGGCGATGGCCCGTTCGGGGCCTGAGACCGCAGCGCGCCACCGGAGGTGAGGAAAGCCCACAAGGGCTTGAAGAACCGCCCAAGCTCGGGCACCAAAGGCCGCATGGCAAAAACGACTTCTTTCTCCTGCTCGGCCTGCGGAGCAACACATACGCGGTGGTCCGGACGCTGCGACGCGTGCGGCGAATGGAACACCATCGTTCAGGACGTGCCCCTTTCGGCTGGCCCGACCAAGAAATCCCTCGGCGGCAAACGCGGCCAGTCCATTGCACTCACGGATTTGTCGACCGAGGAAACCCCACCGCCCCGCACCCTTTGCGGCGTTGAAGAACTTGACCGGGTATTGGGCGGTGGTCTGGTCCCGGCCTCTGCCCTTCTTGTGGGCGGAGATCCGGGCATCGGTAAATCCACGCTGCTATTGCAGGCTGCTGCCCGGTTTGCGCGTGCCGGCGTCAAAACCATCTACGTCTCGGGCGAGGAAGCCAGCGCACAGGTCCGGATGCGTGCACGTCGTCTTGGGCTTGAGGACGCGCCAGTCCAACTGGCCGCAGAAACCAACCTGCGCGACATCCTCACGACGCTTGAGGCCGAAAAGCCCGGTCTGGCAATTATCGACTCGATCCAGACCATGTGGGCCGACAATGTGGACAGCGCGCCCGGATCGGTGTCACAAGTCCGGGCCGCAGCCCATGAATTGACCACATTTGCGAAACGACATGGCGTGTCGATCATCATGGTCGGCCACGTTACGAAAGAAGGTCAGATCGCGGGCCCGCGCGTGGTCGAACACATGGTCGACACTGTGCTGTATTTCGAGGGCGAACGCGGCCACCAGTTCCGCATTCTGCGCGCCGTCAAGAACCGCTTTGGTCCTGCTGATGAGATCGGCGTCTTCGAGATGACCGGCAAAGGGCTGGCGCAGGTTACAAACCCCTCCGCCCTGTTCCTGTCGGAACGCGGCACGCCCAGCCCCGGTTCGGCTGTCTTTGCGGGTATCGAAGGCACCCGCCCCGTTCTGGTCGAATTGCAGGCCCTTGTCGCCCCTTCGCCCCATTCTCAGCCCCGTCGCACGGTCGTTGGATGGGACAGCGGGCGGCTGGCCATGATCCTTGCTGTGCTCGAGGCGCGCTGCGGAATCCCCTTTGCTGGCCTTGATGTCTATCTAAACGTCGCCGGAGGGCTAAAGGTCAGCGAACCCGCCGCAGACCTCGCGGTTGCCGCTGCGTTACTCAGCGCGCGTGAAGACACCGCCCTGCCCGCCGACACCGTCGTTTTCGGAGAAATCTCGCTATCTGGGGCACTTAGACCCGCTCCGCAGACAGAAAACAGGTTGAAAGAAGCTCAAAAACTTGGTTTCACAGCGGCAATTGCTCCGGCAGGTGGCAAAACCGGCACTGTGGCAGGTCTGTCACTCACCCGACCCTCTGATTTGGTTGGGTTTGTTGGCGAAACCTTCGGAGCAGGTTAAAGTCGCGCCTTGAGGGGCAGAAAACGAACAGGCGAGGGCCATGGAAGGTTTTACAATAATTGACGGGGTCGTCGCCCTGGTCATCGTGCTATCGGGCTTATTGGCCTACTCACGTGGTTTCATGCGCGAAGTTCTGGCCATCGCAGGCTGGGTCGCAGCGGCTGTCCTGGCGTTCATCTTTGCTCCGCAGGCCGTCCCACTGGTCAAGGAGATCCCCGTAGTCGGAGATTTCCTGCGCGACAGTTGCGAGCTTTCGGTCATCACCGGCTTTGCTGCAGTCTTTGCTGTGGCGCTGATCGTGGTCAGCATTTTCACGCCGTTGTTTTCGTCACTGGTGCAACGCTCGGCTTTGGGTGGTCTGGATCAGGCGCTTGGTCTGTTCTTTGGCATCGCGCGGGGCATCCTATTGGTTGCGATCGCTTTCTTTGTCTACGACACCGTTATGACCGGTCAGTCGTACACAATTGTCGACGAAAGCCGCTCGGCCAAGGTGTTTGAGCAGTTCAGCGGTCAGATCGAAGAACAAAACCCCGAGGCCGCTTTGGGCTGGGTTACCGCACAATACGAAGAACTGGTGGCCAGCTGCACCGCAGGCAACACCCAGCCTGAGACCACTGCACCTGCGGAAGGCTGAACACCGCCCAATCCATGTTTCATCGAAAGCCCGGTTCGGACGGGGCTTTTTTCTTGTGGGTCAGGTGAAACCTTCCCCGCCGCATACAGTGCATTTGATCGTTTTTAATCCAAAACATCCATCACACCGGCTGGAGATCGGTTTGCCAAGTATATCGCGGCTTTTGACAACTTCGCCTGCGCCGTTGCAGATCTGACAGGGCGCGCGCCCCGTGCCCCGGCATCGATGGCACCGTTGCTTGACCCGTTCCGGTTTCTTTTGCTGAGACTTATGTTGCCACATTCGGATCCTCTGGGTGTTTCTCCAATCCAGAATTATACATATTCATGCGCATGACAGCATATATGACTGCACATGTCATCCGTTTCCCGAACATCAGCCGTTGTGCACAATTTCAGCCTGCGGCAATTGGTAAATGTGATCCTTTGATGACAGCCACGCCATTAGGCTTTATGTGGAGGCCAACCCGCCACGGAATCGGAGCCACCGATCTTGTTCTTTCTGTATGAATGCGCGCTGGTCGTGATGATGGTCGCCCTATTGGCGTCATTTTCTTCTGCCTCCATTGCAGCCGCGCACGCGTCACAGATTGTCCGAAGCCGTAAAACGGTCAGTCCTCAGATCAAATCGTCATAGAAGTTGGAGCCCCGTAAATGTGTGGGATTTTGGGAATCGCAAGCCGGACACATGATGTGTTTGCCGAGATCTATGACGGGCTGCTGATGCTGCAGCATCGGGGTCAGGATGCCTCGGGGATCGTGACCTTCAATGGCGAGTTTTTCCGCGAAAAGAAGGCCAACGGTCTGGTAAAGGATGTGTTCAATGCTCAGGACGCGGAAACCCTTCTGGGCCATGTTGGCATGGGCCATGTCCGGTATCCCACCGCAGGTTCGCTCAGCGCGGCCGAAGCGCAACCGTTCTTTGTGAACGCGCCATATGGTATCTATCTGGTTCACAACGGCAACATCACAAACACAGCCGAGCAGCGCGAAAAAGTTACAGGCAAATACAGCCGTCACCTGCGCACTACCTCAGATTCAGAAATCCTGTTGAACGTGTTGGCCGACAAAGTGGCTGACGCGATCAAGGTGAATGGCAATGCAGAACCCATCCGCAACCTGTTTGCAGGTGTGAAGATGACGATGGAGCGGGTTCAGGGCGCTTATTCCGTGATCTGTCTGGTCGCAGGCGTTGGGATGCTGGCCTTCCGCGATCCGTTTGGCATTCGCCCCTTGTCGGTTGCGAAACGCACAGTGGACGGCGCAGGGGATGATTATGCGTTCGCCTCGGAAGATGTGGCCTTTGGCATCAATGGCTTTGAGAAACTGCGTGACCTGCGTCCGGGTGAAGCGATCCTGATCGATCTGGACGGCAACATGCACGAGTTCCAGGCAGTTGAAGGCAAGCTGACGCCCTGTATCTTTGAGTATGTCTATCTGGCCCGCCCGGACTCACTGCTGGACGGTGTTTCGGTCTACAAGACCCAGATGCGCATGGGTCAGACACTGGCCAAACAGATTCAGGAGTCCGGCCTGGAAATCGACCGGATCATCCCGGTGCCGGACAGCGCCCGCCCTGTAGCGTTGGAAGCCGCAAAGATCACAGGCATCCCTTATCGCGAAGGTCTGGTCAAGAACCGCTATGTCGGGCGCACCTTCATCATGCCGGGTCAAGCAGAGCGACAGAAGTCCGTCCGCCGCAAGCTGAACGCCGTGCCGCTGGAATTTGATGGTCACAGTGTTCTGCTGATCGACGATTCCATCGTACGTGGCAACACCATCAAAAAGATCGTTCAGATGTGCCGCGACGCAGGTGCCAAAAAAGTCTATGTCGCCAGCGCCTCACCCCCAGTGAAATATCCCAACGTCTACGGCATCGACATGCCGACCAAGGCCGAACTGATAGCAAACGGCAAAGAGATCGAAGAAATCCGGGAAGAATTGGGCGCGGACGCGCTGTTCTATCAGCATCTGGATGACCTGATCTGGGCCGCGAAAGAAGGCAACCCCGAGATCGAAGCCTTTGACTGCTCGTGCTTTGACGGAAACTACATCACCGGCAGCGTCAGCGAGGATTATCTGGACAATCTGGAAAACAGCAGCCGCGTCAGCCAGAAACGTGCAGATATGCAGGTTCCGGGCGGGTCGTGGAACGCAGCAAAGCTGGCGTCTGGCTAAACGGGCCTACATTTACCACCCCACGCTAAGGGCGAATGATTCGCTTTATCAGCTTGGCGACTGCTTTCGTTTCGAACCGTTGTAATGAGTGGGTTTTTGCCACAACTCAGCGGTGAATGCTGCGTGATCTCAAGGGCTTTTTTGTCGGGCACTTTTGTCTCGGTGACATCAGTGTGTGATGCGCTTTAGCTTCCGTTTCGGTTTTGATACTTGGCTCGCACCACTCACTTACAAAGGGGTTTGGGCTACGGTCCAGGCCGCAGATCATGTCGAATACAAAAGTCAAAAGCGCAGCCACCCAGCGTGGCGCGTTGAAGAAGAATTCCGTGTCAGTTCTTGGGGTCTTTGGGCCAAAAGCCGATCTGCGGGCCCTTATGCGGCTTTCTTCCGGACGCGTGAAAGAGGTGAAAACCGGCAGCCGAGTTGCTTCGGGTACGGTTGTTGCGATTGATGAACATGGCATTATGCTGCGACAAAGCGGCCAGACCAAGCGGATCACCATTCCCGGCAGCTAATCGCGACTTGACGCCCTGCGCGCAGGGGTTCAAACCGCAGCCATGACCGATCAGACCAAAATCGCCCTTGTCACCGGGGCCTCTCGCGGGTTGGGCGCTGCCCTGGCCGAAGCGTTGGTGCCCGAGTATCACATAGTTGCAGTCGCGCGCACCACTGGCGGGCTGGAAGAGTTGGACGACCGGATCAAGGCCAAGGGAGGTTCGGCAACGCTGGCCCCTATGGATATCACCGATCCAAATGCCATGGCTACCTTGTGCAGAGGAATTCACGACCGATGGGGCAAGGTGGATCTCTGGTTGCACACCGCGATCCATACCTCGGCCCTGACACCAACTCATTTCATTGATCCCAAAGAGTGGGCAAAGGCCGTTAACACCAACGCCAATGCGACCTCGGTTCTGATCCCCTACGTGACGCCCCTGCTGGGTGAAAACGGCCACGCGGTGTTCTTTGACGACCCGAAGGCTGGCGAGAAGTTCTATGGTATCTATGGGGCCACCAAGGCCGCGCAGATGGCCCTGGCCCGCAGTTGGGCTGCGGAAACTGAACGCACCGGCCCACGCGTTTCAATTGTCGAACCTGCGCCTATGCCCACCGCCGTACGCGCACGGTTCCATCCCGGAGAAGATCGGGACGCGTTGATCAGCACGGCAAGTGAAGCCGCGCGCATACTGGCGCTGCTATAGGAAATGGCCCTTGCGGGCCATGCCTCCGGCGGAGGTATTTTTGGCCAGATGAAGCTGGGATCAGGCGATGTGAACGCCGTTGCGCCCGGCCAGATCGACAAAGAATTGCCAGGCAACGCGGCCGGAGCGTGAGCCGCGCGTGGCTTGCCACTCAATGGCTTCGGCCCTCAGAGTGCCTGCATCGACCGATACGCCATAGGCCGCGCAATAGCGGTCAATCATGGCCAGGTATTCGTCCTGATCGCAGGGGTGAAAGCCCAGCCAAAGCCCAAAACGGTCGGACAGCGAAACCTTTTCCTCAACCGCCTCGGAAGGGTTGATGGCACTGGAGCGTTCGTTTTCGATCATGTCCCTTGGCATCAGGTGACGACGGTTCGAGGTGGCGTAGAACACAACATTTTCCGGGCGACCTTCAATGCCACCGTCCAGAACGGCCTTGAGCGATTTGTAATGCTGGTCATCATGGCTGAACGAAAGATCGTCGCAGAACAGGATGAACCGGTGCGGCGCAGCGCGCAGATGGTTCAGAAGGCGTGCAACCGACGCCATATCCTCGCGTTGCAATTCGACCAGCTTCAAATCCGGATGGTCCGATTGCAGGGTTCCGTGCACTGCCTTGACAAGGCTGGATTTCCCCATGCCCCGCGCGCCCCACAACAACGCGTTGTTCGCCTTGTATCCGGCGGCAAACCGACGCGTGTTATCAAGCAAGGTGTCGCGCGACCGATTGATGCCGACCAACAAGTCCAAATCGACGCGATTGACCTGCTTCACCGGCTCTAACCGGTCGGGTTCCACATGCCAGACAAATGCAGGGGCTTCGTCAAAATCCGGGGCAGCCAATGGGGCCGGTGCCATGCGGTCCAGCGCATCAGCAATACGGTTCAGGGCTTGATCATCCATAGGGGCCTCCGGTCGTTTTGGCGTTCAAACCATGTTCCTTCCGGCGCAACAAGAGGCGGAAACGAAAAAGGCGCGCCAGAGATCGGCACGCCTTGTTCAGTATTTTCTATAGATCACGATTTTTCTTCGTAATCCTGCATATGATCGGCATCCGCTTCGGCCTCTTCATCGTCGTAATAGCCGTCGGCACGCAGCTGTTCTTCGCGCTTGCGTTCGACCCGAGCGACCAGGAAGATCGAAATTTCGTAAAGGCCATAAACCACAACAAAGAGAATGATCTGCGTGATTACATCCGGGGGTGTCACGATAGCAGCCAGCACCAGAATGCCTACGACTGCATATTTGCGCACGGCACCCAGGCCTTCGGCGCTCACCAGCCCTGCCTTACCCATGAGGGTCAAAAGAACCGGCAGTTGGAAGCACAGCCCGAAAGCCACGATGAACTTGATCGTCAGGTTCAGGTATTCCTGTGCTGAGCCCTGGAAAACCACGCTCAGAGGTGCAGCAGTTGCACCATCTGCCACAGCTTCACCTTCAGCACCAAATTGCTGGAACCCAAGGAAGAAATCATAGGCCAGTGGCGTAACGACATAGAAGGCAAAGCTTGCGCCCAGAAGGAACATGAAGGGCGAGGCCAGCATGAAGGGCAAAAACGCGTTCTTTTCCGACTTATACAGCCCCGGCGCCACAAAGCGCCACATCTGCATCCCGATATAGGGAAACGCCAGAATGAACCCGCCCAGCAACGAGACCTTGATGGCCACAAAGAAACCTTCTTGCGGCGAGATGAAAATCAGGCCGCAATCCTGTCCACGCTCGGTCAGTACCTCGCATAGGGGATTGGTCAGAAAGTTAAAAAGCGGCGTGGCCACGGTAAAGCAGATGATCATCCCGATCAGAAAAGCCACGACACAGTGTATCAACCGTGTGCGCAGCTCAGCCAGATGCTCGATCAGGGGGGCCGAGGTATCTTCGATCTCGTCGGTCTTGCTCATGTTTTGCTTTCAGTGTTCAGCGCAGCCTCGGCCTCTTCCGCTTTGGCCAATGCGTCGGCGGCTTCCTTGGCTTTGCGTTCGGCAGCGGCACGTGCTGTGGTGGCCTGAATTTTCTTGGCCTGCTCGGCCCGTTCTGCCGCCAGTTTGCCGGTTTCGCTGTCAGGATCGAACTTGGTAGGATCGATGCTTTTGGCCATATCCTGCGCGGCTTGTTTGACACCGTCCATGGCAGAACCCACAGGATTCGCGGCAGCGTCGAGACCTTTCTTGATCTCGTTCACGCCAGCCTGATCCGCAGCCTCGTTCATGGCGCTGCTGAATTCGCGCGCCATGCCACGGGCTTTGCCGACAAAACGCCCGACATTGCGGAACAATACCGGCAGGTCCTTTGGCCCCACAACGATCAGGGCAACGATGCCGATGACCAGAAGCTCGGTCCAGCCCAGATCAAACATCTGCGCTTACGCCTTGTCTTTCTCGGTTTCAGGAGTGACGTCCTTAGCCATCTCGGACGCGTCTTGTTCCAGCTCTTCCGTGCCATCCTTCACGCCCTTCTTGAACGCGGTGATACCTTTGCCAACTTCACCCATCAGCGAGCTGATCTTGCCGCGGCCAAACAGAACCAGAACTACAACGGCGATCAGCAGAAGACCGGGAAGGCCGATATTGTTGAGCATGTCTTTTCTCCTCTTTCATCGGCACCCTTACGTGCCGGGAATATGAACTGGCTCTGTGTTTACGCCCGGATGCGTTGCCTCAAAAGGGAACAAGTGCTGTTTGAAGGTAAAAATTGATGTGATCCCGCAGAATCTAAGGGCTCGCATTTTCCAACTGACAGGTTTATGTCAGTTGGGCAGCATTACGAAGACGATATCGAAACCTGGTCAACGGAGACCCAAATGACCCATGTTGCTGAAATCGTCACCTTCACCCTTGCCAATGGCACCACACCGGAAGAATTTGTGAAACTCAGCCAAGCCTCAGAAGCCTTTGTCCGCAGCGCACCGGGCTTCGCCCATCGCCAGTTGAGCCAGGGCGAAGACGGGCGTTGGACCGATTATGTCGTCTGGACGGACATGAAGGCGGCCAAAGACGCCGCCGCGCAATTCCCACAACAGGACTTCTGCGCCGGTCTGATGGCAGCCATCAATCCTGACAGCATTCAGATGCGCCACGAGAACGTGTTATGGAACATGACCGCCTAAGCGCGGTCTGGACGGCGTAATATGCGCCGCACGGATCGTCTTTTTGACATCATACAGATCCTGCGCGACGGCAAACTGCACCGTGCGCAGGACATTGCGGACCGGCTCGAGGTATCGGTCCGCACCATCTATCGCGATATGGATACGCTGGTGGCTTCGGGTGTTCCGGTCGAAGGCGAACGCGGCGTGGGCTACATGGTGCGCGAGCAGATCACCCTGCCCCCGCTGAACCTGACTACAGCCGAGCTTGAAGCGCTCAACCTCGGTATGGCTATCGTGGCCGAGGCCGCCGATCCTGACCTGAAAGCCGCTGCCAATTCTCTGGCTGACAAAATCGATGCCGTCTTGCCCACGCAGGTAGTAGCCGAAGCCGACGCATGGAAGTTCGCCGTCTACCCCTTTGCAGATGCTGCCCGTGGGTTGGCACATATGGCCCCGATCCGCTCGGCCATCAAATCGCGCCAGAAACTTCGCTTGTCATATCAAAGGATCGACGGGGTTCTGACCGAACGCACCATCCGCCCGCTTCACATGGAATACTGGGGCCGCGTCTGGACCCTCACCGCTTGGTGCGAACTTCGTCAGGGTTTCCGCGTCTTCCGTATCGACCTGATCGAAACTATCGCGCCGTTGCCGGAACTCTTTGCGGACGAACCCGGCAAACGCCTGAGCGACTACGACCCAAACGTCTGACCTTCTTCATCTTTTCAAAAATACTCCCGCCGGAGGCATGGCCCGAAACGGGCCATTCATCCTCACTTCAGGTAGGGCTCTGGATCAACAGACTCGAACCCTTTGCGCACTTCAAAATGTACATAGGCGTTGTCTCCACCCCGCAACTGCGCCAGCTTTTGACCACGACGCACGCGGTCACCTTTCTTTACGGTAATGTCGTCTACGTTGGCATAAACTGTCAGCAGATCGTTTTTGTGTTTAACCACGATGATCGGAACCTGATCCGCATCCGCCGTTATCGCCGCAACCGTACCTGCCTCGGCCGCTGTTACAGCCGTACCGGGTGCTGCGGCTATGTCGATGCCTTCATTCTTGCCCTTGTTGTAGCCACGGATGATGGTACCGCTCACTGGTAGTGAAAGGGCTGAAGAGCGCGTATTGGTCGGGGCTTCGGCCGTCACATCCGGTGCCTCAGCTTTGGGTGCTACTTTTTCTTCAGGCAGCGGCTGGGTGGCGCTTGGCGGGGTCGGTGTTGGCGATCCTTGCCCCGGCTCGGTCACTTCAGTGGCCGCAACAGGTGCCGCAGCCGCCGCAGCGCTTTGCCGTGGCGCGGGCTGGTTCTTGACTGGAATCAACAAGAACTGACCTTCGCGCACGGTAAAATCGGGCCCAAGCCCGTTCCACTCCGCAAGCGCGTCGACCGGCACCTGATAGAGCCTCGAGATGGTATAGGCCGTCTCGCCCCGTTTGACCTTGTGCCGGACCGGTTCCGGCCCTGAAGGCACAGGGGCGGCGGTTGGCGCGGGTTTCGCTGGTTCCAATGTCGTTGTCTGGACCGATCCCGTATCCGGGGCCTGATCGATCGCACTTCCGGCCACCGAAGCGATATCCACCCCGCTACCGGCGCCGACCGAGCGCGGCAAGGCCAGCACTTCGCCTTCTCGCAAACTGTCGGTCGCCTGCAATCCGTTGAAGCGCGACAACTCACTTTCCGGCAGGCCAACACGCGCGGCAACGTCACGCACTGTGTCGCCCCGACGGGCTACGGCAACCTGATAGTTGGGATAAGTGATCACACCCCGGCTGTCCGGTGTGGGCCGCGATGTGGTGGAAGCTTGCGCCGCATCGGCAGTCGAGAACCCACCGACCTGCCCACGCAGATCATAGTCCAAGGGCCCTTCACACCCGGCCAAAACGGCGACAGCGACCAGTCCGGTTGCGCAGCGACGCATAGCTGATTTGGATACTGCTTTCATAATTCTGTCCTCAAAGCCTGCCCCTGTTGTCCGGGGTTCCGGCGACCAATTCACAAAGCCTGTTACGTCTCGTCCTTCCCAAGCCCCTCTAGCAGGGGCACAAAACGAACCGACGTCAATTCATCATAGTCCAGACCGGTTTCGGTGCGCGTCACTTTGATCAACTGCTGCACGGCGTCCGACTGACCCACGGGTAAAACCATAATACCCCCGATTTTCAGCTGCGCCAAGAGCGGGCCCGGAGGGTCTTCGGCCGCAGCGGTCACAATGATCCGATCAAACGGCGCCTGTTCCGGCAAACCAAAGGATCCATCCGACAACATGGCAGTGATATTCGTCAGTCCCAGGTCGGCAAACAGCTTACCCGTTTCATTGACCAACCGCCTGTGGCGTTCGACCGTGTAAACCCGGCGCGCCAGCTTGGACAGGATCGCCGCCTGATAGCCTGAACCAGTGCCAATCTCGAGCACTGTGTCCCGTGCACGCACATCCAGCGCCTGCGTCATCAGCCCGACAACCGAAGGCTGGCTGATCGTCTGGCCGCAGGCAATCGGAAGCGGCATGTCCTCATAAGCGCGGTCTGCAAACAGACCGGTGACAAACCGGCCCCGGTCCACCTGCTCCATCGCTGCCAGAACGCGCGCATCGGTCACGCCCCGTTTGCGCAGGGCAAACAGGAACTGCATTACGGTTTCAGGGTCCAGTCCGCTCATTCGACTGCCTTCAATGCCTCCAGCATGTCGTAGGCGGTCAGGTCGGCACGCATTGGCGTGACCGAGATATAGCCTTCCAGATTGACCGCCGCATCGGTGCCCGGGGCGGTTGGGTTGTGCTGATAACCGCCTTTGATCCACAGGAACCGCCGCCCCGAGGGCGAGCTGTGCGGTTCGACCGAGAAATGCGTGTCGCGCCGGAAGCCCTGCGCTGCAACGCGCGTGCCCAGCACCTCATCTGCAGGAACAGGTGGGAAATTCACGTTGTAGAACAAGCGGTAATCGCCCTGCTCGGCCGGATTGGCATCCAGAATACGCCGGACCAGATCAGCGCCAAAGCGGGCAGCGGCCTCAAACGGATCATCCAGCCCAAGATTGCGCGGGCCGAAATACTGCGACAGTGCAATTGCGGGCACACCTTGCAGGGCTGCCTCCATCGCACCACCAATCGTGCCGGAATAAAGCGTGTTCTCAGCCGAGTTGTTCCCCCGGTTTACACCGGATAAAACCAGGTCGGGTCGGCAGTCTGCCATCACATCATGCAGCCCCGCCAAAACGCAATCCGCAGGCGACCCTTCGGCTGCATAGCGCCGCTCGCTCAGCTTGGCGATCATTGTGGGATGGGTGTAGCTGATGCAATGCCCGACCCCGGATTGCTCGAAGGCAGGCGCAACCACCCAAACTTCGCCATCCGGCCCAGCCAGTTCGGCCGCAATCGCCTCAAGCGTGATCAAGCCCGGAGCGTTGATCCCGTCATCATTGGTCAGAAGAATACGCATATGCCCGTTTTACCCCCGCGTTTGGCCCTTGATAGACCCCGGCCTGCGTTGCGGCAAGCGACGCAGGACTGCAATCTGAGGCTTTCGCGCACCACTTGGGTGGAAATCGTCAGGTCAGGTTTTGCTCTCGGGGAATACAAAACACCTGTCCCGGCGAATGGTCAGCCACATGACGCGACCCGGACCCGGCACAAAGACATTTGGAACCGTCGCCTTGAGGATTGAGCCATCATAATCCATGCGAAACTCTACAAGGCTTTCGTTTCCAAGAAAGCGCGCACGCTCGACCACGCCCCGCGCAGCCACACCAGCCGAGGGCGTAGGCGAAGGCCCCTTACCGTTGCGGTCAAAGTCCAGCTTGACGTGCTGCGGGCGGAATACAATTTCGACATCTGTTCCATCCGGGATACCTGGCGCAAGAAACTGACCAAACGGCGTATCAGCCAACGCCCCATTGACTTGCGCCCGCAACACGTTGACATCACTGAAAAAAGCCACGGCAGCTTTATCTGCTGGTCGAGTGTAAACGTTATAGGGCGCGCCTTGCTGCACCACCTTACCACGCCGCATCAGCGCGATCTCATCCGCCATGCGCATCGCCTCTTCCGGCTCGTGCGTGACCAGCAAAACGGCGGCGTCCTCTTCCTTGAGGATGGACAGCGTTTCGTCCCGAATGCCATCACGCAGACGGTTGTCGAGACCAGAAAACGGCTCATCCATCAACATGATCCGAGGGCGCGGTGCCAAGGCGCGGGCCAGCGCCACACGCTGCTGCTCACCCCCAGACAACTGATGCGGAAACCCGTCGATGAAGCGCATCAGATCTACTTTGCGAAGCAGTTCTTCAACCCGGGCGCGTTTTTCATCCTTGCTGCCTTTCAGGCCAAAAGCGACATTGTTGGCCACGCTCAGATGTGGAAACAGCGCGAAATCCTGAAACATCAGGCCAATCTCTCGCCGTTCCGGGGGAACCCGGAAGACAGTGTCGCAAATCAGCTTGCCATCTACGTATATCTCGCCCGAGTCCTGCATCTCGACCCCGGCGATCATGCGCAGCGTCGTGGATTTGCCGCAGCCCGACGGCCCCAACAAACACGTCACCTTGCCCGCCTGAACGGTCAGTGACACGTCATCCACCACAACCCGCCCCTCGAAGCGGCGGATAATGTTGCGAATTTCCAGACGTGGAGGAGTTGCGTTACCTGTCACCGATGGACCCCAATTGCCTTTCCCGATCAATTCCATCGGGCTTAGGCGGGGATAGCAACCCCGCCCCTCAGGCGCAAGGGATCAGCAACAGCCGCCGCCCGAAGATGCGGTTTCACCCACGGCCTCAAACGGGCTTTCACCGCCGCAGCCTTCGAAGATGCCGTAATGGGTCGAGAAGTCACCGATAAAGTCAAAGTGCCGCGCGAACCGCGTATCCTGCAGCATCATCCATGTGTTGCCGCAGACCGGAAAGACCTTGCCGGTTTCGATGATGTGATGATCATCCAGAACAAACTCATGCGGGGCGTTGGGTACAGTGCCCTTATAGATCACCGCCTGGCCGTAATCTTCGCAAGCCGGTTCCAGCGCGGGCAGTTTGAACAATCGATACGTCGCCGACAGGAACTTAAGCGGTGCCACACGTGCTTCGAGCGCGGGATTTTCGATAGTCAACGGACGGTGCGTTTCGCGTCTTGGATCACCAAAACCGGCCTTACGGGCCATCGACAGGAAATCATTCCAGTACAATGCACCCGACAGGCATTCGCCATACAGCACTTCATCCTCGGCCATCGCCTGCGGGATACGGCGGTCTGCGTAGACGTCCGAGAAATACATCTCGCCGCCTTCTTTCAGCAGCCGATGGGCGCCGCGCAGAACCGCATCTTTGTCAGTGGCCAGGTTGATGACGCAGTTTGACACGATGATGTCGAAGGATCCGGGCTCCAAGTCCAACTCATCCAGCTTTTCGATAAACCCGTGATGGAATTCTACGTTGCTTTTGGCGTGCCCAAAGGCTTGGGCGTGATAGTCCTGATGCGCACGGGCAACATCCAACTGCTCGGGCGTCATGTCGACCCCAACAACCCGGCCCGTTTCGCCCACCATGGCTGACAAAGCATAGACGTCACGCCCCGCGCCACAGCCCAGATCGAGGATCGACATGCCCTCAAGATCCAGAGGCGCGATCAGACCACAGCCGTAGTACCGTGTCAGCACGTCGTCATGGATTTTCGAGAGGATCTTTTTCACATGATCTGGCATGTCATCAGGCGTACAGCACGCATTGGTCTGCAAATCCGCGCTGCTTTGCAGGACTTCACCATAGTAATTCTGCACCGACTCATGCTTCATCGCAGTCTTCCCTTCACACATGGTTGTTTCGCAGGTAATGCAGCGCGCTGCGTCAAGCAATCCAAAGCCCGCGTTTTTTACAAAAGCGTGAACTTTTTATCTGAGCCTAGCCCAGCAGCTCGAAATCGACACCCGCGCGAACCTTGCCGTTCACCTGCACCTCAAGACGATGCGCACCGGGCACCAGTTTGAACGTTGTGGCGTCGCCCTTCAGCTTATGACGTTTGCTCAGGTGCAAGCGACCATTCTTCAGCGCCGCCTGCTTGAGCTTGTGCACCTTAGCTGAGGTTTTCCCGCCAGGGCGTTGGAAATGAACGATATAATCCACCAGAACCGGCTGTTCGCCTGCACCGGTTAGGGCAACTGAAAACTCAAGCGCGTCGCCAATCCGGGCTTCAGAAACCACATTAATTGACGCAGCTATTTCAGCATCCGGATCAAACCCCAGCACCTTCATCGCCTCAGGGTGTCCCGCTTTCACCAGCCCGCGCAATGTGTGCGACGTCATCCAATCCAACTCGGCCGTGTTTTGTTGCCCAGCAACGCGCCACTTTTTCAAGCGTTCCAATACCAGTTCGGGGTTCTTCTTGGTGATGTCGTTCAGATGGTTGGCCACAGACCGGGTGACATAGCGTGTGCCGTCCCCGTGCAGCTGGTCCAGCAGCGGTAGCGGATCGGTCAATTCCAGATCAATCCCCTGTCCCCATGGTAACCGGGGGCGTGTGCCCTCGCTAACCAACCGGCGCACGTGATAACTGTCATGGCTGCACCACTGTTGCATCCGCTTTATCACAGCATCAGGGGCTTGGTTCAGAAACGGGCGAATGGCCCACTCCATGGAAAACCGCTGTGTTATCTCCTCCAACACATCCAACGCCAGTTCCACATGATCCTGCCCGATCGCCGCCACCCATTCGCCCAAGGGGGCAAAGATGAAGTCTCCGAAATCGTCATCTGTTTTCGTGGGGTCCAAAGGCGGCGGCAAAGCGCGCAGGATAACGGGGGCTACCGTTGGCAGATCCCCCGGCACGGCCTGTTGAAGACAGTCTGAAATCCAGGCCATTCTCTCTTTCAGTTCCAGTTCCAGCAGACGCGACATGACCTGCGCATGAAACGCCTCGGCATCAAAAGACGCATCAGCTGCGTCAAACAAACCCGCGAGATAGCGGGTTTTTTCCGCATTGAACAACTGGTCTTTTAAAGAGAAATTCTGAGCCATATTTACATCGTCATGTTTCCGGCGCCACCGTCCAGCAGAATGTTCTGCCCGACTATGAAACCTGCCTGTTGCGAACAAAGAAACGCACAAGCTGCACCGAATTCCTGCCGCGTGCCGTAGCGGCGTGCAGGGATCGTGGCTGCTCGGTTTGCACGTGCCTCATCCATCGAAATGCCTTGTTGCGATGCGACACCGCTGTCCAGTGAATTCGCCCGGTCGGTGGCATGAATTCCCGGCAGCAGGTTGTTGATATTGACCCCAAAGGGCGCAACCTGACGCGACGTGCCGGCCACATATCCGGTCAGACCCGTGCGCGCCGCGTTCGACAACCCCAAGGCCGGGATCGGAGCACGCACAGATTGCGACGTGATGTTGACGACACGGCCCCATCCTTTGTCGATCATTCCGGGCAACAGTGCTTTCATAAACGCAATCGGCGTCAGCATGTTGGCATCCAACGCCTTAATGAAGTCGTCACGATCCCAATCCGACCACAATCCCGGAGGGGGACCACCTGCATTTGTCACAAGAATATCAACGCCCTGCGCCGCATCAATCACGGCCTCTTGCCCTTCGGCTGTGGTGACATCACAGGCAACGGTGTTCACCTTGACGCCGTAGTCATTTTGAAGACGCGCAGCCTCAGCCTCCAAAGCGTCAGAACCTCGCGCGTTCATCACCAGATCAACGCCTGCTTCGGCCAACGCCTCGGCGCAGCCCAATCCCAACCCTTTGCTACTGGCACACACCAGCGCACGTTTTCCCTGAATACCCAGATCCATTCTGATCCCCTTTGCCTGTCTTCGTGCGCATGTCTAGCACTGGCCAGACAAAGAAGACCAGAAACGGTTCGTTCATCAATAAAAGAACTCTTCCCGCACGATTTTGCCGTCGGCCACGTGGTAGACGCCCACTTCGCGCATATCGAAGGATTCACCAGTTTCCTTCACAGTGCCCTGCACTTCGAAAATCACGGCAAAACGGTCGTCACCATGGGGAAACGGGTCACTGACGGAAGCCCCCGAGACTTCATGGGCACTTTCCCACCACTCATGCTTGCCACGTATGGCTTCCACGCCGTGGGTTTCGCGCCCCATGCCTTGAAAGTCCTGCCCTTCGACCGAAACAGCATCGGGAGCATATAGCTTAGACAGGTTTTCCTTGGCACGGTCCTCACGGCATCCGGCGACCAGTTCATCTGCAATCTCTTTCAAATTCATTGTTCCTCTCCATTATTTGTTCACTATATGTTCTTATTGCCACAGGCACATGATTCGAACCACCCCCTTTGTCTTGCTTCGGCGGGTTTCCCCGCATATACGCGCGCTCATGCTTGATACCTCGAACCAACCAACCCTGCCGCCCGAGATCGCCCGTCGCCGGACATTCGCCATCATCTCGCACCCGGATGCGGGCAAGACCACGTTGACGGAAAAGTTCCTGTTGTATGGGGGCGCGATCCAAATGGCCGGTCAGGTGCGCGCCAAGGGCGAGGCACGGCGGACGCGGTCGGACTTTATGCAGATGGAAAAGGATCGGGGCATCTCGGTTTCCGCATCGGCCATGTCGTTCGACTATGACAATTTCCGCTTCAATCTGGTGGATACGCCCGGCCACTCGGACTTTTCAGAGGATACTTATCGCACGCTGACTGCGGTGGACGCGGCCGTCATGGTGATCGATGGTGCGAAGGGTGTGGAAAGCCAGACGCAGAAACTGTTCGAGGTCTGCCGCCTGCGCGATCTGCCGATCCTGACCTTCTGTAACAAGATGGACCGCGAAAGCCGCGATACGTTCGAGATTATCGACGAAATTCAGGAAATGCTGGCCATCGACGTTACGCCAGCGGCCTGGCCGATTGGCGTGGGCCGTGACTTCATCGGCTGTTACGACATGCTGCGTGACCGGCTGGAACTGATGGACCGCGCTGACCGCAACAAGGTGGCGGAAAGCATCGAAATCAACGGGTTGGACGACCCAAAATTGGCCGAACATGTGCCCGAGCATCTTCTGGAAAAGCTGCTGGAAGAGGTCGAGATGGCGCGCGAACTGCTGCCAGCACTTGACCCGCAGGCGGTTTTGGAAGGCCACATGACCCCGATCTGGTTTGGTTCGGCGATCAACTCGTTTGGCGTCAAAGAGCTGATGGAAGGTATCGGTGCTTATGGCCCACAGCCGCAGGTTCAATCGGCGGAACCGCGTCAGATTGCGCCCGACGAAAAGAAAGTCGCAGGCTTTGTCTTCAAGGTGCAGGCCAATATGGACCCAAAGCACCGCGACAGGGTGGCCTTTGTGCGCATGGCGTCAGGCCATTTCAAACGCGGCATGAAGCTGACGCATGTGCGGTCCAAAAAGCCCATGGCGATCTCGAATCCGGTGCTGTTCCTTGCATCCGACCGAGAACTGGCCGAAGAGGCTTGGGCTGGGGACATCATCGGCATCCCGAACCACGGCCAACTGCGCATCGGCGATACGCTGACCGAGGGCGAGGCGCTGCGCGTGACCGGCATTCCTTCGTTTGCGCCGGAACTGCTGCAAGGTGTTCGTGCGGGCGATCCGATGAAAGCCAAGCATCTGGAAAAAGCCCTGATGCAATTCGCCGAAGAAGGCGCGGCCAAAGTGTTCAAACCCTCAATCGGGTCGGGCTTTATCGTCGGCGTTGTCGGCGCGCTGCAATTCGAAGTGCTCGCCAGCCGGATCGAGATGGAATACGGGCTGCCCGTGCGGTTCGAGGCGTCGCAATTCACCTCGGCCCGATGGGTCAGCGGTGACAAGGCCGAGGTCGAGAAGTTCGTCAACGCAAACAAGCAGCACATCGCCCATGATCATGACGGTGACATCGTCTATCTGACGCGCCTGCAATGGGACATCGACCGGGTCGTGCGCGACTATCCGGCGCTAAACCTGACCGCGACAAAAGAGATGATGGTGTGATCCAACTGGCTGATTGCGCAGCCGAACCCGGCTGTGCAATCCTGCGCACATGAGTGACGACGAACTGACCTATCCCGGTGGTCTGCCAGACATGCTGGACAGCTATGAGAACCGGCGCAGTCCGTTTCAGTTCGGCGCCCTCACCCTGCCCGATCCCGACGTTGATCTGGATGATCTAGCCAGACGCACGGTTCCCGACAGCGCCACCGAAGTGCCGGCCGGACGCAGCACCACGTGGGATCGCAAACGCGCCCAAATCGCGCGCGAGTTCGTTGGTCAATCGGAATTGGCCTTTCTGAATGCTCAATTGATTTCGAACCTTAGAAAACGGTCCTTTCCCCGCCACGCGCCAACCCTGTTCTGCCGGTTGTGGGACGAACAGTCCGATCACCTGTTGGTCGCACTCGACCTGCGCTGGCTGGTGTCTTCGGCTCAGACATTTGCGGACCACGGCCAGACGGCGACACAGCGCGAGGTGGGTCACGCGTTGCGGATGCTGTTTGGTCTGATGAAACTCTATGAATTCGAACGCCTGTTCTCGGGCCTGGCCCCGGACACGCCCTTTCGGTTCGAAGACAAAAACCATGTAGATTTGCCCTTTCAGATGAAGGGTTTTTCCTTTGAAAAAGGTGGGTTGGCTGTCAATCTTATCGCCCCGATCTGGACCCGGGCAATGCACGACCCGACCATCGCGCCGTTGGTCGATCATCTGATGACGGAACTTAACAAAGACCCAGGCGGTATCTTTCGCCGCCTGAAACGGATGCGCGATTCCCGCGCGACGCGCGCATGACCACCTGGGGTATCGTCTCGATGGTTCGGGGCTCGACCGAGAACGTACTGCGGTTTGTGGCACATCACCTCGAGCTGGGCGCAGACTTCATGTATATCTACATGGACGAACCCAACCGGCACACCTTTCGAGCGCTCAGGATGCACCCCAAAGTGCGCGTGCGGGTTTGCGACGATGCGTTTTGGGAAAAGCGAGGACGTGCAAGGCCGGAAAAGCATCAGGTCCGTCAGACGGTTCACGCGACATTTGCCTATCGCAACACGCCCCTGGATTGGCTGACGCATATCGATGTAGACGAGTTTCTTTGGTCCCCGACCCCGATCGCCGAAGTGCTGGGCAACGTGCCGCCCAACCTCAACGCCGCACGCGTCCGCCCTATAGAAGCCCTGGCTGGCGGTGACGATCTGTACAAGGCACACATCCCCCAGGGCCCCAACCGCGAGGCTCTGGTCGAAGCCATCTATCCAACCTATGGAGCATTTGTTCTGGGCGGTTTTCTCAGCCATGTGCAAGGCAAGCTGTTCGTTCGCACCGGCCTGAAATACCTGAACTTCCGCATCCACAACCTGTTTCAGAACAAAAAGCTGCTGCCTTGCAAATACGAGCTGCCCGAGGTCGAGCTGTGCCACCGTCACGCCCCTGATTGGGATCACTGGATCGGGCATTACCAATTTCGCATGGATCGCGGCTCTTATCAGGCAGGCATGGCCCCCAATGTCCCGCGCGAGCAAGGCGGGCTGAACAAGAACGAACTGCTCAACTGGATTGAGGACGAACAGGGCATGGAAGGGCTGCGCGCGTTTTTCGATGAAATGAGCGGCGCAGACCCCGAAGTGTGCGCTCGACTGGACCGGCACGGCCTGTTGCGGCACCGCCCCCTGGATTTGGATGAAAAAATGGCGAAACACTTCCCCGGAAGCTGCTGAATTGTTGCGGAAAATCTTGCGAACGGTCTGCGTGCCCCGCATTAAGCCGACTTCATTTGACCCTGACCTACGTTTTTGTTATGTCCGCCCCCAAGCCGAACAGGCGCATTGCGCGCATGGCCATCCGGGCCCGGCACATCTTTGACGCGCGGGCCAGGTCAAGTGTCCGCAAAAACCGGACTTACATGACAAAGTTTAACGAACTGAACCTGAACCCAAAGGTCCTCAAAGCCATTGAGGAAGCCGGATACGAAACCCCCACTCCGATCCAGGAAGGTGCGATTCCGCCCGCTCTGGAAGGTCGCGATGTTCTGGGGATTGCGCAGACTGGCACTGGCAAAACCGCCAGCTTCACCTTGCCGATGATTACCCTGCTGGCCCGTGGCCGCGCCCGTGCACGCATGCCGCGTTCGCTGGTTCTGTGCCCGACACGGGAACTCGCCGCGCAGGTGGCAGAGAATTTCGACACCTACACAAAGCACCTGAAACTGACCAAAGCGCTGTTGATCGGCGGCGTCAGCTTCAAGGAGCAAGAGGCTCTGATCGACCGGGGCGTTGACGTTCTGATCGCCACGCCGGGTCGCCTGCTGGACCATTTCGAACGCGGCAAGCTTTTGCTGACCGGTGTTCAGATCATGGTGGTGGACGAAGCCGACCGGATGCTGGACATGGGCTTTATCCCCGATATCGAACGCATCTTCTCGCTGACGCCGTTCACGCGCCAAACCCTGTTCTTCTCGGCCACCATGGCCTCTGAGATCGAACGCATCACCGACACCTTCCTATCCGCCCCTGCCCGGATTGAGGTTGCCCGTCAGGCCACCGCATCCGAGACCATCGAACAGTGCGTCGTCATGTTCAAAGGCGGTCGCCGCGATCGTGAGGCCAGCAACAAACGCAAAGTTCTGCGTGCGTTGATCGATGCCGAGGGCGACAAGTGCACCAACGCGATCATCTTCTGCAACCGTAAGACAGATGTGGATATCTGCGCGAAATCGCTGAAGAAATACGGCTATAACGCTGCCGCGATCCATGGTGATCTGGACCAGTCGCAGCGCATGAAAACGCTGGACGGGTTCCGCGATGGATCCTTGCGCCTGTTGGTGGCCTCGGACGTCGCCGCGCGGGGTTTGGATATTCCTTCGGTCAGTCACGTGTTCAACTTCGACGTGCCCGGCCATGCCGAGGACTACGTCCACCGCATCGGCCGCACCGGTCGCGCCGGGCGCGAAGGCAAGGCCATCACGATTTGCTCGGGCCGTGATGAGAAAGCTTTGGATGCAATCGAAAAGCTGATCCAGAAAGACATCCCGCGCATCGACAACCCGGTCAAGGAAGAGGCCAAGCCCGAAAAGCCCAAATCTGAGAAACCGAAGCCCGAGAAAAGGGCCAAAGACCAGGAAGGCGCTAAGGACACCCGGAAAGAGCGCGAACCGAAAGGGCGCGGTCGAGGCCGCAAGGCTGATAACGGTCCGGTTGTTGTGGGGATGGGTGATCATCTGCCCAGCTTTATCGCTCTTAGCTTTGATGAGCGTCGTGCTGGCTAAATTGCCAGCACCAGAGCCAGTATCGAAAGCCCCAGTAAAGTCATTCCGGCGATCTCTCGCCGGGTGATCGTTTCACGGAAGAACAATGTCGAGGCCATCAAGCTGAGGAGCAATTCGACCTGCCCCAAAGCTTTGACATATGCCGCATTCTGCAAAGTGAACGCCCAGAACCAGCAAAACGACCCGCCCAGACTGGTCAGCCCGACAAAGATACCGGTGGACCGCGTTTGCCAGACTGCAATCAACTCGGACCGGTCCCGACACAACAGCCATAGCCCCATGCTGAGAAATTGAAACGTTACTACGGCGGCCAAAGTGACCAAGGCCCGAAACCACGCATCGACCTCACCCAGCTGCAACGAAGCACCGCGATAGCTGACAGCGGAAAACGCAAACAACACACCCGAACCAAGCCCCAGTTGAGAGGCGCGGTTGGTCAGATGCCGCCACCAAGCCCCATCACCTCCGGGTGTTTTCGACAGCAGCAAAACTGCGGCAAGCCCCAACAGAATGGCCACAAGCGCACCCGCTGACACGCGATCCCCCAGAACCAGAAAGCCGACAATCGCTGTTTGTATCACCTCGGTTTTCTTAAAGGTGATCCCCACCGCAAAGTTGCGCTGCTTGAACAGGGCAACAACACAAATCGTCGCCAGTATTTGCGCCGTCCCGCCGATCACCGCGTATAGCCAGAACAAAGGGCTGAGCGTTGGCAGGCTTGCCCCCGTTACCTGCAAAGCGACCAGCAACCCTGCAGCAGCCAACGGCATGGAATAAGCAAAGCGCGCAAACGTTGCGCCAGCCGCAGACAGTTTCACACTGCTCAGCGACTTTTGCAGCATGAAACGTACCGTCTGAAAACTGGCGGCAGCGATGGTGACAGGGATCCAGAGACTCATGCCACCCGTTGTGTCGTCAAATCAGGACTTTGGCCAGAGCGGATGCGGCACAGGGTCTTTCGCGCGAAGCAGATACTGTCGGAAAATCTGCGCGTAAGACCGGTACACGTAAGCCTCATTGCAGGCCAGATACCTATCCTTGCCGTCTTCATACAGTTGCGGCAACTGGTACCACGGGGCGTTGGGGTTCATGTGATGAACCACGTGCAGGTTGTTGTTCAGAAACAGAAAAGCCAGCGGGCCCCGGTCTTCGATAATAACCGTACGCGCACGGGATTTTTCATGCGCACGGTGCTCAAGGAAGGTCCGTATTTTTAGCAGCCCCAGCCCGAAATAGGCAGAAATCAAATAGGCCCAAACCGGCATGGCCGACTGGGCAACAACCCACAGTACCACCGCCACACCCGGCAGGTGCAAAGCCCAAGCCAGCAGGATATCCTTGTCCCAATGCCGCGCGCCTCGCCATTCGTCGCGCAGAAACAAAACCTGACCGATGGCTGGGCCCAAGACCATGCGCCCAAGCAGCGTGTTGTTGATCGCCAGCAGCCTTTGTAAGCCGCGCGGAAGAGTCGACCAGATCTTGGGATCCAAATAGTTCGATTCCGGGTCGTCATATGGATCGGTCAACGCTGCATCCTGATGATGCGCCAGGTGCAAATCCCGAAAGCGGTTGTACGGGATGAACAGCGTCAGCGGCAGCGCCATCAGCGCCTCGTTTACCCATTTTGTGCGGAAAGGATGCCCGTGCAGGGCCTCATGTGTCAGCGACGAATGCAGCGCCGCAACAACAGCAAGGGCTGGAACGGCCAGCCAAACTGACAGGCTTGCCAACCAAAACAGACCTGCAAGCCACGCCCCATAGCAGGCAATGATCAGGAACAATGTGCCCCATTCAGGCGATTGGGAAGTGGGTCGCTCAGCCATTGCGCCCCCACGAGATACCTGCCCAAACCCGCTCGTAAATCACATACATGGTCAGGCCAATGGCGGTGTTCACCAGCGCCACAACCCCGCCCACAGTGGCCGAGCCTGTGGCAATCAGCCCCACAACAGTCATGGTGACTAGCCCCATGACATTCCAAACGATTGCTTTCACGACAGATCTTCGCCGCGTTTCCATTCCGACCCTCAGTCTTTTTGCTTTTTTCAAAGGGTTACAGGGCGATGGTCATGGTGGGAATTCTGAATATGATTAACAAAATTCAACATCTATGATATTTATCAATATATGCAGGAAAAAATCGACAAAAGAGATCGCGCCGCTCAGTTCCGTCAACGTCTGGCTCAGGCGATGGAGCAGCGAGACATCAGTCAAAGCGCGCTGGCACGGCACATAAGTGTTGATCGTTCGACCGTATCGCAGCTTTTGACCGGGCATGGTGCGCGTCTGCCCAACGCGCATGTGGTCGGAGGATGCGCGGCCGCACTTGGTGTTTCAGCCGATTGGTTGCTGAGCCTCTCCGACAGGCCCGAAAGCGCGGCCGAGCTTCTGGCCAGCTCTCTGAGTTTCACCGAAGCCCCCCGCGCGCTGGTCGATGAACGGATCTTCGAGTGGCACAAGGAGGCCGCTGGCTACAAGGTTCGCTATGTCCCGGCGACCCTGCCCGACATGCTCAAGACCCGTGCTGTGCTGGAATGGGAATATGCCCCGCATCTGGGGCGCACGGCAGATCAGGCCATCGGCGCGTCTGAGGACAGGTTGGCCTGGATGCGCAGCGCACAATCGGATTATGAAATCGCCATGCCGCTGTTCGAAATCGAGAGCTTTGCAAGCGCCACAGGGTATTACAGCGGCCTTAGCGCGCAGGTGCGGCTGGAACAGATCGACCACCTTCTGACACTTTGCGATCAGCTTTACCCCAGAATGCGGATCTATCTATTTGATGCCAAACGCCTCTATTCCGCGCCGGTGACGATTTTCGGCCCCCTGCTTTGCGTGTTCTACGCTGGCAGTCACTATATGGCGTTCCGCGACCGGGACCGAATCGAAACCTTTACACGTCACTTCGACACGCTGGTGCGCGAAGCTGATGTGACTGCCCGAAACTTTCCCAACCACCTGCGGCAGCTCAGATCCAGAATTTCTGAAACCACATGATGCGGGCAGACCAATCCTGTGCTATGGTCCGTTGGCGCGAACCTTCGGGCATTCCGACCACAGACGGAGGACCACAGGAATGGACGCATTACAAACCGCTCAATACGCACGTGCCCTTTACGCCGCTCACGGAGACCGGGCCGAGGCCGAAGCTGCGCAGAAAATGCGCGAATGCGAGGCTGCCGGAAACCAGCAGGAAGCACAGGACTGGCAGGCGGTCCGTCAGACCATCCGCCAGATCCGTGGGCCAAATCAGGGCTAGATCACAGTTTTGGGTCAGGATTAACCGTGTGACCATCCACCGCGATGACCTGACCCGACACCAGCCGCGCCGCATCTGACGCAAGGAAGACGGCCATATTGGCTATGTCCTGCGCTTCGACAAAGCGCCCCATGGACGTGCCTGAGGCATAGCCTTGGTACACCGCATCGCGGCTCATGCCTTTGGCTTCTGCCTCACGGGCCAGAACACCTTCCATGCGCGGGCCTTCAACTGCGCCTGGGCAGATTGCGTTTGCGCGTATCCCATGCGGGCCCAGTTCCATCGCAAGTGTTTTCATCAATCCAATGACCGCCCATTTTGCCGAGGCATACGGCGCACGAAACGGATAGCCGTACTGACCTGCCGTCGACGAAGTCAGGATGATGCTGCCCGCCCGCGCTGACTTCATCAACGGGGCGGCATATTTGGCAGCCAGAAACGCACCGTCCAGATTAACCGCGACGCAGACCCGCCAAGCGTTCAAATCGATGTCTTCGATGGCATCCGTTGGCCCTGCTATTCCGGCATTGGCACATAACGCATCCAAACCCCCCGCCTGCGAAACAGCGTCAAAAACGCCGCGCATGTCGGCCTCATCCACAACATCCGCGCGATGTGCCGTCCAATGATCCGGAACAGAATTTGATGCCACCGGATCGATATCCGTGACCCAGACATCATATCCAGCCGCATCAAACGCTTCGGCCATGGCGCGACCGACACCAGACGCGCCAGCGGTCACAAGCACCCTTCGTCTCATGAGGGCTTCCGAATAGCGGCCCCCGCACCTTCGGGGTAGGGCAACGCGGACTGAGCTTCGGCAATACGAGCCATCGCCGCTTCGATTTCAGGGGAAGGAGGGCTGGGTCGGCGCGTCTCGAGACTGACATGCAGCAAAAAGCTTTCGCCTGTGGCCAGCAGCTTGTCGCCTTCATACATGCTGTGGAACACGTGCAGCTTCTTACCCTGCCCCAGCAGCATCTGCGTGCGCACCTCGATCTTTGCACCCGCGTTGACCTCATCGATGTAACGAATGTGGTTTTCGACGGTGAAGTAACTGCCGCCCGACGAGATGTACTCCATGTCGCAACCGATGATCTCCATGAAGCGGTCCGTGGCGGCGGCAAAGGCCTCCAGATACTTCGCCTCATTCATGTGGCCATTATAGTCCGTCCAATCCAGCGGGACGGCGCGCGACAGGGTCAGGATCGGCTGGCTCAGGTCCGCCTGATCCAATGTCGGCAAGGCACCCGGTTTTAACAGCGCATCATGCTGGTTCAGAGCCGCGCCTGCCCCATAATTCTGCGCCTTGAGGGCCCGCATCATACCCACAAGGTTGTTGTCGCGAATGCGCTCCAGTTCGCGGATCGAGTGCATCCCAGATTGTGCGTCGGACTGATCGGCGATCATATCGACCAGCTCATCGGTGAATTCGGGCACATCCATCAGCTTGGTCCAAGGCCATTTCAAAGCCGGACCAAATTGCGCCATGAAATGACGCATCCCGGCCTCGCCCCCGGCCACGCGGTAGGTCTCGAACAGGCCCATCTGCGCCCAACGGATGCCAAAGCCCATCCGGATCGCCTCATCGATTTCTTCGGTCGTTGCAATGCCGTCCTTGACCAGCCACAGAGCCTCTCGCCACACCGCTTCAAGGAACCGGTCCGCGATATGCGCGTCAATTTCCTTCTTGATGCGCAGCGGGAAAAACCCGACCGATTTCAGCAACTCCTGCGCGCGCGCGACCATTTCGGGCGGGTTACTGTCGGTGGGCACCAGCTCGATCAGCGGCAGCAGATAAACAGGGTTGAACGGATGCGTGACGACGATCTGTTCGGGGCGCAGCGCGCCCTCTTGCAATTCCGAAGGCTTGAAGCCGCTGGTCGACGACCCGATGATCGCGCCCGGATCGCAAGCCTCTTGCAAGCCTTTATACACCTTCAGCTTCAGATCCAGCCGCTCCGGTACGCTTTCCTGAATCCAAGTCGCGCCTTCTACGGCGTCGGCCATTTCATCGTGAAAGCTCAGAATCCCTTCGGGCGGCAATGGCACATCGCTCAGGCCCGGCAGTGATCGCCGCGCATTATCCAGAACCTCACCAATCTTGCGTTCCGCTTCCGGGTCCGGGTCGAACACCCGCACGTTCCAACCATTCAACAGGAACCGCGCGGCCCAACCGCCGCCTATGACCCCGCCGCCGATGATTGCTGCTGTTTTTGTCATATCGTCCTCTAATCGATACATATCACTTGCACCTGCCCCGTCTCATCCAGATGCGAAATGCATCCGAATTTCGGCGTAACGGCACTGCATTGTTTGGTGTCCGACAGGCAGAACCCTGCACAATCAGATGCTTTTTCACAGGACGCTCCGGCGTCGGACAAAGGTTCAAAGCAGATAAACTGCTGGAGTCGGCCACCCACCTCATAGCGTCCCCCCTTGGCTTCGCACGCCTGACGGGCTGAGGCGTCCTCTGTTGGTTGCGCAACCCCTTCTCGGGGCAGGCATACCGCTATGATGGCCGCGCAAGTTAAAAAAACCGCTCGCATGGTGATCATCCTTCTGCTGACGCCCTGAGCTTTTCGTTTTCGCCACCGGGTGCTATCAGATCAGCTCTTTGGCGCCCGCTTCACCAGCCCCAACTTCTCGCGCACTTCTTGCGGCCCGATGACCCGTGCGCCCATATTCTCGATGATGGTCCCGGCCCGTTCGACCAGTTGCCAGTTCTCGGCCAGCACGCCCTTGTCCAGCCACAGGTTATCCTCAAGACCCACGCGCACGTTGCCGCCCGCCAGCACCGTAGCGGCGACATAAGCCATCTGGTTACGCCCCAGCGAAAATGCGCTGAAGGTCCAATCATCAGGGACATTGTTCACCATCGCCATGAAGGTATTCAGATCGTCCGGCGCACCCCACGGCACACCCATACACAGTTGAACCAAGGCGTTGGGCTCCAGAATCCCCTCTTTCACCAACTGCTTGGCAAACCACAGGTGGCCGGTGTCAAAGGCTTCGATCTCGGGCTTTACCCCCATATCCGTCATCATCTGTCCCATACCGCGCAGCGCACCGGGCGTGTTGGTCATGACGTAATCGGCCTCGGCAAAGTTCATGGTGCCACAGTCCAATGTGCAGATTTCGGGCAGACATTCGGCAATATGCGCCACGCGCTCCGACGCACCGATCATGTCCGTGCCGGCCTCATTCACAGGAAACGGGCTTTCAACGCCCCCAAACACGATGTCCCCACCCATACCCGCGGTCAGGTTCAGAACAACGTCCACGTCGGCGTCGCGAATCCGGTCTGTCACTTCACGATACAGGTCCAGCCGACGGCTTGGCGCACCGGTTTCGGGGTCACGCACATGGCAATGCACAACTGCAGCTCCAGCCTTGGCGGCAGCAATCGCGCTGTCGGCAATCTGCTGCGGCGAGCGCGGTACATGAGGGCTGCGATCCTGCGTTCCACCCGAGCCGGTCACGGCGCAGGTGATAAAGACATCACGGTTCATTTCCAGAGGCATGGCGTTTTCCCCAAGTTATACCCGGTTTTGACCTGAGTTTTCCCCAGGCTTCTCCCCGGATTCCGATTTGCGTTCTGACCCGACTCTGGCGCAGCCTTGGGAAAACAACTTGCCAGAATGCGAATCGAACTTGATGCAATCCGCAAAAAACATACTGCAACCCGAACATCGCGCCCTGAAAACGGCGGTGCTGGTGCTTGATGACTGCAACACGCTCAGCTTCGCCTCGGCCGTCGACCCGATGCGCGCGGCCAACCGTCTGGCCGACCGCCCGGCTTTTGACTGGGACTATGTGACAGCCACACCCGAACCGGCAATGCTGACCAGCGCCCTGCAAGTGCCCGGCATCCCGCTGGCACGTCTGCAAGGCTGTGACCTGATGATCGTTGTGGCCGGGTTCCAACTGGCCCGTCACGCCACCCCCAGCCTGCTCGCGGGTCTGCGCCGGATTGCAGGTACTGGCGCAACCATGGCAGGCATCGACGGCGGCCCCTGGCTGCTGGCCGAGGCCGGGCTGCTCGACGGCCACGCCGCCACCACCCATTGGGAAGACTTGGAAAACTTCGCCGCGCGCTTCCCCGAGGTCGATGTACGCCCAGACCGCTACACCGTCTCGGACACTAGGCTGACGTCAGGAGGCGCGATCCCAGCGGTTGAGATGATGCTGCACATCATCGCCGCCCGCCATGGCGCGGGTTTCGCGGCGCGCGTTTCGGGCTTGTTCCTCTACGAAGGCGCTCCAGACCCTGCCAAACCGCAAAGTCGCACTGGCGCACCACACCGCCACACAGCTTTGACCGCCAAGGCCAATTCACTGATGCAGGACTCTTTGGATGACCCCCTGCCGCTTGCCTATATCGCAGACCGACTGGGCACCAGCCCGCGTACGTTGCAACAACAGTTCCGTCTGCGCCTGAACACCACGCCGCAGGACCATTATCTGCAACTGCGCCTGGCCGAGGCCCGCCGACTTGTTACCGACACCGACATGCCGCTGATGGACGTGGCGCTGGCCACGGGATTTGCCTCACAATCCAGCTTTGCCCGTGCCTTTCGCACTGCGCACGGCCAGTCCGCCCGCGACCTCAGGCAAGAGCGCGCGCACCCCACCCATCACTGACCGGATCCAACTTCATCTGGCTAAAAATACCTCGGGGGAGCCGCCGAAGGCGGCGGGGGCAGCGCCCCCTGCCCTCAGTACGGCATTGGGTGCGCCTTATGGGCTGCATCCAACTCTGCCAGCACCTCATCTGACAACGTCAGATCCGCGCCAGCCAATACGTGTTCAAGCTGCTCAACCGTGGTCGCGCCAAAAATAGCGGACATCATGAACGGACGTGTACGACACCAGGCCAATGCCATATGCGTCGGATCCAAGCTATGGCGCGCAGCAACGTCCAGATAAGCCGCGACAGCATCAAACACCCGATCAGACTTGCGCCCGCCCAGTTCAGGCGAAAGCGACATGCGCGAACCGTCCGGGACGGCACCACCCTGATACTTACCCGTCAGCAACCCGGTACCCAAAGGCGAGAACGCCATCAGCCCGACATCTTCATGCACGCATAGCTCGGCCATATCCGTGTCGAACAGACGACAGAGCAGAGAATATTCGTTCTGAACCGATGCCACACGCGGCGCACCCATCTTTTCGGCCAAACGCACCCACTGCGCCGTGCCCCATGCACTTTCGTTGGACAGACCAAAGGCGCGGATGTTGCCCTTGTCGACCTGAGCCTGCAACGCCTCCAGACACTCCTGCATGTTCTCTAGAACGTCATCGGTGTTGTGCCCGGTTGGCGCAAAATCCCAATTCTGGCGGAACATGTAGCTGCCACGGTTCGGCCAGTGAAACTGGTAGAGATCAATGCACTCTGTCTGCAACCGCTTCAGTGACCCTTCGATCGCTTCGGGGATCGTCTTGGCTGTGATCGGCGCACCGTCGCGTACAAAGGACAACCCCTCGCCGGAATGCTTGGTCGCCAGAATGTAATCGCTCCGCCGCGCCGCATTGGCCGCGTTCCAGTTGCCCAGAATCTCTTCGGTGCGCCCGATCGTTTCTTTTGAAACCGGGTTCACCGGATACATCTCGGCTGCGTCCACAAAGTTGATGCCAGCATCCAGCGCCATGTCCATCTGCTTGTGCGCATCGGCTTCGGAGGTCTGTGTGCCAAAAGTCATGGTTCCAAGACACAGGTCGCTCACCATAATTCCTGTACGGCCCAAGGGCTTCATTTGCATCTTTCAAATCTCCCGAAAACGGCGTCGCCCGTCAGGCTTCAGCCTTCTTTTCCCACCGCCCGGATTCCTCCGACCAGTATTGTGCCGAACACCCCGCAGCGGTCAGCGATTTCCACTGCCCCCGCGCGTGTTGAACAGCCATATCGTCATTGCCATCAAACAGGATGCACACACGTTCCATCGCGGTGACTTCTTCCGCCTCGACCGGCGCGCCGTCAACGGCCATGACGCAGGACGCGCCATTGGCAGCTTCCGAACCTGTGGTTAGCAAAATCGGCTGCTCTGCGTCATGGGGGCCACCTTCGCGGCCATGCGGCAGAAACCCGTCTTCGGGCCCCAGCCACAGCTTTTCATCCAGCCAGTCCATCCGCGCAGGGTCGGTGCCCCGCACGGCAATCTTCCACCCGGCCTGCCGCGCCTTGTCCAGTAACACCGGCAAGGTGTGTTCCAGCGGCTGGCGGGTCAGGTGGTAGAAATAGACAGCGCCCATTAGCTTACTCGAAATTGTCCTGCACAAACCGGCTGAGCGCGCGAACACCCCAACCGGTGGCACCTTTGGGTGCATAAGATGTCTCAGCGGAAACCGAGGCCACACCCGCAATGTCCAGGTGAATCCAGGGCGTTTCTTCTTTGACGAACCGTTGCAGGAACTGCGCGGCGGTAATCGAGCCTGCGGGCCGACCGCCTATGTTTTTCATGTCGGCGACGCGCGATTTCAGCAACTTGTCATAGGCATCGCCCAACGGCATCCGCCACGCGCCTTCATCCTCGGCCTTGGCGGATTTCAGGAAAGCGTCGCAGAATGTATCGTTGTTCGAGAACACACCGGCATTCTCGTGCCCCAGCCCGATGATGATCGCGCCGGTAAGCGTGGCCAAATCGATCATACCAACCGGGCTGAACCGTTCCTGCGCGTACCACATGACGTCGCACAGAACCAAGCGACCTTCGGCATCGGTGTTGATGATCTCGACAGTGTCGCCTTTCATCGACTTGACCACATCGCCAGGGCGCGTCGCGTTGCCGGATGGCATGTTTTCAACCAATCCAACCAGACCAACGACATTCGCCTTGGCCTTACGCTTGGCCAGCGCGCGCATGGTACCGGCGACAACACCTGCGCCACCCATATCCATGGTCATCTCTTCCATGCCACCCGCTGGTTTCAGCGAGATACCGCCAGTGTCAAACACCACACCCTTGCCGACCAAAGCCAGCGGCGCATCGCCCTTGTCGCCGCCCTTCCAGTGCATGACGACCACTTTGGACGGGCTGTCCGAGCCCTGCCCGACGCTCAGCAATGTGCGCATTCCCAGCTCGGCCAGCTTGTCTTCGTCCAGGACTTCGACCTCAAGGCCCAGCTCCTGCATCTCGACCAGGCGGTCGGCGAATTCGGAGGTTGTCAGAACGTTTGCGGGCTCATTGGTCAGATCGCGGGTCATCCGCACGCCATCAGCAATTGCGTAAAGCGGCGCAAATTCCGCCTCTGCCTCGTCAGGTTTCGAATGGCTGATTGTGACCGTGCCTGCGTCTTCGCTTTCTTTGGACTTATGCGCGTCAAAGTCGTAGCTGCGCAGCGCGATACCCAAAGCCAGATCTTCTGTGCGTGCCTGATTGCCAACCATCACAAGCACGTCCTTGCCACCCGCCAGCTTGGCCACAGCAGCACCCGCCTTACGCGCCTCGTCCGCTTCAGGGCGGCGCGGCAGCACCAGGACGTCCAAAGCCTCGGCCGCCATCCCGGCAGGCCACGCCAGCGAGATCACATCTGCAGTCTTGGTTTTTTCGAAAGACCCGCTTTCGACCAGCCGCGCGACGGCCCCTTTTGTCAGACGGTTGGCCCGTCGGGCGGCGGGGCTCATCTTGCCGTCGGACGGGATGATGATAACCACCCGACCCTCGGCCTGCGCCATCGCATCCAAGTCAAACTCCTGAAAGCGGATCGGTACAAGACTGCTCATTGTAAACTCCTCAAATTCTGTTCCCCAAGACCTAGCCCGCGTAGCACCGCTTGACCAGATAGCAGTTTTCCCCGGCCTTCAATTGCATTAAGGTCTCCGAAAAATAACCGGCAGGCTCGGGGGAGAAAGACGTGGCACGAGAGGGCAGGCATAAGCCGTTGCGCAGAACATTCTGCGCGCGCGCAAGCGGCCCGAACGCCCGTGTTGCAAGCTTTGCGGGGGCGCGCCTGTGATCCTCGACCGCTACTTCGCCCGACGTTTCATGCAGAGTTTTCTGGTCATTGGCGGCATTTTCCTAACACTGATGATTCTTATCGATCTGATCGAACAGATTCGCCGGTTTGACGATTATGACCTGTCTTTCGGTCAGTTGTTGCAACTTACACTGCTCAACACACCGGCCGCGATCAGCGAAATGCTACCGCTGCTGGTCATTTTGTCGACCATCGCCCTTTTCGTAGGGCTTGCGCGCACCTCAGAGCTTGTGGTGACACGTGCCACCGGCCGCTCGGGCATCCGCGCTTTGGTGGCGCCTGTCCTTCTTGCACTCACCATCGGTGTGCTGGCCGTGGCATTGCTGAACCCAATCGCCGCTGCCACCTCGGAAGAGTTCCAGCGCCTGTCCGATTCCTATCGCAACAATGGCAGCTCTGCCCTGTCGATCAGCAGTGAAGGGTTGTGGCTGCGCCAATCGGCGGAAAACGGACAAGCGGTGATCCACGCGCGGGGCACCTCAAACGGCGACACGCTGGGGCTGGACGACGTGACAGTGATCACATTTGCACGCGATGGAAAGCCAACCCAACAGATCATTGCCGACCGGGCCGATCTGGAGGATGGCCGGTGGATTCTTTCCAACGCCAAGATCTGGTCCATGCAAGACGGTGGGAACCCCGAAACCAACGCCGTTGTTCATGACCGCCTGGACCTTCCAACTTCGCTAACCCGCCAGCGCATTCTCGACACGCTGGGACAACAAGATTCCGTTTCGGTTTACGACCTGCCGCAACTGATCGCGGATCTGCGCGAAGCAGGCTTTTCGACCAAACAGTATGAGGTCTGGCTGCAAGTGCAACTGGCACGCCCCTTCTTTCTGGTCTCGATGGTCCTGATCGGAGCAGCCTTTACCATGCGTCACGTCCGCTTTGGCGGAACGGGTATTGCGGTGCTGACAGCGGTTCTGCTTGGCTTTGCCATCTACTTCGTCCGCAACTTTGCGCAAATCCTCGGGGAAAACGGACAATTGCCCACTTACATTGCTGCCTGGGCACCGCCCTTTGCCGCCATTTTGCTGTCTCTTGGCCTGCTGCTTCATGCGGAGGACGGCTGATGCGGCGCTTTGTTCCCCTGTTGCTGACCAGCGCGCTGGCTTTGTCCGCCCCGGCAACCCTTGTGGCCCAATCGACACCTGCACAGCCTCAGGGCGCAGAAACGCAGGAAGAGCCCGCCCTGCTGGTCGCCGACAAGGTTTTCATCACGCCTGAACGCAAACTGGTGGCTGAAGGCAATGTCGAGGCTTTTCAGGGCGACATCAAGCTGTCCGCTCAGCGTGTGACTTATGACCGTGAAACCGGTCAGCTGACACTGGAAGGCCCCATCCGTATCGATCAGGGCGGTCAGACAACGCTGCTGGCGGACTCTGGACAGCTCGACAGTGGCATTCAAAACGGTTTGCTGATCGGTGCACGAATGGTGTTTGACCAGCAGGTTCAGATTGCTTCGGTCCAGGCAAAACGAGCAGCGGGCCGCTATACACAATTCAGTAAAGTCTCGGCTACGTCCTGCCATGTCTGCGCCAACGGCAAGCCGCCGCTCTGGCAGATTAGGGCCCGTCGTGTCACCCATGACCAGTTGGAACAACAGCTCTATTTCGAAGGCGCGCAGCTTCGGGTGCTGGACTACCCGGTATTCTATTTCCCCTATCTGCGCCTACCCGATCCCACGCTTGACCGCGCGACAGGCTTTCTGGTGCCTTCGATCCGCAGTACCTCACAATTGGGAACAGGCGTTCAGGTTCCGTATTTCATCAAGCTGGGGGACCACAAGGACCTGACGCTGACACCTTATGTATCAGGCAACACGACAACGTTGGGTTACAGATACCGTCAAGCCTTTGTGAACGGACGTATTCAGTTAGATGGTGCCTATACCCGCGATGACATTCAGCCTGATCAAGATCGTGGCTACCTGTTCGCAAATGGCTGGTTCAACCTCAAGAATGACTACCGGCTGACCTTCCAAGTGCAAACCGCCTCGGATGATGCCTATCTTGTGGATTACGGCCTGCCTGATCCGGACCGTTTGCGCAGTGAACTTTCGCTGGAGCGGATCAAGCGAGATACCGCATTCAAAACCAGCCTGATCCATTACAAAACGCTGCGCGAAAGTGAAAACCAGGACGAAATTCCGTCTCGCGTATTCGATTTGAATTACGAAAAACGCTTTTTCCCCGGTGCTTTGGGCGGCGAAGTGCGGCTGGCCTTTATCGGCCACGCCCATGAACGTACAAGCGACGCAGACATTGTTGGCCGAGACATCGCCCGCGCCACGTTTGACGCAGAGTGGCTGCGCAGCTGGACCTTCGCTTCGGGCCTGCGCGCCGACGTAACGCTGGGGGCATCTGTCGACACGTTCAACATTCGCCATGACAGCAATTTCCCCTCGCAGGTCACACGCTCAACGCCAAGGGCTGCTCTGACATTGCGCTATCCGATGACGCGGCGCGAGCAATCAGGTGCCGTGCAATTCCTTGAGCCCATCGCTCAGATCGGATGGACGCATGTGTCGGACACAGACGTGCCAAATGACGAGAGCACTTTTCAGGAATTCGATCAGGGTAACTTGCTGGCGCTCTCGCGTTTCCCAGCGGAAGATCAGCGCGAAGACGGTGCAACAGGTGTTGTTGGCCTGAACTGGGCCCGTTACGGCGCAGGCGGCTGGCAGGCGCTGGCCACCGTCGGTCAGGTATTCCGGGCAGACGCAGACCCGAATTTCACCCTGACATCGGGTTTGCAAGGCACCTCATCCGATCTGCTGATCGCAGGACAGATTCAAACCAACAATGGCTGGTCCCTTGGCGGTCGCGGATTGATCGACAACGATTTCAGTTTTGTCAAAGCAGAACTGCGTGGTGCCTGGACAAACGAGGTTGCGAGGATTTCCGGCAGTTACATCTGGCAGGAACCGGATCCAGCGGAAAATATCGTCGACGAGATCTCGGAAATCTGGCTTGTCGGCCGGTATCAGGTCGATCAGAACTGGCTGACGAATGCCCAGGCCCGCTATGATCTGGGCCAATCCGAACCGATCCGTTTGGGTCTGGGCGTGACATATCGCAACGAATGCGTGCAGGTTAACATGTCTGTAAGCCGGCGCTTTACTTCAACATCCACTATTGAGCCTTCGACAGAATTCGGCTTTACCCTGTCATTGACAGGGTACTCTGTCGAAAGCGGTGGCAAGACATACAAGAGAACATGCAGTTGATATCAGGTTTCTCCAGGTTTCTACGTTCCGGTTGGCTTAAACCGGTCGCACCGGCGCTGACTGCCGCGATTTTCGCAGTTGCAGGCACGCATTCCATGGCGCAAAGCCTGTTTTCTCCTGCGATCCGGGTCAATCAGGACATCGTTACCTGGTACGAACTCGAACAACGGCTGCAATTCCTGAACGTACTGGGCCTGCCCGGCAGCAGCGAAGCCGACGTGCGAGACGCCCTGATCGATGCAAAGCTGCGCCAACAGGTCATGCGCGAAGCTGGCGTGCAAGCTGCCCCCGAGGCCGTCCAACTGGGCATCGACGAATTTGCGTCGCGCGGCCAGTTGTCCTCGGAACAATTCCTGCAATTGCTTGGGGAATCAGGCGTCGACCCTGAGACCGTTCGGGATTACATCGCGGATCAGTTGGCTTGGCGTGACTACATCAGCTCACGCTACCTGTCTCAGGCGCGTCCCACCGAAGATGAGATCGACCGAGCCCTTGGGCAGACCGGGGGCGGTGGGCTTCAAGTCCTTTTGTCCGAAATTATCATCCCGGTGAATCAGCAAACCGTTGCGCAGACCGAACTGCTGGCTCAGGAAATCTCGCGGCTGGAAGGTGTTGATGCGTTTTCGGCAGCCGCAGCACAATATTCCGCAGCCGCCACCCGTGATCAGGGCGGACGGTTAGACTGGCTGAACATCACAGACCTTCCGCCAGCTCTGCAGCCTGTAATCCTGGGACTTCAAAACGGAGAGGTCACGGATCCCATTTCGTTGCCAAATGCTGTCGCCTTGTTCCAGATGCGCGGCCTGCGTGAAGTTGCAACCTCAGCCGCCCCGATCTCAAAGCTGGATTATGCGATCTACTACATCCCAGGTGGCCGCAATGCCGACGCGCTGTCGCAAGCCACAAGCCTGAAAGAAGAGATCGACACCTGCGATGATCTCTATGGAATCGCCAAGGATCAACCACCAGAAGTCTTGGAACGCATCGACGCCGCCCCTTCCGAGGTGCCCCGTGATGTCGCGGTAGAATTGGCCAAGCTGGACCGCAACGAGGTGTCTACAAACCTGACGCGCAACAACGGTCAAACGCTGATGTTCCTGATGCTGTGCAATCGCACACGTGATCTGGGTGAAAACACCTCTCGCGCGGACGTGGCCAATGCCCTGGCACAGCAACGCCTTACAGCCTTTGCTGAAAGCCTGGTGGAGCAGCTGCGGGCCGACGCAATTATCGTTCAGGAATGACCCGCCCAATCGCGCTCAGCTGTGGTGAACCGGCGGGGATCGGTCCCGAAATAGCGGCCAAAGCCTGGGACGAGCTGCGCGGCTCCTGCTCGTTCTTCTATATCGGCGATGCCAGCCATCTGCCTGCTGGGACTCCGGTCGCGGAAATCGAAGATCCCGCGCAGGCCCTGACGATCTGCGATCAAGCGTTGCCCATCCTGCAACTGGACTTCCCGGTCCCCAATGTGCCGGGCCAGCCCGACCCCGCCAATGCACCTTCTGTGATCGATGCCATCGAAACCGGTGTCGACTTGGTGAAAGCAGGACACGCCTCGGCGCTTTGCACAGCGCCCATCCACAAAAAAGCTCTGATGGACGGGGCCGGATTCAGCTATCCCGGCCATACCGAGTTTCTCGCCGCCCTTTCTGGAACGCAACGGGTCGTGATGATGTTGGCCAGCGATCAACTGCGTGTTGTGCCTGCTACAATTCATATTCCGTTGTCACAAGTTCCAGAAGCCCTGACCCCGGATCTCCTACGCGATACGATCGAGATTACCGCTGCTGGCCTGCGCAAGCAGTTCGGCATCGCCAACCCGCGCATCGCCATCGCTGGCCTCAACCCTCATGCGGGCGAAGGCGGCAAAATGGGAACTGAGGAAGGCGATTGGATTGCCTCGCTTGTCGCTGAACTGAACCTCGATGGCGCGACGCTCACTGGCCCCCACCCGGCAGATACGCTGTTTCACGCCGCGGCCCGCGCGCGCTATGATGCGGCGATCGCGATGTATCACGATCAGGCCCTGATCCCGATCAAAACCTTGGATTTCGACCGTGGCGTAAACGTGACACTGGGCCTGCCATTTATCCGCACGTCGCCGGATCACGGCACAGCGCTGGACATCGCCGGGAAAGGCATTGCCACGCCCACCAGCCTGATCGAGGCCCTGAAGCTCGCTCAACGCATGGCAAAAAGCTCTTGATCCTTCACCTGGCTGAAAATACTTCCGCCGGAGGCAAAAAATCTCTGGCGCACCTGCGCCCCTTTGCATCACGGTAATCGGATCATGAGCGCTATCGACAATCTTCCCCCGCTGCGCGAGGTCATCGCAACCCATCAGCTCTCGGCGCGCAAATCATTGGGTCAGAACTTCTTGCTGGACCTTAACCTGACCGCCAAGATCGCCCGTCAGGCCGGGGACCTGACTGAATGTGATGTGCTGGAAATCGGCCCTGGCCCCGGCGGTTTGACACGCGGGCTTTTGTCTGAAGGCGCGCGCAAGGTCGTCGCACTGGAAAAAGACACGCGCTGTATCGCTGCCCTGAACGACATCGCTGCGGCGTATCCCGGACGGCTTCAGGTCATCAACGGTGATGCGCTGGAAATCAACCCGCTGGAACACCTGACGCCGCCGATCCGCGTTGCGGCCAACCTGCCCTATAACGTGGGTACCGAGTTGCTGGTCCGTTGGCTGACGCCACCCGAATGGCCACCTTTCTGGCAAAGCCTGACGCTGATGTTCCAACGCGAAGTTGCTGAACGTATCGTCGCTCAACCCGGCGGCAAGGCGTACGGCCGTCTCGCCATCCTTGCGCAATGGAGGGCTGACGCGCGCATCGCCATGTCGCTGCCCCCGGGCGCGTTCACCCCACCGCCCAAGGTGTCCAGCGCCGTGGTTCACCTGACCGCCCTGCCCGAGCCCCGCTATCCCGCCGATGCTGCCACCCTGTCCCGTGTTGTGGCTGCGGCCTTCAATCAACGCCGCAAAATGCTGCGGGCTTCATTGAAGGGCGTAGCCCCCGATATCGAAGACCGTTTGCTGGCGGCAGGGATTCAGCCCACGGAACGCGCGGAACAAGTTCCGCTGGAAGCGTTCTGCGCACTGGCCCGCGAAGTTCAAAAGACCTGAAAATAAAAAGCCCCGGTTCTACCGGGGCTTTTTGTTCGATCTGTTGCTTGGCTTATTCAGCCGCTTCCGGTGCGTCCCCATCGGTTTTCGGGGCCTCTTCGCTTACCGGTGCAGCTTTGGGCTTCCGCGCCCGCGGCTTGCGCGCAGGTTTTTCCTTTTTCTCCGGAGCTGAGCCTTCAGCCTCTTTGCTTTCCGGAGTTTCAACCAACCCGCTTTCAGGAGCGGCCTCGGGGGCTGCGAAATCCATCACATCCGGCTGCGGCGCTTCGGCCGGGTCGGCCTGACGGGCGGCTTCGCGTTCTTGACGTTCGGCGCGTTCGCGATCCCGTTCGGCCTGGCGTTCGCGGTTCTGGCGCTCCTGCTCTTCCCGGCGGGCTTCCATTTCGCGCTGCGCTTCGCTCAGCATTCGCAAGTAATGCTCGGCATGCTGCTGAAAGTTCTCAGCCGCCACACGGTCGTTTGACAGTTGCGCGTCACGTGCCAGTTGATTGTATTTGTCAATGATCTGCTGCGGCGTGCCACGCACTTTGCCCTCGGGGCCCGAGCTGTCAAACACACGGTTTACGACGTTGCCGCCGGAGGGACGATTGCGGTTATTCTTGGCCCGCGAGCGGGATTTGGAAGATCTCATCTTTCTCTACGTCAGCCTTGTCAATTCGCTGTCGAACCACCCGTGTTTTGCACTGCTCTAAGGCGTTTGCCGTGACGGGATCTCGACTTTTTTGGGCTTGGCGTCAGGGGTGCGCTGCAACAGCGTCAACCTCGCCGACTAATCCTGAGTAAGCATGTCCTGACCGCGCAGACAAGAGGAATCTCGGGTTTTCACCAGGTTTTTTGGTTCGGGCAGCGCTTTTTGGTCGCAATCCTGCCGATCAACACGGCATTTTTGCGCCAACCACACGGTCGCGCCCATCCAGATCAGGGATCACACAAACATCTACAAGCCCTGCCGCATCAAACAAAGCGGCAACTTTTTTGGCCTGCGTTGGGCCTATTTCAACAAGAATCCGCCCCCCCGGCAGAAGAAAATCGGGGGCTGATGCAGCGATCCGACGATATGCCCCCAACCCGTCTCCTTCGTCGGTTAGGGCCATGCGCGGCTCGTGCTCTTTGACCTCTGGTGACAATTCAACCATTTCGTCCACTGAGATATAAGGTGGATTGGAAACAATAAGGTCAAACTGACCATCAATGTTTTCAAACCAATCCGAGCGCACAATATCCACTCTCCCCTGAACTTGATGCTCAATCGCATTTGCACTGGCTTGCAGACAGGCAGCTTCGCTCAGATCGGCCCCGACGCCTGACGCGCTGGCACGTTCGGCCAGCAACGTAATCAGGATGCAACCCGAGCCGACCCCCAAATCCAGAACGTGATCAAACGGCGCGCTCAGGGCCGCTTCGATCAGGGTTTCGGTTTCGGGTCGTGGATCCAGAACATCCCGGCTGACCCGGAACCGGCGCCCATAAAACTCTCGTTCGCCCAGCAAATGTGAAACCGGCACCCGAATGGCGCGAAGCGAGATCAACTGGTCATAACGTTCGGCAATCTCGGGCTGCAACTCCTCGGGCGCAATCAGCGTCACCCGGCTGGCTTCAATACGCGCCGCGTGGGCCAGCAGCAGGCGCGCATCGCGCGCAGGGTCATCCACGCCAGCCGCCCGCAGACGGGCCGTTGCCGCCACCATGGCCTGTGCCGCTGTCTGCAGGCCGGTCATTGCGCCATCTCGGCAAGCAGCCGCGCCTGATCATCAGCCGTCAGCGCATCGATGACCTCATCCAGATCGCCCTGCATGACCTGGTCCAGCTTATAGAGCGTCAGGTTGATGCGGTGATCCGTCATGCGACCTTGCGGGAAGTTATAGGTACGAATACGTTCCGAACGGTCGCCCGAGCCCACCTGACTGGCCCGATCTGCCGAGCGTTCGCTGTCAATCCGCTGCCGCTCCAGATCATAGAGCCGCGTCTTTAGCACCTGCATGGCAATCTCGCGATTTCGGTGCTGAGACTTCTCAGAACTCGTTACAACCAACCCCGTAGGAAGGTGCGTTATCCGGACCGCCGAGTCGGTGGTGTTGACGTGCTGTCCACCCGCTCCTGAACTGCGCATCGTATCGATTCTGATGTCATTTGCGTCGATCTGAATGTCCACATCCTCGGCTTCAGGCAGAACCGCCACAGTCGCAGCCGATGTATGAATCCGCCCACCACTTTCCGTCTCGGGCACGCGCTGCACGCGGTGCACGCCGGATTCGTACTTCATCCGGGCAAAGACATTGTCGCCCTTGATATGAGCCACGACCTCTTTGATGCCGCCCAAATCCGACGCTTGTTCCTCGATGATCTCAAACTGCCAGTCCCGCGCCTCGGCATAGCGTTGATACATTCGCAAGAGGTCGCCTGCGAACAAAGCGGCCTCATCGCCGCCGGTTCCAGGGCGAATTTCCAACATCGCCGGGCGCGCATCGGCCGCGTCTTTTGGCAGCAACGCCAATTGCAGGGCCTGTTCCGCCGCAGGAATACTGGCCTGTAGCTGAGGGATTTCCTCTTCGGCCAGTTCTTTCATATCCGGGTCGGCCAGCATCGCCTCGGCCTCGGCCAGATCCGCGACCAGCTGACGCCAGGCCATGATCTGATCAACCACCGGCTTGAGGTCGGAATACTCCTTGGCAAGCGTCGCAATATCGCCCCCCGACGCGCCATCGGCCATGGCTGCTTCGAGGTATTGAAAACGCTGGGTGATCTGTTCAAGACGTTCTTCGGGGATCATCCGGGCGGTGTCTCTCATCCGGGGGCTTTGGTCAAGGGCAACGTCATGCTAAGCTTGCCACCATGAAACGGATTTTGCTTGCTTTACTGCTGACATCCACGCCGGTTTTCGCTGATTACGTCGGCCCGGACGGTAAAACCCGCGATTGCTATTGCACCGACACGTCCGGGACGCGCATCGAGTTGGGCGAGATGATCTGCCTGCAGGTCGACGGCCGTATGTTCACCGCGCAATGTCAAATGTCGCTGAACGTTCCCATGTGGCGAGAGGTTCAGGAAGGGTGCTTGTCATCAGGGTTGCAGAGTAAACCCTTTGGGAAGGCAGCTTCGGACGACGCGTCTTAAACCACCACCGCTCAATTACATCTTCTGCAACCACCCATCAACCCGCGCCTTGTTCACGCCAAAATCTTTGCGCCCAAACCGCAGGCGGCCGTGAACGCGCAGAGAGTTGCCGTCCTGCTGAACCGTGGTGTAGTCGGGAAAGCCGATCCATTTCGTGCGGGTGATGTAGGTGATCATGCCTGCATCGACAGACCCTGCCAAAACCGATGTGCGGGGCGTGGCGCGGATGATCTGGTCCAGACGCTGCAAACCTTCGGGGCCGGTTTCGACAACGCGCACCACACCGCCGGGCAGGTCCTGATCCACGGGTGCGACCGGCGCAACATTCCATTGCGCAGGGTCGGATGGGGCCAGCCGGATATAAGCGCCTAGTCCGATCACAAGCGCGAGCACTGCCCAAAGAACCATCTTTTTCATCCCACTTTACCCTCTGGGGCAAATCCTAGGCGGATGAAGCGCCTGCACAACCCGTTCCACACCGGTTTACCGCGACGTCACCCCCGGCAGGATGCACAGCATCTCATATATCAGGTTCGCCGCCGTCAGCGCCGTGTTTCCCGATGGGTCATATGGTGGTGAGACCTCGACAAGGTCACAGCCCACCGCGTTCACCCCTTGCAACGCATGGATCAGTTGCAACGCCTGTGGGGTCGTCAGCCCCGCAATCTCTGGCGTGCCGGTGCCCGGAGCAAAGGCCGGATCCAGGCTGTCGATGTCATAGGTGATATAAACCGGATGCTCACCGATGGTCTTGCGAATCTGCGAGCCGATCTGGGTCAGGTTCTGCTGCCACAGCTCCCAGGCGGGAAACTGGCGAAAACCCCAATCCTTGGCCTCGGTAAAGTCTGATGCCGCGTAGCCTGATCCACGAATGCCGATCTGAAAGGTTTTGTCAGGAACGATCAGCCCTTCTTCGTAGGCGCGGCGGAAAACGGTGCCGTGGGTTTCCTTTTCACCAAACATCTCGTCATTCACGTCCGCATGGGCATCCACATGCACCAGCGCTACCGGCCCGTGCTTGGCGGCAATCGCCCGCAGGATCGGCAAGGTGATTGAATGATCACCCCCCATCGCCACCGGGATGACGTTCTTTGCCAGTATTGCATCATAACTTTCTTTGATAATCCTCAGGCTGTCCGACAATGAGAAGGTATTGATCGCCAGATCCCCGATGTCAGCGATCTGCAAGCTGTCAAACGGGGCCGCCGACGTGGCCATATTATAGGGCCGGATCATCGCGCTTTCACTGCGGATCTGTTTCGGGCCAAACCGAGTGCCCGACCGCCACGAGGTGCCGATATCCATCGGAATGCCAAGCACCGCCACGTCCAGCCCCGCCAGTGACGCGGCCTGTGGAAGGCGCATAAACGTGTTCGGCCCCGAGAAACGCGCCAAGTCATTGCCGCTGACCGGTTGGTTGAATTCTGTCATGCGCGTGCCGCCCCATCCTTTTTTTTTACGTCTTCCAGCACATACCGGAAGTATGGCTAACCAGAAGTTAACGGGTACCCAAACAGGTTTACTCTTTCGCTTTGGCCAGCTTATCCCATCCCAGCAGACAGATGATCTGCGTCGCCACATGCGCCCCGGCAATCGCCGTTGCGCCGGATGTGTCAAAGGGCGGAGAGACCTCGACTACGTCTCCGCCCTTGATGTTGATACCGGCAATGTCGCGCAGGATGATCTGTGCCTGAATGGAACTTAACCCGCCCCAAACCGGCGTGCCGGTACCCGGCGCAAAGGCTGGGTCCAACCCGTCGATGTCGAAACTCAGATAGACTGGGCTGTTACCCAGTATACCCTTGATCTTCTGTGCGACCGCCGCAGGGCCGGATTCATAAACCTCACGCGCGTCGATTATGTTGACGCCCAGTGTGTCCTCATTGGTGGTGCGAATACCCACCTGGACCGAGCGTTTCGGGTCCACAATCCCCGACTTCACCGCCTTGTAGAACATTGTCCCGTGATCAACGCGGGACATGTCATCATCGGCCCAAGTGTCTGTATGCGCATCAAATTGCAGCAATGACATGGGTCCGTATTTCTCGGCATAGGCTTTCAGGATCGGGAAGCTGATATAATGGTCCCCGCCCAGCGTGACCGAGGCCACGTCAGCCGCCAGAATGGTGCGAATGTGATCGGTTAGGGTGTCGGGAAAAGCCGGGATATTGGCATAGTCATACGCCATGTCTCCGTAGTCCACGATGGCCAGTTCGCTGAGGGCATCAAAAGGCCATCCATAAGGCGCGTCAGGCGATTGCAGGGCGCTGGCCTCGCGGATCGCACGCGGGCCAAGGCGCGTGCCGGGGCGATTGGTGACGGCCTGATCAAAGGGCACCCCGGTCACCGCGATGTCTACGCCGCTTAGATCTTTGGTGTACAGCCGTCGCAGGAACGAGGTCGCCCCGCCAAAGGTGTTTTCATAAGACAACCCTTTAAGGTCCGGATTGGTGAACGCCTCGTCCACCTGGTTTTTTGCGTCTTCCAGTGCCATCTGTTTACCCCATCAGCCCAACGGCTGCGCCTTTTCCACGATACGTACGAAAAAGGACGCGCCGACCGGTGCGATATCGTCGTTGAAGTTGTACTTGGGATGGTGCAGCCCTGCCCCCTCGCCTTGCCCCAAGAACAGATACGCGCCGGGCCGTTCTTGAAGCATGTACGAGAAATCCTCGGCCCCCATTTCGCGGCCTGCGTTGGCGATCACCCGATTCTCGCCCGCGACCTCACGTGCCACGTCAGCAGCGAAGTTGGCTTTTTCGGCATCATTGATCGTTGCGGGATAGTTGACGTCATAATCCAGTCTTGCCTCAACCCCATAAGACGCCGCTTGCCCCTGTACGATCTGCTCCATTCGCTCCATCACCATTTTCTGCACAGCCGGATCGAACGTGCGTACCGTTCCATTGATATAAGCCGTGTCGGGAATCACGTTATTGACCGTACCCGAATGGATTTGCGTGACCGAGACCACCAGATCGTCCAAGGCATAGTGGTTGCGGCTGACAATCGTCTGAATAGCTTGCGCGATACCACAGGCCGCCATCACAGGGTCGCGCGTCTCATGCGGCATGGCACCGTGGCCACCGACACCTTGGATATGTACCTCGAACGTATCAACCGCCGCCATGATCGGCCCGGGCGTGGTATAAAATGCCCCTTCTGCAAAACCCGGCGCGTTGTGCAGCGCATAGACCTGCGAAATGTCGAACCTCTCCATGATGCCCTCTTCCACCATCACGCCAGCACCGCCACCTTCTTCCTCGGCAGGCTGAAAGATCAGCGCGACGCGGCCACGGAAATTCCGCGTCTCGGCCAGATAGCGCGCAGCCCCAAGCAGCATCGTCGTATGCCCGTCGTGGCCACAGGCATGCATCTTGCCCGGATGTGTCGACGTGTACTCCACCCCGGTTTCCTCGGCGATGGGCAAAGCGTCCATGTCCGCGCGCAGGCCGATGGTCGGGCCATCCTCCTGCCCGTTGATGATCGCAACCATTCCGGTCTTGGCGATGCCTTCATGCAGTTCATCCACCCCGAACTCGCGCAGACGCTCGGCCACAAAGGCGGCCGTCTCATAGCACTCGAACTCCAATTCAGGGATCGTGTGCAAATGCTGCCGCCATGCGGACATATCGGCTGAGAAATCGGCAATTCGGTTGACGACGGGCATCTGGGGTGGACTCCTGATCGGGACTGCGGAATGGATGCATCTGACACCGGAACGAAAGGGTTCGCAATGGCCGAAAATCCTCTGATCCACGACAGCGACGCTGGTATCGAGCGTTTGCTGGAAATCATGCGCCGCCTGCGCGACCCGCAAAGTGGCTGCCCGTGGGATATCGAGCAGGATTTCGCGACCATCGCACCCTATACGATTGAAGAGGCGTATGAAGTCGCCGACGCCATTGAGCGCGAGGCTTATGATGAGCTGAAAGGAGAACTGGGCGATCTTCTGTTCCAATCTGTCTTTCACGCGCAAATGGCTGAAGAGGCCGGGCATTTCACCTTTCAAGACGTGGTTCGAACCATGTCGGACAAGATGGTCAGCCGCCATCCGCATGTGTTTGGTGACGAATCCCGCGACAAGTCAGCCGATCAGCAGACCAAGGATTGGGAAGCAATCAAGGCCGCCGAGCGTGCGGGCAAGGAACAGAAAGGCGCGTTGGACGGTGTCGCGGCGAACCTGCCCGCCCTGCTGCGCGCGCACAAACTGCAAAAACGCGCTGCCCGCGTTGGCTTTGACTGGCCCGATGCCAGCCATGTGTTGGCCAAGATCACAGAAGAAGCGGCCGAATTGGAAGAAGCGCGCGACAGGATGGACGCCGATGCGCTTGAGGACGAATTTGGCGATCTGCTGTTTGTGATGGTCAATCTTGGTCGCCATCTGGGTATCGAACCCGAGGCCGCCCTGCGCCGCACCAATGCCAAGTTCACCCGCCGCTTTGAACAGGTCGAAGCCCGTCTGGCCGAGAGGGGCAAAACCCCCGCCCAAAGCGATCTGGCCGAGATGGATGCGCTCTGGGACGAGGTCAAAACCGAGGAACATCGCGCCAATGGCAAACTCCCGCCGGTGGACGCGCCGACCGGGGCCTGAAACTGCTGGACAAGTGCGGTGACACTTGCGAGTGTCCGCGCTTCAAGACCCCGGAGGCACAATGGCACCGCGCAAAATCATCATCGACACCGACCCCGGACAAGACGACGCCGTCGCCATCCTGCTGGCCCTGGCCAGCCCGGATGAGATCGAGGTTCTGGGCATCACTGCCGTTGCCGGAAACGTTCCTCTGGCGTTGACCGCCAAGAACGCTCGGATTGTCTGCGAACTGGCGGGGCAGACTGGTGTTCCTGTCTATGCGGGTTGTGATCGCCCCCTGATCCGCCCTCTGGTCACGGCAGAACATGTACATGGTAAAACCGGGTTGGACGGGCCCGTTCTGCCGGACCCTGAAATGCCGCTGGCAGACGGACATGCGGTTGATTTCATCATCGAGACACTGCGCAAACATGACTCGGGCACCGTGACCCTTTGCCCGTTGGGGCCGCTGACCAACATCGCCATGGCATTCCGCAAGGCCCCTGACATCGTCGATCGGGTGCAGGAGATCGTGCTGATGGGGGGCGCTTATTTCGAAGTGGGCAACATCACCCCCACAGCCGAATTCAACATCCACGTCGACCCGGAAGCCGCTGATATTGTTTTCAGATCCGGCAGGCCCATCGTGGTCATGCCCTTGGATGTCACGCACAAAGCGCTGGTCACCAAACCCCGCAATGATGCATTCCGGGCATTGGGAAACAAGGTCGGCATTGCAGTGGCGGAAATGACCGACTTTTTTGAACGCTTCGACAAGGAAAAATACGGCAGCGCGGGCGCACCTTTGCATGACCCCTGCGTAACCGCTTATCTGATCCGGCCCGAATTGTTCTCGGGCCGTCATGTAAATGTCGAGGTTGAGACCCGGTCGGAACTGACCATGGGCATGACCGTCGCCGATTGGTGGGGCGTGACCGAACGTGCACCTAATGCGCTGTTTGTCGGCGACCTCGACGCGGATGGCTTTTTTGCCCTGCTGACAGAAAGGCTGGCCCGACTATGAGCGCCGCTCTGCGCCTTGCGCGCCCCGAAGATCTGGATCGTCTGATGGCGCTGGTCACTGCGTTTCATGCCGAGGCGCGGATCGAACAGGACGCTGACAAAACCCGAAATGCCCTTGCCCCCTTGCTGGAAGGCATCCCCCATGGCTGTGTCTACCTGATTGGCCCGGGACGCGCGCCGTTGGGCTATATCATCCTAACCTTCGGCTGGTCAGTCGAGTTCGGTGGCATGGACGGGTTCGTAGACGAAATCTATATCCGCCCTGCCGTCCGCGGCCGTGGCATCGCCACCGAGGTTTTGCTGGATCTTCCCAAGGCATTGGCCGGAGCGGGTCTGACCGCGCTTCATCTTGAAGTGGACAGAACCAATGAGGCCGCTCAGAAACTGTACCTGCGTACCGGGTTCAGACCCCGCGAAAAGTACATGCTGATGAGCAAGGCGCTTTAGCGCGATTCTCCCCGGAAGATATTGGCGGGATTCATGTCCTGAACCGGATCATTCGCCGATACTTCTTCCCCGGTTATTGGGTAGGTTCCCGGACCCGCACACGCGGACAGAATGGTTATGGACGTTGCGGCGATTATCAGAAGGAATTTTGATACAGACATCGTAGCCCCCTTTCTGTAATGAACCGAGGTTACGGGATTCAGCGCGGGCATAGTTAGTAACAAGTTCACACATAATAAAATTTAAGCAGATCTAAAGCGGACAAAATAAGGCATTTCGGCGCGTAAAACGCTGATTAAATTCAATTATCGTTATCTTTACTTTTTTTGACTTCCGTGAGCTGCATTTCAAAAAAGAGCAGATAATCCCGAGCGATTTCTGGAATCTCAGAGTAAGCACCACGCAGATGGAACCCTAAAGACAGGTATAATTGAGTCGCGGCTTTCAGCGGTTTTCCGGTGTCCATTCGGATGTAATCGAAACCAAGATCCCGACAGGTTTCAATCAGCGACAGCATGATTGCACGCCCTGCACCGGATCCCCTTGCTGTATCCCTCACATACACCCGCTTTATTTCGGCCACACCCGGCGCAATTGTGTGAAACATGCCGCAACCAATCGGCTCTCCGTCAAGCATGGCCAGTTTGAGTCCGCCGTCAGGCGGTGCATGATCTGCTGCCAGAGTGTCCATCAAACGGGCGTATTTTTCCTTGGCGTAGAAGGTTTGGACGATCTGGACAGATCGCTCATCCAGCGTCAGCAGGAAATCCCGATAGTCCCAACACAAACGCCGAACCGCGTTCAGCTGGTCCGGCGTTTCTGGTTCAATAATCTTCAGCAAGACGTGACCCCCGGATCGCACCCAAGGGCCAGCCTAGCACCACACGGGTTATTTGCGAAGGATCGACGCGCCCGCGTATTCCGCGACCTCGCCCAAAGATTCCTCGATACGGATAAGCTGGTTGTATTTGGCCAACCGGTCCGACCGGGCCAGAGAGCCGGTTTTGATCTGACCGCAATTGGTCGCCACAGCCAGATCGGCGATGGTGGCGTCCTCGGTCTCGCCCGAGCGGTGGGACATAACGTTGGTGTAACGCGCACGGTGTGCCATATCGACGGCGCGCAGGGTTTCGGTCAGCGAACCGATCTGGTTCACCTTGACCAGCATCGAGTTCGCGCAGCCGCGTTCGATCCCTTCGGCCAGACGTGCGGGGTTGGTCACGAACAGGTCGTCACCCACCAGCTGCACCTTGTCGCCGATGGCATCGGTCAGGGCTTTCCAACCGTCCCAGTCATCTTCGGACATGCCGTCTTCGATCGAGATGATCGGATAGTCATTGACCAGCGCCGCCAGATAGGCTGCATTTTCTTCGGACGACAGTGAGATACCCTCGCCTGCCAGAACGTATTGGCCGTCTTTGAAGTATTCAGTCGCGGCGCAATCCAGCGCCAGGTGAATTTCCTCACCCGGTTTGTAACCCGCTTTTTCGATGGACTTCAGGATGAAATCCAGCGCTTCGCGGGTCGAGGCGATGTTGGGGGCAAAGCCACCCTCATCACCGACACCGGTGGCCAGACCAGCTGCCGAGAGCTCTTTCTTCAGTGTATGAAACACCTCGGACCCCATGCGCACCGCCTCGCGGATGTTCGCGGCCGAGGTCGGCATGATCATGAATTCCTGAATGTCGATCGGGTTATCCGCGTGCTCACCGCCGTTGATGATGTTCATCATCGGCACAGGCAGAACGCGGGCCGAGGTGCCACCCACATAGCGATACAGCGGCTGTGTGGTGAAATCCGCCGCTGCCTTAGCCGTTGCCAGCGAAACACCCAGAATGGCGTTTGCACCCAAACGGCCCTTGTTTTCGGTCCCGTCCAGCTCGATCATCGCCTGATCGATGGCCACCTGTTCGGTCGCGTCGAAACCTACCAGTTCTTCGGCGATCTCACCGTTTACGGCGGCGACGGCTTCAAGCACGCCCTTGCCCATGTAACGCGCTTTGTCACCGTCGCGCTTTTCAACTGCCTCATAGGCACCGGTTGATGCGCCGGACGGCACGGCAGCACGGCCCATGGTGCCGTCTTCCAGAATGACGTCGACTTCAACCGTGGGGTTGCCCCGGCTGTCCAGAATTTCGCGTGCGTGGATGTCGATTATAGTGCTCATGAGGCCTGTCCCTATGGCTGCAGTCGTTGCACGCGTCATAGCAGCACCGGCCCAAAAGTAAACCGTTTCCGTTAACGCTAACACGCATATTTACGGCCCTTTAGGGCTAACAGTTTTCTGTTTGCGCCAACAAGATCAGGCTGGGACAAGTTCGCGGGCCAATCGTCGTTCGCGGACAAAGGTGTACAGGCCGGACCCGATGATAAGGGTCGCGCCCGCCATTGTCAGGACATCTGGCCGCTCACCAAACATCAGCATCCCCGCAAGGATCGAAAACACCAGACGTGTATAGCGGAACGGCATAAGAGCCGACGCTTCGCCCACACGCATTGCAGTAACAATGCCGTAGTACCCAATCACGCCAAACCCTACGGCGCCTAAATATGGCAGGGCTTGTCCATCCTGAAGTGGTGTGAAGGATGCACCAGACATCGCCATCAAAAGTCCCCCGGCCAGCGCAACGGCGATATAGGCCTGCATTGCTACAACGGTCGAGGCCACCCGCACGTCCAGCTTACGCGTGATCAAATCCCGCGCGGCAATTGCAATGACGGTCAAAACCACAAACAGCGACTCGGGCTGAAACCCTTCCAGACCGGGGCGAATGATCATCAGAACACCGACGAAGCCAACACCAATGGCGCTCCAGCGCCGCCAGCCGACCTGTTCACCCAGAAACAGGGCCGCCCCCATGGTGACAGCAAGGGGCATGGCCTGAAACACGGCGGCGACCGTGGACAGATCAATCAAAGACAGTGCTGTCACAAAGGTCACCGCCCCGATCCCTTCGGTTGCCGCGCGTACCATTGGCAGTAATTGCCAGGCCACCGGATCAAAAATCCGCTTACGCGAGACCAGCGACAAAACCGCGAACGCGAACCCGCAGACCAGACCGAGGAACACCATGATCTGCCCAGTCGGCACAGAGACCGACAAGACCTTGATGAACATATCTTCAAGTGCAAAGGCCGCCATCGACCCTATGAGCAGCAGAATGCCGTTTACGTTGTTCATTTGCGCGTCCACAGGAAAAGGGCACATCCGGTGCCTATTGCGCACAACAACCTGATGCGACGGTCGTGGGCAAGACAAATTCCCGTCACGCTTGATGAATTAACGTGGGTTAATCAATCGCGTTTCGTGATGGATCAGTCCTGTTCCAGCGGCACGCCGTACAGTTCCAGCCGATGACCTTTCAGCTTATATCCCAGTTTTGCCGCGATTTTTTCCTGAAGGGCTTCGATTTCGGGGTCGACGAATTCGATAACCTCGCCCGATTGCATGTCGATCAGGTGGTCATGGTGATCACGCTCGGCATCTTCATACCGCGCGCGGCCGTCGCCGAATTCCAGACGTTCCAGAATCCCGGCCTCTTCAAACAGTTTGACCGTCCGATAGACCGTCGCGATCGAGATACCTTTGTCGACGGCAGAAGCACGTGCATAAAGTTCTTCGACATCCGGATGGTCGTCGCTTTGCTCCAATACCTGCGCGATGATCCTTCTTTGACCGGTCATGCGCAGGCCCTTGGCCTCACAACGCCCAATAATCGTATCCGACATGATGCCCCTCAGACTTGCTCGGGTCTCTGTCTTAGTATGTCTGCGCCGTTTGCGCCACAGGGTTTTCCGCTTTTCCGCTGATCTTATGCGGCACGTGTCAGATCGGCCCAAACGGGCAGATGATCCGATGCGATATGCGCCGGGCGCGCGTCGTGAACCCCATGTGCAGTGGCCTGCACCCCTGCGCCCAGCGCGATCCGGTCCAGCGCGCCCAGAGGTTGGGCTGCGGGAAAGCTGGGGCGAGGCGGTAGAAAGCGCATTTCGGGGGCCAGATGGTCCAGAACCGGTTGTCGTGACCATTCATTGAAGTCCCCGGCCCAGACAGTTGGCATCTGGTCAAGATCGTCGTCACAGCGCCGGATATGCGAAATCTGTTGCCGACGGGATGCGGGCAGCAGCCCAAGATGCATCCCCATCACCCGCAGCGGCCCGATTTGAGTGTCAAACTCGACCCGGACAGCCCCGCGCGGCTCTAACCCCGGCAATTCGTGATGCCCTGTTTGCCGGACTGCAATGCCGTCACCACGCCAGATGACCGCATTGCCATGCCACCCAAGGCTTCCGGCCCCGCCCAGATCGACGATCTGCCAACCGGCCTCGTCCAGCATGAAATGCGGCAGGGCCGCCGGGCGGGGCGGCAGGCGTTTGTCAGCCTCTTGCAACACTACGATGTCAGCCCGCATGTGTTCGATGACCTGCAGGATGCGCTGCGGTTGACGCCGGAAATCCAGCCCGAGGCATTTTTGAATGTTATAGCTGGCGATACGTAGGGTTGAAGACGGTTTCATAAGGGCTTGACCAATGGGCTTGCGCCCAATGTGCCACCTCTGGCGCGGTGCGCAACCCCTCTGTTCGGTTACGGAACGAATGCCTTGGACAGAAACAAAGCCAATTGCACGGTTAATTGGCAAACGACCTGCAAGCGATCACCAAAGGATTGTTCCTTTTGATCCTCTGCTCTATCCGGTTGCAGTGGAACGGCGACACCGCCACAACTCGAGGGGCTGAATGGAACTGCATCAGACACAGCCGGACAACAGCACCCGCGCCAGCCTGGTTCTGGTCATGGGTGGCGCGCTATGGGGGCTCTACTGGATCCCGGTTCGGTTCTTTCTGGATCAGGGTCTGACCGGCCCCTGGCCCGGGATTGTCATGTACTGCGCGGCCCTGATCGCCTTACTTCCGTTTATTTGGAGCGATCGGCAAACGCTGGTGCGGGAATGGCGCAACCTGATGCTCAGCGGCATGTTCACAGGGGCCGCGTTCAGCCTGTATTCCATCAGCCTGGTGTATACCGACGTCGTGCGGTCCATACTGCTGTTCTACCTCACCCCGATCTGGGGAACACTTCTGGGTGTTTTGTTTCTGGGTGAGCGTCTCAGCCTAACGCGCCTTGCTGGTCTTTTCTGCGGGTTGGGCGGCCTTTTTGTTGTTCTGGGCGGCGCGGGTTTCGTGCCCTGGCCGCAAAACATAGGCGATTGGCTGGCATTGGCCTCAGGCATATGCTGGGCCCTTGGCTCTATGGGCCTTTATCGTGTCAATCGCATCTCGATTTCGGGGCAGGTCTTTGCCTTTGTTTTCGGTGCGCTGATCCTGTCCCTATTCAGCCTTCTTGCTCTGCCCGAGCAGGCTTTACCATCCATCGCGCAAAGTGAAGCGATCCGCATTCTTCTGTTGGCCCTGTTGTCGGCCTTCTACGTCCTGCCCATGATCTACATGACGATTTGGCCTGCGACGAAGCTTACCCCATCAAGGGTCGGCCTGCTGCTGATGAGCGAAGTGGTCGTCGGAATCGCATCTGCTGCCGTGCTATCCGGAGAACCCTTTGGCCTGCGCGAGTTTCTGGGCGCTGCGCTGATCGTCAGCGCCGCCGTGTTGGAGATCGTGCGAAAGTAGTGTCGCCCTATGGGTCATGTCCCACAGAAGGTTGCGTGCACCACCTCGTTCTTGGCCGGGGGCCGTTTCAAATCTGCGTCGTCATCCTGATCATCGTAAGGCCGAGCGAGGACGGCATTCAGCCGATGGAACGGCGCGTAATCCCCTTGCACCGCCGCTTGGATCATCTGTTCAACACGGTGGTTACGCGGAATAAACGCCGGGTTAGCAGCGGCCATCACGTCGATCGGTTGCGCTTCGCGTTCTAATCGCGCGCGCCAGCCCTCGGCCCAACTGTCATAGCTGGCGGGGTCAACAAACTGATCCCGCGCGGTATCGCTGCCCAGCGCCCGGAAGGTGTTGGTGAAATCCGCCTGCCCTTCGGCCATCCGCTTCAGAAGATCCGTCACAAGCTCTAGATCACCGTCTTCGTCAATCGTCAGACCGATCTTGGCACGGAACAGGGTCAACCAATTCTGCCGCAAAAGCTCTGGCATGGAATGGACGATCTCGGTCGCCTCTTCGACAGCGGCCTCCTTATCATCCATCTGCTGGATCAGCGACGTCGCAAGCTGCGCCAGATTCCACACGGCAATGTCGGGCTGGTTCGAATAGGCATAGCGCCCCATCCGGTCAATCGAACTGTAGACCGTGTTGGGGTGATACGTGTCCATGAAAGCGCAAGGGCCATAATCAATCGTCTCACCCGCGATCGAGCAATTGTCAGTGTTCATAACCCCGTGAATGAACCCCACGCTCATCCACTGCGCGATCAGCTTGGCCTGTGCGTCCCGCACCGCCCGCAACAGACCCATCGACCCGTCAGCCTCGGGATAGTGACGCGCGATGGCGTATTCCGTCAGTCGGCGCAAACTGTCCAATTGCCCCCGAGCGGCGAAAACCTGAAACGTGCCCACCCGCAGATGGCTGCTGGCCACGCGCGTCAACACCGCCCCCGGCATCGGGCCCTCGCGAAACACCGTCTCACCTGTTTCTACAGCGGCCAGAGCACGTGTGGTCGGGACGCCCAGCGCGTGCATCGCCTCAGACACCACATATTCGCGCAGAACCGGCCCCAGCCACGCCCGACCATCGCCACGGCGCGAAAAAGGCGTGGGGCCCGAGCCTTTCAACTGTATGTCCCGGCGCACCCCATCGGTGCCTACGGTCTCGCCCAGCAGCACCGCACGCCCGTCCCCCAATTGAGGGTTATACTGTCCGAACTGGTGCCCAGAATACAGCTGCGCAATGGGCTCTGCACCTGTGGGCAGACGATTGCCAGCAAAAGCCTGGGCCATGTCCTGCACATCTCCTGGGGTGATCTGCAGCAACTTCGCCAAATCATCGTTGAATGCAATCATCTTTGGCGCACGGACGGGAACCGGAGCCTGCCGCGCAAAAAACGCATCCGGCAGGCGGGCATAGGTGTTATCGAAGTGGATCGTCAGGGTCATGCCGCATTACATATTGTTCAGTCGCACGAATACCATAGCGGATCGTATCGTCCCGTGCATAATCACGCCGAACCAAGAGGGCACCTATGACCGCACAAGACATTATCGACCACCTGAACCTGCAACGTCACCCCGAAGGCGGTTGGTATGCCGAGACATGGCGTGCCAGCAACGCAGGCCGCCCCACCGGCACTTGCATCTATTTCTTGTTGCAGGCCGGTGAAAGCAGCCACTGGCATCGGGTCGACGCCACCGAGATCTGGCTCTACCACGCAGGCGCACCTCTGGTCCTGTCGCTCAGCGCGACGGATGCGGGGCCTGCGGTTGATCATCTGCTGACCCCTGACCTGTTAAAAGGCGCACCGCAGTTGATCGTTCCTGAAGGCCATTGGCAGGCTGCACGCAGCACAGGCGACTACACCTTGGTCAGTTGCACGGTCTCTCCCGGCTTTGATTTCGAAGGTTTTGAGTTGGCCGCGCCGGGCTTTGACATCCCAAGGGAATAGCCCGACCCAAGAAATCTCTGAAAAGTTGAGTTTACAGACGGCCCAGCTTTGACCATCCTGTACCCGTAACCGTGTGTGACGGAGTATCGAGTGAGCATGAAGCAGGTCTGTTTGACTGTCCTTTTTCTCTGCTTAAGTGCAGGGATTGCAAGCGCCAGCCCGGACTGTGCAGATTCTGGCGAACCGTTGGATGTTTCATTGCCCAGCGAGTCTACAACTGCCGAACCAGCCGCGCAGACGCCCGAAGACCTGTCCCCATGCGCGGCCATGCAATTGGAACAAGGACGCGAGCGGATGCGCGAACGCGGGGCCGTCTGCGGCGACTGGACCATATTGGGCGAAACGCGCAAAACCCTGAAAAGCAAAGCCCGGGGCTGCGGCATTGCCAAACCGGTTCGGGTCTACCGAATCTCAGATGTTGCCCTCAGTCAGTTTTCGCTGATGGATTGTCAGACGGCTGTCACGTTGAAAACATGGATCGAAACCGTTGCCAAACCCGCCTTTGCTGATATGGGCGGCGGGCTCAAGGGGATGCGGGTTGTGGGGCACTATGCCTGCAAAACCCAGAACAACCAGCCACGCGCGCGCCTGTCTCAACATGCACGCGGGCGGGCCATCGATATTTCAACCTTTGTTCTTCAGGACGGCACACAAATCACCGTTAAGGACGGGTGGACGGACAAGACCCAAAGTGCGGTGTTGCGCGAGCTGCACAACGGTGCCTGTGGCGTGTTCAGTACCGTGCTCGGCCCGGACGCCGACCGCTATCACGTTGGGCATTTTCACTTTGACACAGCCCAGCGCAAAGGCGCTCCGGTTTGTCGTTAGTCCTTCGGGCTTGACCGGACTTAAACCGGGTTTAACGATGCCGGTATGGACCACAAAGACCTGATCGCTTCTCTGCCCACTGAGACCAAGGACCGATTGCAACGCCGGTCGAACTCCGCTGGGCTGAACCATCTGTTGATCTATCTGGCGGCGTTGTCGGCCCTGAGCGCCGCAATCGTGGCGCAAATCCCGTTCTGGCCGGTTTTGATCCTGCCGCAAGGCGTTTTGCTGGTGTTCCTCTTCACCCTCAGCCACGAATGCACCCACAAGACCCCTTTTCGTACAGGGTGGCTGAACGATGCGGTCGGACATCTGGTCTCGGTCCCAATTGCCCTGCCCTTTACGTGGTTTCGATATTTCCATCTGGCCCACCACAAATGGACCAACGACCCCAAACGCGACCCGGAGCTGGATGGAAAACCGCGCCCCGACAACTGGCCTGACCTGCTGATCTACCTGAGCGGTTGGACCTATTGGAGCGGCATGGCAAAGGTTCTTGTTCAAAACGCACGCGGCCACCTGGATGCCCCTTACCTTCCGAAGCGCCAACACAAAGCGATGAAGGTCGAAGCGCGCATTCTGCTTGGTCTCTATGTCTTAACGCTCATCAGCCTGACCTACAGCGCGATACTGTTCTGGGTCTGGCTTCTTCCGGTGCTGGTCGCTCAACCCGCTTTACGCCTTTACCTGCTGGCCGAGCATGGCCTCTGCCCGCCAGTGGCGAACATGCTCGAAAACTCACGCACCACCTTTACCAACCGGGTCTTACGGTTTTTGGCCTGGAACATGCCTTACCACGCCGAGCATCATTCCTTTCCAAACGTACCGTTCCACCACTTGCCCGAGCTGCACAACTGGACACGCGCGCACTTGAAATCCACATCCACCGGTTACACGGAATTCACCAAAGACTACGCCCGAACGCTCAACTCATAAGATCCGTTCTTCATCTGGCCGAAAATACCTCGGGGGAGGCGCGTTTGCGCGACGGGGGCAGCGCCCCCTATTCGCCACTTCGGCTTTTGATCAACATGCTGATCAAAGGCACCAACACTGTCGCCATCGAACCCAATGGATTCGCCCCGATGTTTTTGACGGCCTGCACAACTTCGCGCGCTTCAGTCGCCATCTCTTCCAACTCATCCTCGATATCTGCAATTGCCATGTCGCGAACTTCAACCGCCGGGGCGACTTCGTCCTCTGCGTTGCTGCGTCGCGCGAACAAAACCAGCAGACAGGCAAACGCAAGATTGCCAAGTGCCAGTAATGCAGCGGCCGAGGCAGGAGACATGGAGTTTTGCAGAGCAAAGAACAAGGCAACGTTCACAAGCACCAACGCTGACAGGGCAGCAATGCCCGCGATCCCCATCAAAATAGTCTGCTGTTGAACCACGGCCAGACGGCGCCGGGTGATCAGACGTTCCGTCCGATAGATCGTCACCAGATTTCTACTCAATCTGCTCATGGGTCCCTCCTAACCTTGTGCGCGTCCGACAACGTATCCCAGCGAAAACGCAATAATTAACGCAGTCATCGGATAATCCTTCTGCAGGCGGCCGAATTCCTCGACCACGTCCTCTCCCAAGGACTGTGCCTTGCTCAGATCAATGCCATGCTCTTCAAGCAGCTTTCGGATTTCATCTGATGTCTTGACGCGTTCGGGCGCGTCCTTGGGCTTCGGGTACTGTTCGACCCGCGCCTCCAACGTCGCGTTGCGCTGCCGTAATTTCTCTAATTCGGTTTCAAGCTCTGCTTTTGTCGCCATAATGCCTTGCCCTCAATCCATGGGTCTGAGGCAACCGTCGCACAACAAGTTGTTTTTTTGAACTGTTTTTGGGTAATGCTACCCAACGGCATCCATCGAAACCGAGCTGACCACTCCGCCCCCGACCAGTGCCTGAACACCGGTTGTGCCGGGGCACGAGGTCGGCAGGCCTCGCGCCACGCGCACCGCCAGATAGGCAAAAGCCTGCGCCTCGAGCATATCGCCATCCAGTCCCACCGCCTCAACCGGTTCGACCGGGCAGTCCAACGACACGCGCAGCATCTCCATCAAAACCGGATTATGTCGCCCACCGCCGGTGACCAGCACACATGACGGAGGTTTTGGGCAATGCTCCATCCCTTGCACGACCCCCGCGGCACACATCCCGGTCAGGGTTGCCACGGCATCCGCATCGTTCAATTCCTGCACCAGACCGATCATTTCCGAAAAATCATTCCGGTCCAATGATTTCGGCGGCATCCGGGCAAAGTATGGCTCGGCCAGAAACAGCTCTAACGCGCCCATTTCGACGGTGCCATCCCGCGCAAGCGCCCCGTCCCGGTCCATCGGCAGCCCCAGCCGGGCTTGCATCAGATCGTCAACCGGCGCATTTGCAGGCCCGGTGTCAAAGGCCAGCAACGCGCCGGGCGCTTCGGGTCCGTCAAAGGACGGATCAACATAGGTCAGATTGCCGACCCCACCCAAGTTCAGAAAACACAAAGGCCGATCCGCACCGAACCACTTGGCGCAGGCAAAATGAAAGAACGGCGCCAGCGGAGCGCCCTCGCCCCCCATCGCCACATCATCGCTGCGGAAATCCCAAACGACCGGACGCCCCAGCGCTTGCGCAAGTCCCAGACCGTCACCCACTTGCAAGGTGCCACGCCCGCGCGGCTCATGTGCCAGGGTCTGGCCGTGAAAACCGATCAGGTCGACCTCTTCAAATTCTGACAGCGCTTCGGCATGGGCAAAAGTGACCAATTCGGCGGCTGCATCCACATCTGGCCCGTGCCACTGCCCCAGCGCCGTACGCAACACGTCGCGCTCTGCGTCAGTGTAGGCACGATAACCGCTTTGCCCAAACCCGATGATCTGGTGCCCGTCGGTTTCGACCATCGCGGCATCCACCCCATCCATCGAAGTCCCCGACATTGCGCCCAACGCCCGGATCACACCGTGTTTGCTGATGGTCTGGCTCACGCCTGCCTCCTGATCTGGCTGTTCTTTTCGCCACATCCGGGTCTTTGGGTTCACCTCTGGGTTGCAGCCCGGTCAAACTGCCTTTTGTTTGTACAAAAACGCAAGCGTTCTCGTCAGGCGGCATTCATTTTTCGCAAATCGCGTGGCTGGATCGACACCCGGCACACTTATGAAAAGGTGGCTTTTCCTCCTGCGCGCTGCCGCCTATACAGTGCCCCGCAACATTAACCCAAAGGGCACGATATGACCTACCACCCCAAATCGGATTTCATCGCCACGATGATCGAGCGCGGCTTTCTCGCCGACTGCACCGATTATCAGGGCCTTGACGACGCGCTGATCAGTGGGTGCAAACCGGCCTATATCGGCTTTGATGCAACGGCCAAGTCGTTGCATGTGGGCAGCCTGATCCAGATCATGATGCTGCGCTGGTTCCAGAAAACCGGCCACCAGCCGATCACCCTGATGGGCGGCGGCACCACCAAGGTGGGCGATCCGTCGTTCCGCGCCGATGAACGCCCGCTGCTGGGCCCCGAACAGATCGACGAGAACATCTCGGGCATCAAAAAGGTGTTCTCAGCGTATATCGACTATGACACGGACGCCGAGAACAAGGCACTGATGCTGAACAATGCCGAATGGCTGGACGATCTGAACTACCTCGATTTTCTGCGCGATATCGGACGCCATTTCTCGGTCAACCGGATGCTGTCGTTTGAGTCTGTGAAGTCGCGGCTGGATCGTGAGCAGTCGCTGAGCTTCCTCGAGTTTAACTACATGATCCTTCAGGCTTATGACTTCCTGGAACTGAACCGCCGCTATGGCTGCGTTCTGCAGATGGGCGGCTCGGATCAGTGGGGCAACATCGTCAACGGCATCGACCTGACCCGCCGCGTGCTGGATTACGAGATCTACGGCCTGACCTCGCCTCTGCTGACCACCAGTGACGGCAAGAAAATGGGCAAGTCTCAGGACGGTGCGGTTTGGCTGAACGCTGAGATGCGCTCGCCCTATGAATTCTGGCAGTTCTGGCGCAACACAACCGACGCGGATGTGGGCCGGTTCCTGAAGCTCTACACTGAATTGCCGGTGGATGAGTGCGACCGTCTGGGCGCCCTTGCCGGGTCCGAGATCAATGAAGCCAAAATCCGTCTGGCCAATGAAGTCACAACCCTGCTGCATGGCGCGCAGGCTGCGGCCAACGCCGAAGCGACCGCGCGTGAAGTGTTCGAGAAAGGCGGCGTTGGTGGAGATCTGCCAACACTGACCCTCAGCCCTGATGAGTTGGGTGACGGCATGTCAATCGTGCAGATCATCGTCAAATCGGGTTTGGCAAAATCCGGCAAAGAGGCCAAGCGCCTGATCGCCGAGAACGGGGCCAAGCTGGATGATGCGCCGCTGACCGATGCAGGGCTGATGATCGACGCAGGCGCGCTGTCATCGCCCATCAAGCTGAGCGCTGGCAAAAAGCGCCACGCGCTGGTTCAGCTCGGCTGACAAGGCCTCAATCTGAAGAGGCAAAGCAAAAAACGGCCACCCAATCGGGTGGCCGTGTTGCTTCGTAAGACGGGGTGTTTACCTAAGTCCCTTTCCACCACCTCGACCGCCGCCACGACCGTTCCGGTCATCACCGCTTTCGTCATTGTTGGCGTTGTTGCCCCGGCCCGGGCTGCTGCCTTCGCCGCCATTCCCGCCGCCGTTGTTGCCTTTGCTGCTGCCTTTGCCTTCACCTCGGCCATCGCCGTTTTTACCCTTTCCTTCGCCGCCTTTGCCGCCTTTACCTTCGCCGCCTTTGCCGCCTTTACCTTCGCCGCCTTTGCCGCCGCCTTTGCCTTTACCTTCTCCCTTGCCGCCGCCTTTTCCGCCGCCTTTTCCGCCACCATCTCCGGGTTCGCCACCATCACCGGGTTCGCCACCATCACCGGGGCCGCCACCATCTCCGGGTCCGCCACCATCACCGGGTCCGCCGCCTTCTCCGGGTCCGCCATCATCGCTCGGGTCGTCGCCATCTCCGGGTTCACCACCGCCTGGCGATCCTGGGTTTCCCGTATCTGCAAACGCTTCACCAATCGGTTCAGATCCCCGGCTTTCACCACGGTTTTCACTTGATCCCGAAAGGCTTGCCGTCGGCAAGTCCGTCAGTAGCGCGGCGAGACCCGGACACTGTGCCCCGGTCACGTCCAACGTTGTCTCGAAATCCGACCGTCTCTGAAGCCTGTCCAGAAAACTCGGCGTCACCTGCACACAATCACATAAGCCTGCATAATCCCCGGCATTCGCGAGGCTGCGGGCTGTTTTTCCAGTGCAGGTATCCGGTGCAGCAGATGCACTGCCAATCATCACCAATCCAAAAACAGGCGCGACAAATACAGCGCCCAGCATTTGTTTCTTACTCATAACCATATCAGGACCTCCTGGCGAAAAAACACATGACGGCCCCAACATCTTCACTCACAAACAGGCGCGTTTTCGTGAGGGTCGGATTAATTTGTCTTCAGGAACGCAAGCACAGCCCGGATGGGCAGCGTCATCATCAAAAGGGTGGACACCACCCCCGCGTAGCAGTTATTGAACAAGTGTTCATATCTTTGGGAGGAGTTCACCATGCACCTGTCCACCACAGCAGCACTCGTCACCGGCGGCGCTTCCGGTCTCGGCGAAGCCACGGCCCGCTATTTTGCCTCTGAAGGTGCGCAGGTTACCATTCTGGACCGCGACGCGGATCGCGGCGCAAAGGTCGCTGCCGAAATCGGGGGTCACTTCGCGCAGACGGACGTGACAGATGAAGATTCGGTGGCTGCCGCCGTGCGCCATGGCGTGGAGAAGATGGGCAAGATCACTGCTGCCGTAAATTGCGCGGGCATCGCGTATGGCATCAAAACGGTCGGTAAGGATGGTCCCCACCCTTTGGATGCCTTTCAGCGCACCATCGACATCAATCTGGTCGGCACTTTCAACGTGTCTCGTCTTGCCGCCGCCGAGATGGCCAGGAATGACCCCGAGTCCGATGGCGCGCGTGGTGTGATCATCAACACCGCCTCTATCGCCGCCTATGACGGGCAAAAGGGTCAGGCGGCCTACGCAGCGTCCAAATGCGGTGTCGTCGGCATGACCCTTCCGATGGCCCGTGATCTAGCTTCAACCGGCATTCGCGTCATGACAATTGCACCCGGCATCTTCATGACACCGATGCTGGCTGGCCTGCCCGAAGAGGTACAACAACAGCTCGCTGCTGACGTCCCGAACCCGCCCCGTTTGGGCGACCCGAAGGAATACGGTCGTCTGGCCGGTTTCATTGTCGAGATGGGTTATCTGAATGGTGAGGTCATCCGCATCGACGGCGCCCTGCGCATGCGCTAAACCTGCCCCATGTCGGAACGTGAAAAAATGCAGTCCGGTCAATGGTATTGCTGTCTGGACCCGGAACTTGATGCCTTACGCGCGCAAGCAAGACGCGCGGTTCACGCGCACAACAATTGCCCACCCGACGCACGCGGCGCGATGGCACCAGAGCTACGTGCCTTGCTGGGTCAAGCAGGCGAAGACTGTTTCCTCGAAGCCCCGTTTCATTGCGCCTATGGGATGAACATTCATCTGGGCAACCGGGTCTACTTCAACGCGGGCTGCATGGTATTGGACACAGCCCCGATACGGATTGGGGACGACTCAATGTTTGGCCCCAATGTCCAGATCTATTGCGCCCAACATGCCAAAGACCCGGCTGAACGGGCGCAAGGGCTGGAAATCGGCTTGCCGGTTACAATAGGCAAACATGTGTGGGTCGGTGGTGGCGCGATATTGTTGCCCGGCATCACTATCGGCGACAATGCCACGATTGGCGCAGGCAGCGTCGTCACCAAAGACGTTCCCGCCGGAGAGACCGTAGTAGGCAATCCCGCCAGAGGCCTGAAACCCTAAGCGCTTTCAGCTTTTTCTTCGAGCATTAGCCATTCTTCCTCAGCAACTGAAAGCTTTTCTTGCCGTTCCACCAAAGCGTCGGTGGCTTTCTGAAACTTGACAGGCTCGCGGGTGAACAGTTCGGGGTCAGACATCAACTCTTCCAGCTTGGCGATCTCGGCCTCCAGGCGCGCGATCTCGGCGGGCAGTCTCTCCAACCTGTGTTTTTCCGAGAAAGACAGACCGGATTTCGGCTTGACCTCTTGCTTGACCTTTGGCTTTGAAGCTTTTGCTTTTTCTTCCTTTTTGCCCGTCACATCACCGCGTTGCGCGATGTAATCCGACCACCCACCGGCATAAACCGTGGCGCGCCCATTGCCCTCCATCGCAATTGTCGTCGTGGCCACACGGTCCAGAAAATCCCGATCGTGGCTGACCAACAGAACCGTGCCGTCGTAATCGTCCAGAAGCTCCTGCAACAAGTCCAGTGTTTCGACATCCAGATCGTTGGTCGGTTCGTCCAGCACCAAAAGGTTCGAGGATTTCGCCATCAGCTTCGCTAGCAACAGCCTTGCTTTTTCGCCACCAGATAAGGATTTCACAGCCGCTCTTGCCTGCCGTTCGTCAAACAGGAATTCCTTGAGATAGCCAACGACGTGCTTGGGCTGTCCGCCCACCATCACCTGATCAGCCTTACCCGACACCCTCATCTCGGGGTCACCGGTCAAACTGTCCCAAAGGGACATCTCGGGATCCAGTTGAGCGCGAGTTTGGTCGAACACAGCGATCTCAAGGTTGGTGCCCAACGAAACCGAACCCTCATCAGGCTCCACCTGTCCCAACAGCATTTTCAGAAGCGTTGTCTTGCCCACCCCATTAGGTCCGACAAAGGCCACACGATCACCGCGCTGCACCAGCAGGTCAAAATTCCGAACAATCTGCTTGTCGTCGAACCCCTTGGCCAAGCCTTTGGCCTCAATCACCTTACGACCCGACTTTGGCCCCGCTTCCAGCGTCATGGCAGCCGAGCCCTGACGTTTGATCTGCGCCGCCTTTTCCGCCCGCAACGCCTGCAAGGCCCGTACCCTGCCCTGATTGCGTTTGCGCCGGGCGCTGATGCCCTCGACCGCCCATTTCGCTTCGGATTTGATCAACCGATTCAACTTGTGACGCTGTTGGTCTTCTTCTTCCCAGACCTTGTCCCGCCAGGACTCAAACGCATCAAAACCCTGCTCCTGCCGTCTGACAGCCCCTCGGTCGATCCAAAGCGTCGCCCGCGTCAGTGCCCGCAAAAATGCCCTGTCGTGCGAGATCAATACAAAAGCCGCACGGGTTGATCCTAGTTCGCGCTCCAGCCACGCGATGGCTTCAATATCCAGATGGTTGGTGGGCTCGTCCAACAACATCAGATCGGGGGCTTCAGCCATCAACTTAGCCAATGCAGCCCGTCGCCGTTCCCCCCCCGAGGCTGTCTCAACAGGGCGAGAAGGATCGAACTTTAGCCCTTCGCCCGCCCGTTCCACCTTGTACAATTCGCCCGGCTCCAACCCGCTTGAGGCATAATCCCCCAGCGTTGCAAACCCTACCATCGTGGGGTCCTGTTCCATGTACCCCACGGATTTTCCCGGCGGCACAACGATCTCACCCTGATCGGCTTCAACCAATCCCGCCATCACTTTCATTAGGGTCGACTTACCCGACCCGTTGCGCCCCACCAGCGCCACGCGGTCACCGGGGTGGACGACCAGATCAAGATCGGAAAACACCGGATCGCCCCCGAAAGTCAGGGAAATGCCGGACATCTGCAACAAAGGAATTCTCGCCATGCCCGCCAGCTAAACCGGCAGTCACACTGCGTCAACGCCCCAGCTTCACCTTTTCGAAAATACTCAAACTACCCGGCCACCGCCCGCAGCAGACGCTTCCGCGCCGGGGGAATCGCCCGGATTTCCAACCCGGTAAAAACGTGCAGCGTGTTCATGTCGCGATCCACAACCGCGTGATCACTGACCCAGCCGCCCATCATCAGATAGGTCCGCAACAAAGGCGGCATTCGTAACATCGCCTGCTTCAGATCCGGCCTGCGCCGCAGACGTGTGGCAAAGCGAAAAACATCCGGTGCCTTCACCCGCGGCAGCCATCGTTTTGGGGCCAGATGACGGTGTTTGAGCATCGCAAACGCGTCCAGGTACTGTTCGGTCTCGGTACCGGCAAAGGACGAACACCCAAACAGCATCTCAACACCGTTCTGATCCACATAAGCAGTCATCGCACCCCACGCGACGCGCAGAATATCGGGATCACTGCAATCGGGGTGGATACAGAAGCGCCCCATCTCGACCATTCGGCCGTTGAAACCCTCAAGCGAACTTAGGTCGTAAAACTGCGCCGAATAGCTGCGCCCGACCTCTCGACCGTGATCCATGCGCATCATACGAAAACAACAGACAATCCGCGCGTCGGTGCGCATATCCTCGACCAGGACGTGGCAACACCGCCCGTCGAACGCATCGCTATCCAACTGCTGAGTGCCAAAGGCTTGTGTGCGCAATGCCTGCGCGGCACTGATGTCTTCAGCCGACTGCGCCAATCGGGCGCGATAGCGCCCTTTGCTCAACAAAACCGCTGTCGCCACGGTCGCATCCTCCGGGGTTGCCGACCCAATGTTGTCGTCATGACCTCGCTAACACAAGACATGTGACCGTCTTGTGACCAACGCAAGTCAGCAGACCGAATTAGTTGGCACCCGGAATGTTAGCCGGGTTGAAGTTACCGATATTGCCAAGCAGCTGACGCAGGAAGCCTTTGTCCTGAACGTTGGAGTCAGTCACACGGCGCTCCAGGGGAATCACGATCCCGTCTTCCAGGCCAAAACGCTCGATGTTTCTGACCACGCCACGTTGGTCAAAGCTGATGGCAACCAGCTCGCGCGATACGACCTCGGGCCGTTTAGGACCATAGTGCCGCACCCGCGAGCGCACGTAGTAAAACCCGGAATCCCGCACAACCCCCGATGCGCCCGGTGCGCCGATGGCTTCTTCCACGCTGTCGCGCGTATCGACGCCAACCTTGATTTCCGCCAGTTCCTCGGCCGGGGGGACATAACCGTGATTCTTGAAGATGGGCGTACAGGCCCCGACCGCAGCCAGACAGGCAACAAACACAAGCGATTTTGTCGCTGGTTTCAACCGGTTCATTACCTTCAACATATGCACCCTCTTGCCTTGGCCTCTTGCGGCTTCTATCCGATTACAGAAACCGCTGCCACGGTTCAACACATAGAAAGGCTCACAAATGAGCAACCTTACATCACTTCGGGTGGCCGATCTGCCTCAGAACGCTCCAACTCCGTTCGATCTGCGCCCTTCTGCCGCTTCGTTAGACGAGATTCGGCAAGATCTGGGATTGCTGGGTTTGCGCAAGCTCAGCTTTGTCGGAGAGGTCCGAGCGCAGGGCAAGCGCGACTGGGTTCTCAACGGCAAACTTGGGGCCACTGTCATCCAGCCCTGCGTCGTCACCCTCGACCCTGTTACAACCCGTATTGATGTCCCGGTTCGTCGCACCTTTCTGTCCGATTGGACCGATCCTGATGAACCCGAGTTCGAGATCCCCGAAGATGACGAATCCGAACCGCTGGGTCCCGAGATTGATCCGGCACTGGTCATGGTCGAGGCGCTGGCGCTGGCATTACCGCAATATCCACGCAAGGACGGGGCAGAACTGGGCCAGGTCGACTATACAGAGCCAGGCAAACAGGCCATGACCGACGAAGACGTCAAGCCATTTGCCGGATTGGCGGGTTTGCGCGACGCGCTGAAAAAAGACGAGTGACAGGGGGCTGATTTCCTGTCATAGCAGGCGGCCAGAAAAATCGCTTGAACATGACGAGAATCGCAGTATTTTCGCGCGCTCATCGGATTTTGGGTTGGACATTGCGGGGCTGGTCGCCTAAACGCGCGTCAAACCACGATAAAACGAAATATGAAACCCGGTCGGCGGCGAATCTGCTGACCCTCAGTAGACAAAGGTTGAGACCATGGCCGTCCAACAGAACAAAGTTTCCAAGTCGCGTCGCAACAACCGCCGCGCACACGACGCTCTGGTTGCTGCAAACCCGAACGAATGCCCGAACTGTGGCGAGCTGAAGCGCCCGCACCACGTTTGCGCATCCTGCGGCCACTATGATGATCGTGAAGTCGTCGCACAGGCCGACGAAATCGACCTGGACGAAGACGCAGCCTAAGCCTGATTGAGCGCAGGCCGAGGCATGACTGAACAGCCCACGCACGCCGGACGGATCACCATCTCGGTCGACGCCATGGGTGGGGACGAAGGTCCCGCAGTTGTTGTTGCCGGTCTGGCAAAGTCGGCTGACAAGAACCCGGATATTGGGTTCTTGCTGCACGGTCCCGAGCAGGTCCTGCGAAAGCTAGTCGCAAAACGGCGTGTCCTTGAGGGGCGCGTCGTTTTTCGTGATTGTCCGGACGTCGTCACGATGGAGGACAAGCCCAGCCAGGTTGTGCGCAACGGCAAGCAAACTTCGATGTGGTCCACGCTTGAGGCAGTGCGCCAGGGCGAGGCACATGGTGCGGTGTCCTGTGGAAACACCGGTGCGCTGATGGCGCTGTCGATGATGCGCCTGCGTAAACTGCCGGGTGTGAACCGCCCGGCCATTGCGATTCTGTGGCCTTCGCGCAACCCTCAGGGGTTCAACGTGATGCTCGACGTGGGCGCAGACGTCCGCGCCGACGCCAAGGATTTGTTGCAATATGCCCTGATGGGCGCTTCGTATGCGCGCAATGGCATGGCGCTTGCACGGCCCCGGATTGGGTTGCTGAACGTCGGCACCGAAGAACACAAAGGTCGCGCCGAGCTGAAAGAAGCGCACGCAATGATCACCGAGTTTGCAGAGCAGGCAAATTTCGAGTTTGTGGGCTTTGTCGAAGGCAGCGATATTCCGGGCGATAAGGCAGATGTCATTGTCACGGATGGGTTTACGGGTAATGTTGCGATCAAAACCGGTGAGGGCACAGCCAGCCTAATCGGTGACCTGCTGCGCCAGGCTTTCAAGTATTCTCCGCTGTCCCGGCTGGCGTCAATTCTGGCGATCACCTCGCTAAACCGTCTGAAGAAACGGATCGACCCAAGGCGTGTGAATGGCGGCGTCTTTCTTGGGCTGAACGGCACCGTGGTGAAATCTCATGGCGGCGCAGACGCGACCGGCGTGTCGGCTGCAATCAAGCTGGCCTTTACGCTGGCGCAATCGGGCTTTTCCGAAAAATTGGCCGCGCGGGTTGCATCCACAGCCCAGCTTGCACAAGATGCCGCGCAAGCTGCGCCGCAGACCGAAAAATAATCAAAAAGGCAGTACCCCAACATGGCAGGCCGTTCAGTTGTAGTAGGTGTCGGGCATTATTTGCCGGAACGCATTGTTCCCAATTCCGAGTTTGAGAAAACGCTGGACACAACCGACGAATGGATCCGAACGCGATCGGGTATTGAGCGGCGCCATTTCGCAGCCGAGGGCGAAACGACCTCGGATCTGGCGACAAAAGCAGCCGAGGCGGCCTTGGCAGATGCCGATTTGAGTGCGGATGACATTGACGCCATCGTCGTAGCGACATCGACAGCTGATCTGACCTTCCCGTCTGCGGCAACCATGGTTCAGGCCCGGCTTGGCATGAACAAGGGGTTTGCCTTTGACGTACAAGCCGTATGCGCGGGATTCGTTTTTGCACTTTCCAACGCAAATGCGCTGATTGTTTCGGGTCAGGCCAAACGCGTGCTGGTTATCGGCGCCGAGACGTTCTCTCGGATCATGGACTGGACGGATCGCTCCACGTGTGTCCTGTTCGGCGACGGAGCCGGAGCGTTGGTGTTGGAAGCTCAGGAAGGCAACGGCACTTCGGAAGATCGCGGCATTCTGGCAACCGATCTGAACTCGGATGGTCGCTATAAAGATCTGCTGTATGTCGACGGCGGTGTATCAACGCAATCCACCGGGCATTTGCGTATGCAAGGCAACCAGGTGTTCCGCCATGCTGTTGAAAAACTTACAAAAACTGCTGAAACTGCGCTCGAACGCGCGGGTCTGGGCAACTCGGACGTAGACTGGATCGTGCCGCATCAGGCCAATATCCGCATCATTCAGGGCACCGCCAAGAAAATGGGCCTGCCTATGGAGAACGTCGTGGTGACGGTTCAGGATCATGGCAACACCTCGGCCGCATCGATTCCGCTGGCCCTTTCGGTGGGCAAACAGCGTGGGCAGATCAAGCCTGGCGACCTGATCGTGACCGAAGCCATTGGCGGCGGCTTGGCATGGGGCGCGGTTGTTCTGCGCTGGTAACCGGCGCAAACCGGCTTACACAGCCGCCCGCAATTCATTGATATTGACAGCGAATTTGCCATACCCATATGCTTTGATATCAACAGGGGAAATGGCATGGGCGATAAAACACTGACTCGAATGGATCTGAGCGAAGCCGTCTTTCGCGAGGTTGGGCTTTCACGAAACGAAAGCGCACAGCTGGTTGAAAGTGTTCTGAACCACATGTCTGACGCTCTGGTGCGCGGTGAGCAGGTCAAGATTTCGTCCTTCGGCACGTTCAGTGTACGCGACAAGACCGCCCGTGTTGGTCGCAATCCCAAAACCGGTGAAGAAGTTCCAATTCAGCCGCGTCGCGTGCTGACCTTCCGTCCGTCGCATCTGATGAAAGATCGCGTCGCTGCCGGGAATCGCAAGTAACCCCGAGGTCGCGCGGATATGAGCAAGTCTCCCGACGCGTTTCGCACTATTAGTGAAGTTGCGGATTGGCTTGGCGTACAGGCCCATGTTCTGCGTTTCTGGGAAAGCCGGTTCACGCAGGTGAAACCCGTCAAACGGGCGGGTGGACGCCGGTATTACCGCCCCAATGACATGCGGCTTCTGGGCGGGATCAAAAAACTGCTCCATGAAGACGGAATCACCATAAAAGGCGTGCAGCGAATTCTGCGTGAGCAAGGCGTGGCGCATGTTGCGTCGCTGTCTCCGTCGCTAGAGGAACATTCCCCCGCCCCGGCTGAGCCCGTGGAAGACACCGTGGTGCCGTTTGAGCCGAAAACTGCGCCAGTCACGGAACAGATCCACATGGATTTGGGCGAACCATCCGAGCCGTTGGTGAAAGAGGATGCTCAGATCAACGACGCGCCAACCGCTAACGCAAAACCAGTCGCGGAGCCTGAGCTTGATGCCGCCCCTTTGATGGGGGGAATCACCTCATTGGCGTGGAACCGAGCAGAGTTTGACGACGATCTGCTGCGCCGCATCGCTCCGATTGCAAAAGACCTGCGCCACTGGCTGGATCGTGTCGAGACACAGGCGACGGGTTAGGAAAAAAGGCATTGTTTTCCTCTTGCCCCTGCCGGGAAAATCTTTATGAACACCCCAACGTCGGGCTATGGCGCAGCCTGGTAGCGCGTCCGTCTGGGGGACGGAAGGTCGCAGGTTCGAGTCCTGCTAGCCCGACCAAATCACACCGACGTTTATGGCACACAGGCCAGATCCCGCTCTGGCACCAGAGGGGATCGAGATGACAGGTGTATGCCCAAACCAGCAGATCGAAGCGATGATCACGCGTGGCGAGATCACCGCCAGCCCGGACGTTCTGCCTGCACAGATTCAACCGGCAAGCCTTGATTTTCGTTTGGGAACAGTTGCTTACCGCGTCCGCGCCTCGTTCCTTGCGGGTGAAGGCCGCAGTGTCGCGGATCGATTGACCGAGTTCGAGATGCACCGCATCGACATCACCGACGGGGCGGTTCTGGAAAAAGGCTGCGTTTATCTGGTGCCGCTGATGGAATCGCTCGCCCTGCCCGACGACATGAGCGCTGTCGCCAATGCCAAAAGCTCGACCGGGCGGCTGGACCTTCTGACCCGGACCATCACCGATGGTGGCACCGAATTTGACAGGGTTCCCGCAGGTTACTCGGGTCCGCTTTATGCGGAAATCTGCCCGCGCTCGTTCTCGGTACTGGTGCGCCCCGGAATGCGCCTCAACCAGATTCGCTTCCGTCAGGGTCAGGCGGTTCTTTCAGACGATGAACTGAAGTCTCTGCACGCCGAGTCTCCATTGGTTGACGGACCTGCTGTTATTCAGGACGGTCTCGGCTTCTCGGTCGATCTGCAACTGCCTGACACTGATCTGGTCGGCTACCGCGCCAAGCCCCACACCGGGGTGATTGATCTGGATCGTATCGGCGAATACGACCCGCAGGATTATTGGGAGGAAGTGCGTACCAAGGACGGTTGTATCATCCTTGATCCCGGCGCGTTCTATATCCTTGTCAGTCGCGAAGCAGTGCATATTCCGCCGATGTACGCCGCTGAAATGGCCCCCTATCTGGCAATGGTTGGTGAATTCCGGGTGCACTACGCCGGTTTCTTTGACCCCGGCTTCGGTCACGCCGCTGCGGGTGGAGCTGGATCGCGCGGTGTTTTAGAGGTTCGCTGCCACGAAGCACCTTTTGTGCTAGAGCACGGGCAAGTTGTCGGGCGTCTGGTCTATGAGAAAATGGCCGACATGCCGACGCAATTGTACGGCGCGGGCATTGCATCAAACTATCAGGGTCAGGGCCTGAAATTGTCCAAGCACTTCAAGGCGGTTGGGTAAGCTCTAGAATTTCATGAACCGGCGCATCTGCCGGCTCATCTTTTCTGCCTGCCGTAGCTTTTGGGCATGATCAGATGAATTGGCGTGCTTTGGCCCCTTCGATGAACCGTCGCCCTTGCCCATGCGACTGGCCGTATCAATGCCCTTGTTCACGCCTTTGTTCACCAGTCGCCGCATGACCTGACGCACGATCATATCAATGATCCGATTTGCATTCATTGCTCAACTCCCTGTCCTCGCGGCTTAAGATAGGCGTTTTATGCGGCAACAAAAGGGCTGCGTAGTCACTCTTCCTCGAACAGCTCGGTCTGATCTTCGTCGGCCTCATCCTCGCGCCCTTCACCCAGCGGAATGGCACCCGGTGGAGGCCGGTTTTCAAGAAGACCCGCCGCCCGAAGTTCTTTCAGGCCCGGCAGGTCACGCGCGTTTTCCAGTCCAAAGTGATCCAGGAATTCTGGCGTTACCACAAAGGTCACAGGACGGCCCGGCGTCATACGGCGACGGCCCAGTTTGATCCACTCCATCTCCAAGAGCTGATCAATGGTTCCGCGCGAAACAGAAACGCCACGGATTTCCTCAATCTCGGCCCGTGTACAGGGCTGATGATAAGCCACTATGGCCAGAGTTTCGATCGCGGCGCGGCTGAGTTTGCGGGTTTCGACCGTTTCCTTCTGCATCAGAAAACCCAAATCAGGCGCCGTGCGGATGGCCCAAGCCTCACCGACACGCACAATACGCACGCCACGGCCCTCATAACGTTTCTGAAGTAATTCAACCGCTTGCGCCGCGTCGCTGCCATGGGGCATCCGGGCTTCCAGATCTGCTATTGTCACCGGTTCAGAACTAGCGAAAAGAACAGCCTCGACCATGCGTTCCTGTTCCGCCAGCGGAGGTGCTTCGAACAGTGTACCGGTTTCTTCAGGGGCGTCAGTCACGTGTCTCGGTCCTCTTTCGCAGATGGATCGGAGCGAATGTCTCGCTCTGTTTCATCTCCATATGTCCTTCTTTCACCAGCTCTAACGAGGCCGCAAAAGTTGCCGCCGTCGCAGACCTGCGGCGCACCGGGTCGGCGTCCCAGCCCTCCGGCAGGTACGTCTCCATGTCGGTCCACGCTCCGGCAAAGCCAATCAACGGGCGCATCCGTTCCAGCGCTTGTTCCATCGTGAAGACCGAGTCGCGATCCATCACAAAGGGGCGGAATTCATCCCGTGTGCGGATACGGGCATAGCCCTGCATCAGATCCAGAAGGGTGGCGGAATAGGTCACGGTGCGGATACGGGTGATATCTTCGCCCTGCCCGCGCTTGAAGAAATCGCGGCCCAACTGATCGCGCGCCATCAATCGCGCTGCAGCGTCGCGCATGGCCTGTAGGCGTTCCAGTTGAAACGCCAGATGCGCGGCCAGTTCCTCGCCCGATGGCCCCTCGTCATCGGGGTCCGGAGGTAACAGCAACCGGGATTTGAGAAAGGCCAGCCAGGCGGCCATGACCAGATAGTCAGCAGCCAGTTCGATCCGCAGCGCACGGGCCTTTTCAACAAAAGCCAGGTATTGCTGCGCCAGTGCCAGAACCGAGATTTTCCTCAGATCCACCTTTTGCGTCCGCGACAGGGTCAGCAGCACATCAAGAGGGCCTTCGAACCCATCGACGTCAACGATCAGTGCTTCGGCCGCAAGACGATCCGCGACCGAGACAGGGTCTTCGCTAAAGAGGTTATCGTTCATATACCTGCCCGCCCATTAGGGCAGATAGTTCCGCTTCGGCGGCAGGGATGTCAAGTTGCTGCGGAGGTTTGCGCATCGCCAGCGCCCGTTCTGCGCGGGCTTGTGCCTGATCGGTCATCTCTCCGGCGGCTTCCATCACTGCGGCACGGTCTGCAAAACTGCCATTACAGTGCAGAACAACATCACATCCCGCCTGAATGGCCTGACGTGACACATCAGCCGGAGTGCCGCTCAGCGCTTTCATCCCGATATCGTCGGTCATGATCAGCCCACCAAAGCCGATCTTGTCGCGGATCACACCCATCATGGTGGCTGAAATCGTGGCCGGTTGGGGATCTATCTGATCGTAGACCAAATGCGCGGTCATCCCCATTGGCAAATCGTTCAGTGCACGAAACGGCGCGAAATCACTGCTGTCCAATTCGTCCAATGACAGATCGACATGCGGCAAGTCGTAGTGGCTGTCCAGCGTGGAGCGGCCATGTCCGGGCATGTGTTTGACCACAGGAAGAACGCCCCCGTCCAAGTGCCCTTTTGCAACGGCTCGACCAACCTTGGAAATCTGTTCAGGATCAGAAGCATAGCAGCGATTCTTGAGAAAAGCGTGCGTATCGGACCGCGCCACATCGACCATGGGGGCGCAGTTGCTGTCGATACCCAGGCTGAACAGTTCGTCCGCAATCAGGCGATAGCGCAGATACATCGCACGCTCGGCCTGATCGCCTGCACGCGTAACGTGATCCAACGGTGGCAGCCATTCGCGGGCCAAAGGTGCGCGCAAGCGCTGCACGCGCCCGCCTTCCTGATCAATGGTGATCGGGCAATTGCGCCCGACCGCCTCGCGGAAGTCGTCGCACAGGGCGCGGACCTGATCGGCGTTTTCGATGTTGCGGGCAAACAGGATGAACCCGAACGGGTTCATCTGGCGGAACAAGTCTCTTTCCTCCTGCGTCAGACGCAGTCCTTCGGCATCGGTGATCGTTGCGCCAAATTTCACCGCACGGCCACCGGAATACAATCAGCCCCTTGCGCCACCAGCGCGGCACAGAACTGGCGCGAGTCGCTCAGGTCTTCAAATCCCAGAACGCGCAGGCGGTAAAAGGTTCGACCGCCGCTTGAGGTTTTCTGGATAACGCGCTGTTTACCGTCCATGTATTCACCGAACCGACCGCTCAGGCGATCCCATTCAGCCTGCGCCACCTGAGTGCTGTCATAGGCCCCAAGCTGCGCCAGACGCGTGCCTTTGGCCAGCGTGTCGGGATCGACATCCAGCCCAGCCGCAGCCTTCACGGCAGCATTGATCGCACCCTCAGACGCCTCACTGGGTGAGATCTGACTGCGCGCAGGGCGTTTGACCGGGCGCAATGACCTGCGGACCCCCGGCAACTCGGCAATGGCCGGATCTGGCAAGGCCGCAGCAAAATCGGCGGGATCAATAGCCGGTTCTTCCTCGGGCGTGGCCAGCGACGCCACTTGTGTCCCGTCTTCAAATTCCTGCTGGGTCTTGGCCGCCTCACCCGCCAGTTCAGCCACCAGCGCGTCCACCGCGCTTTGGCGCAGACGCGCAGCTTCCTGGGTGGTGATCGGCTCTTCGACAACATGCAGTGCCGGGGTCGGCTTCAGGTCGCCGCCGGGCAGGTCTTCGTCCGTCAAAGATACTGGTCGTGGCGCAAGGATCAGCCGATCTGCGGGGGCTGCAGCGGTACCTTCAGCGGCAACGGCATTGACGGCCAGCCCCTGGTGATCCGCAGGGGTTCCACCCGGATTTTCCGGTTGGATGCGCATCGGGCCTTCGGCCGCACGCACCACGGGCACGCCGCTCACATCCCGCATGACCAGTTGATAGCCCCATACGCCAACACCCGCGACCAACGCCAAGGACGCGACGGCGCCAAGAACATTTACGATCCGGCCCAGCCCATACGTGCCGCGCGGTGCGTCATAATCTTGCATATCATCGGGGTAATCATACGCATCCTCAGAATACGCTTGATTCGGGTAATGCATCTGCTCGGGGCTTTGCTGCCCCGAGTAATCGTAACTCGCCATGTCCGCCTCACTGCCCGTTTCGCGCCTGAAAATAAGGCGCGCGGGTCATTTCTTGCCTACCTCGTACCGGCGGTTCGGGCGATATTTGTTACCGCATCTCCTGCGCCGGAGTAACGCCAAGAATACCCAAGCCCGCTGAAATCACAACAGAAACGGCACGGGCCAATGCGATTTTCGACTGGCTTGTGGCAACATCGCCATCCTGTATGAAACGCAACTGGGTTTCGTCATTGCCCTTGTTCCACAGCGCATGGAAGTCGCCCGCGAGTTCATAGAGATAGAAGGCAACACGGTGCGGTTCATTGGTGCGCGCAGCAATTTCCACCAGACGCGGCCATTCGGCCAGCTTCTTGGCCACAGTCAGTTCTGAGGCGTGATCATTCTTGCTCAGATCAGCACCGGAGAGGGTCGCGTCATCTGCGGCAATCCCGGCTTCAGCAGCACGGCGCAGAACGCTCATCACACGGGCATGAGCGTATTGCACATAGAACACGGGGTTTTCCCGGCTCTGTTCCAACACCTTGTCAAAATCGAAATCCAAGGGCGCGTCGTTCTTGCGGGTCAGCATCACGAAACGGGTCACGTCCGGCCCCACCTGATCGACCACATCGCGCAAGGTGACAAAGTTCCCCGCCCGTTTGGACATTTTGAATGGCTCACCATTCTTCCACAGCTTCACCAACTGCGTCAGCTTGATATCCAGTGGCACTTTGCCGTCGGACAGTGCCGATACAGCCGCCTTCATCCGTTTGACATAACCGCCATGGTCGGCACCGAACACGTCGATCAGCGCGTCAAAGCCACGGCTGACCTTGTCATAGTGATAGGCGATATCCGGGGCGAAATAGGTCCAGCTGCCATCCGATTTCTTGACCGGACGGTCCACGTCATCACCATGCTCGGTCGACTTGAACAGGGTCTGCTCGCGCGGCTCCCAATCCTCGGGCTTCTTGCCCTTCGGCGGCTCAAGGACGCCTTCGTAGATCAAACCTTTGTCGGTCAGCGACTGAAGTGCCGCCTCAATCCGCCCTGTGCCATAGAGCGATTTTTCCGAGAAGAACACATCCATCTCAACGCCCAACGCCTTCAGGTCAGCGCGGATCAGGTCCATCATCGCGTCCGTGGCGAAGTTGCGCAGATCCTCCAGCCATTCGCTTTCCGCCTTGTCGATCAGGCTGTCGCCGTATTTCTCTTTCAGCGCCTTACCAATTGGGATCAAGTAGTCACCGGGATACAGACCCTCGGCAATCTCGGGGCTCAGACCATTGGCCTCGCGATACCGCTCATAGGCGGACCGCGCCAACACATCCACCTGTGCGCCGCCGTCGTTGATATAGTACTCGCGGATAACGTCGTGGCCGGAATAGGCCAACAGGCTTGCCAAAGCATCGCCGAACACCGCCCCCCGCGTATGGCCCACATGCAGCGGGCCGGTGGGGTTGGCCGAGACATATTCCACGTTGACCTTCTGCCCCTGCCCCATGGATGAGCGGCCATAGTCGGTGCCTTTTTCCAAAACCGCGGCCAGTACACCCTGCCAAACTGAAGCTGCGAGCCGGAGGTTGAGGAATCCGGGACCAGCCACTTCGGCGCTGGTGATCCGGTCATCCGCTGCTAGCTTCCCAGCCAGCACATCAGCGATATCCCGAGGCTTCATCTTGGCCGGTTTCGCAAGCACCATCGCAGCGTTGGTCGCCATGTCACCATGCGCGGCATCACGCGGGGGTTCGACCGCCACGTTGTCAAAGCTCAACCCCTCGGGCAAAGCGCCTTCGGACTGCATCTGCGTCAGTGCGTCCAGTACCAGGCCGCGGATCTCGGAAAACAGGTTCATTTCGGATGTCCTTTTGCTTGCCGGGCGGTTTAACACGCAAAGCGGCAAGGTCAATGGACGCCTAATGTTTAAGCTTGGTTTGAGCGTAAACCTCGCTACTCTCGGCCTGATCACAACGACCGGAGACACACATGCGCCGTGCCTTGCCTTTTGCCTTGCTTCTAACGACAGCTATTCCCGCTCTGGCCGATCTGCCCCAGCCGCAAGGCCATGTGTTGCTGACGCTGGGCGGCGCTGTCAGCGAAACAAACCTGCCAGCACGCGGTGAGAATGACGGCGGCTTGCTGGGATACCTCGAAGTCACACATGACGGCGCTGCCGGATTTGATGCGGCCATGCTGGATACGCTGCAACAGATTGAAATCACCATCCCTTACGGCCCTCCGGGCAATCAACGAGATTATACGTTCTCAGGCCCCCTTCTTTCTGAAGTCATGATCATGGCTGGTGCCGAAGGTAAATCAGCGCTGCCGATGGCTTTGGACGGGTATCAGGCCGAAATCGCGTGGGACAGCATCACCACCCATAAACCAATCATCGCTACGCACGCCGATGGTTCACCCATGGGGATCGGAGGGTACGGCCCCACGATGATCGTATTCCCGCCAACAGACGACGCTGACCAATCGGCGGAACAAGCGGGGCAGCAAGTCTGGGCCATAGCTTACATCGCTGTAGAGTGATCAGCCCGTCAGCCGGGCGTGATCCTGCAGAGCAAACCGGTCGGTCATACCCGCAATGTAGTCCGAAACAATACGCGCCAAGGCGGTCTCATCCTTGGCAGCTTCAATGTCATTGTGCCAGCGCGCAGGCATCTGTTTCGGATCATTCAGATAAATGGGGAACAGGTCCTCAACAATCGTTGCGACTTCGGCCCGGACCTTCATGACACTTGGGGCACGATACATCCGAGTAAACAGAAACGCCCTGATTTCGCGAAGTTGCGCCCAAACCCCGTCTGAAAACTGTATGACCGGATAGCCAAGATGTCGGATAACCTCGACAGACTGCGCCCCCGAGTTTTCAATCAGGTCACGGGACGTGTTGATAACGTCAGACACCATAACGCCAAACACACGCCGCAGCGCTTCGTGACGACGCCGATACGGGTCAAGGTTTGGGTACTTTGCGTCCACTTCCGCATAGCACTGCCCAACAATGGGCATGTCGCGTAGATCATCGTCTTTGAACAACCCTGCCCGTAGCCCATCCAGCAAGTCATGATTGTTGTACGCGATGTCGTCAGACAGCGCTGCCACCTGCGCCTCGGCGCTGGCATGGGTGTGGAGTTCAAGGTCAAAGCCATGATTGCATTCGGCCAATGCCCAGGGCAAATCACCCACAACCGGGCCGTTATGTTTGGCGATCCCTTCCAGACATTCCCATGTCAGGTTGCAGCCGTCGAACTCGGCGTAGTGACGTTCTAACCGCGTCACAATCCGAATGGCCTGCGCGTTGTGGTCAAAACCACCGTACGGCTCCATCAACACGTGCAAGGCGTCTTCACCTGTATGACCAAAAGGCGTGTGCCCCAGATCATGCGCCAAAGCCACAGCCTCGGTGAGTTCTGGGTTCAGACCCAACGCCCCGGCGATGGTCCGCGCCACCTGCGCCACTTCTATGGAATGGGTCAGGCGCGTGCGATAGCTGTCGCCCTCATGCTCGACAAAGACCTGTGTCTTGTGCTTGAGCCGCCGAAATGCGCTGGCATGAATGATCCTGTCCCGGTCGCGTTGAAAGCATGACCGGAAGCTGCTCTCTTCCTCTGGCACCAGCCGCCCTCTTGCGCGGTCCGGATCCGAGGCAAAACTCGCTCTGACCAAAGGTCTAGTCCTTGTCGCCTGTCCTCGAGTTCCATATATTGTAGGATGCTAAGGAAATAAACCTTTGGAGAGCGGCATGAATCTGCCCCCTACAGTCACTGAACGCGCTTTTGAACGTCTGGCCGAAATTGGCGCGGCGGATCAGGGCCAGGCTCTGCGTGTTGCAGTGGAAGGCGGCGGTTGCTCGGGCTTTCAATACGAAATCGCGCTGGACACCCCTAAAGAGGATGACCTGATCCTTGAAGGCAATGGTCAGAAAGTCATTGTTGATGCGATCTCGCTGCCTTTCCTGGAAAATGCGGTCATCGACTTCACCCAAGAGCTGATCGGCGCGCGTTTTGTGATCGACAATCCCAACGCAACCTCTTCCTGTGGATGCGGCACGTCTTTTTCGATGTGAACCCGGTGGGGGCTTTGCCCCCACACCCCCAAGGTATTTCTGGCCAGATGAAGCAGGGATCCGCTCTCTGACCCAACGATCAGAGAGCTTCACCTGGCGCGGTCATTGGCGCCTCCGCCTGTACCGCCTCAAAACCATCGAGTGAATAGGTTAAGGATCCGTTTCTTCATCTGGCTAAAAATACCTCGGAGCGCGAGGCAGAGCCTCCCAAACTCGCCCACCACCTTGCCGCTGGGTTCATTCTGAGCGATAGGTTGCCAAAGGCTTCGGAGGATCGCGCATGAAAATCGCCACATTCAACATCAACGGCATCAAAGCGCGTGCCGAAGCCCTTCCCCGTTGGCTGGATGACGCGCAACCCGACGTCGTTCTTTTGCAAGAAATCAAGTCCATCGACGAGAACTTCCCACGCGAAATGTTTGAAGAGCGTGGATATAACGTGGAAACCCACGGGCAAAAGAGTTTCAATGGAGTGGCCATCCTGTCGAAACTGCCATTGGAAGATGTCTCGCGCGGTCTGCCGGGTGACGAAGAAGACGAGCAAGCTCGCTGGATCGAAGCCACTGTTGTCGGAAAAAAAGCGCTGCGGCTCTGCGGCCTGTACCTGCCCAATGGCAATCCCGTGCCCGGCCCGAAATATGATTACAAGCTGGCGTGGATGGAACGACTGTATCAACGCGCGCGTGACCTGCTGGACAGTGAAGAGCCAGCCCTGATGGCGGGTGACTACAATATCATCCCGCAGGCCGAAGATGCCAAACGTCCTGAGGCATGGCGGGAGGACGCCCTGTTCCGCCCCGAAAGCCGTGCGGCATTTCGCAAGATCCTGAACCTTGGGTTTACCGAGGCATTCCGGGCCACGACCCAAGGCCCCGGGCATTATTCATTCTGGGATTATCAGGCCGGTGCCTGGAACCGAAATGACGGCATTCGGATCGACCATTTCCTGTTGACCCCTCAGGCTGCGGATCTGATGCGCGATTGCCGGATCGACTTTGAAATCCGTGGACATGAAAAGCCTTCGGATCACGTGCCGGTCTGGGTTGATTTGGACCTGTAGTCCCTCAGGCCGTCGGATCGTAGCTGTAAATCCATTCGTATCGTTGCGCGAGCCTTGGACCAAGCGCCATCAGAGCGGCCTGCGCGGCCAGGCGCATCGGGCCTCTGAGATGAAAGTTTCGCGCATTTGATCCCGCTGCAGCAACGACTTTTCGCGCGCGTGCTTTACGCGCGCTTTCGTATGCAGCCAACGCCTGTGCGACACCCGGCTGCGCCTCGAAGGCACGTGCAAGACACCACGCATCCTCCAGTGCCAAACAGGCTCCTTGCGCCATGAAGGGCAGCGTCGGATGTGCCGCATCGCCCAGCAAAGCAAGTCGACCATTTTGCCATTTCTCGGCAACCGGGCGCAGGAACAAAGCCCAAATGTTGACATTCTGGACTTGCGCCAAAATATCGCCCACTTCCCCGCCAAAGTCCGCGAAGCGCGCACGCAGATCAACTGGATCACCCTCCAGACGCCATCCTTCCTCATGCCAGTCTGACCGTTCTTCGATCGCTACGATGTTCATCTGGCTTTGATCGCGCAATGGATACGTCACCACATGACGCCCCGGCCCCATTGTTAGCGCGGCGCGCGGCATATGCTCGGGACGGTTCCATGGAATCGTGGCCCGCCATGCGACTTGATGGGTGAAGGCTGGTGTTTCGAGCCCGTTGAGGATCGGCCGGATCGCGCTGCGTCCGCCGTCTGCTGCAATGACACATTCGGCCCGCAGCCTTTCGCCGCCTTCCAGAACGATCTCGGCCTCTCCGGGGTGTTTGCGTACTTCGGTGACGCGTGATCCTGGACACAGTTCCACTCCGGCGCGCAACGCGGCCTTGTGCAGTAAATCAAGCAGGTCAGCGCGGTGGTAGTAATATGTTGATCCTGCGGCGGGACTGGGTACGCGGCTAATCACCCGCCCTTTCCGATAATCACACAGCACTGTGCCAAACGATTTTTGCCCGAAAGCAGGCCTGCCCTCTGCAACGCCAAGAGCCCTCAGCACAGTCATGCCATTGGCGCTGATTTGCAGACCTGCTCCGACTTCGGTCAGTTCGGCAGCCTGTTCAAGCACAGTGACCTGTGCGCCCCTGACTTGCAGTGCTAGCGCGGTGGCCAGACCACCGATGCCGCCACCAATCACGCAGAATCTCAAACCATGGATATTCATGCCCCCGCCTTAACGCAAAAACGCCGGAGCCACAGGCCCCGGCGCTTAAGTTTTTGACCCCAATCCGGCGATCAATCGTCGCGGTGGACCTTTTCGCGGCGCTCGTGACGTTCTTGTGCCTCAAGCGTCATGGTGGCAATGGGACGCGCGTCCAGACGTTTCAGCGAGATCGGGTCGCCGGTCTTTTCGCAATACCCGTATTCCCCTTCGTCGATCCGGCGCAGGGCCGAGTCGATCTTGGCGACCAGCTTACGCTGACGATCCCGTGTACGCAGTTCCAGCGCACGGTCGGTTTCCTCGCTGGCGCGATCTGCGACGTCCGGAATGTTACGGGTGTTGTCCTGCAGCCCTTCAATCGTGTCGCGACTGCCTGCCAATAGTTCTGTCTTCCAATCCAGCAGCTTGCGCCGAAAATACTCAAGCTGACGATCATTCATGAAAGGTTCATCTTCGGCCGGACGGTAGTCCTCCGGCAGAAAAACTTCCTGCTTCATATTTGCTCCCTCGGTATGGCCAGAAACGTCGGTCGCGGTTGTTTCACCTGACATTTGGCTCTCCCTTCTGCGCAGCGTTTAGCCGACAGGCCGTGGAATGTCACTACACAAACGTTGCATCCACATTCGCCCACGCGGATTTGTCTAAATATGAGACAAACATCAAGAAAACCTTGTTTTTCTATGAAATTCAGCAGGCTTTTTTGGGGCGGCTAACTTAACGCCTTAACGTCGACTGCACGCGAATCAAGCAAAAGGGCTTGGAGATGCAGTAAAAATCCCGTTGTTCGACGCAGGGACGCGGGTTGTCAAAAACCTTGCCGCTCTGTAACCCGGAAAACACAGTTTGCCCGACCACGTCGCACAACCACATGAGAGGCCCATGACAGCACGTTTTCAAGGTACAGCCGAATATGTCGCCACAGACGATCTGACCATTGCCGTGAACGCAGCCGTCACACTCGAACGCCCTCTGCTGGTCAAAGGGGAACCCGGCACTGGCAAGACTGAGTTGGCCAAACAGGTGGCCGGCGCGTTGGGCGTACGGATGATCGAGTGGAACGTGAAATCCACCACCCGCGCGCAGCAGGGGCTGTATGAATATGATGCTGTCAGCCGCCTGCGCGACAGTCAGTTGGGCGAAGAGCGCGTGCATGACGTGTCGAACTATATCCGCAAGGGTAAGCTATGGCAGGCATTCGACGCCGATGAAAAGGTTGTTCTGCTGATCGATGAGATCGACAAGGCGGATATCGAATTTCCCAACGATCTTTTGCAGGAACTCGATAAGATGGAGTTCCATGTCTATGAGACCGGAGAAACAATCCGGGCCAAGAACCGCCCCATCGTCATCATCACTTCAAACAATGAAAAAGAGCTGCCCGACGCCTTTCTGCGCCGTTGCTTCTTTCACTATATCCGCTTCCCCGATGAGGCCACGATGCGCCGTATCGTCGAAGTTCACCACCCCGGCATCAAAGACGCGCTTTTGACCACGGCGCTCACCCAGTTCTATGAAATCCGTGAGACACAGGGTTTGAAGAAAAAACCTTCAACCTCAGAAGTTCTGGACTGGCTGAAGCTGTTGCTGGCCGAAGACCTGAGCGCCGAAGACCTCAAGCGCGACGGGGCCAGCGCCCTGCCCAAATTGCACGGAGCGTTGCTTAAAAATGAGCAGGATGTGCATTTGTTCGAACGCCTGGCCTTCATGGCACGCGGCAAACGGTAGCTGAAACCTGAACATTTGGTGATCTTGGCTTGCGTTGCTGCACCCCGGCTGTCAGCATCGCGAAAGTGACAGGCTCAACCTCACAGAATTGGATAGATCGCTTGGCGAACACATTGAAAATCCGCCCACTTCAAGCCGAAGACAAGGATCAGTGGGCTGACATGTGGCGGGACTATCTAGCGTTCTATGAAACCACGCTGCCCGCAGAGGTGTACGAGACGACGTTCTCAAGACTGTTGGGTGATGATCCGCAGGATTTTTCATGTTTTGTCGCCGAGCAGGATGGCAATCTGGTCGGGTTGACGCATTACCTGTTTCACAGCCACGCATGGAAAGTGGAAAAGGTCTGCTATCTTCAAGACCTGTTCGCCCGCCCCGAAGCCCGTGGAACAGGCGCGGGCCGTGCGTTGATCCAGGCGGTGTATGACGAGGCTGACCGGCAAGGTGCTCCGTCTGTCTATTGGCTGACACAGGAGTTCAACAAAACCGCGCGCCAGCTCTATGACCGCATCGGAACGGTCACGCCATTTATCAAGTATTCCCGCACATGATGCGTTGGTCCGCTCTTGTTCTGGCGTTGTTTGCGGCGGGCTGTACAACTGTAGAAACCATTCAAACGGTTCCGGTGTCAGACGAGGTTCGCTCGGTTGAGGCGACATTGCCTCCGACCAAGACCTTTGGTGCTCCGCGGCCCTGGCCACCTGCCCGATCCAACAAGAACATCGCCGAAGACTTTGTGGCATTGCATTTCGCGTTAGAAAGCGGGGCCGCGCTGCCCGTGTTCACCCGGTTTGAAACACCGGTCACAGTAAGGCTGACAGGTTCACCTACCGCCAGCATGCAACAGGATCTGACACGACTGCTGAACCGCCTGAAACGCGAAGCCGGGATCAATATCCGGCAGATCCGTGAGGGTCAGGCCAATATCACGATCGAGGCAGTCAGCCAGGAAGACATCCTGCGCATTCTGCCCAATGCAGCCTGTTTCGTGGTTCCAAACGCCTCAAGCCTGGACGAATACCGCCGTGACCGCCGCAAGGCGAAAAGCAGTTGGACCGAACTGCGCCAACGCGAACGGCTTGGCATTTTCATCCCTTATGATGTCAGCCCACAAGAAATACGGGACTGCCTGCATGAAGAGCTGGCCCAGGCCCTTGGGCCGTTGAATGACCTCTATCACCTGCCGGATTCTGTGTTCAACGACGACAACATCCACACCGTTCTGACCGGGTTTGACATGTTGATCCTGCGTGCCGCTTATGCGCCCGAACTGCGCACGGGCATGAGCCGCGAAGAAGTTACCGCCGTGATCCCCGGGGTACTGAGCCGCCTGAACCCGCGCGGCAATCGGCTGGCTGCGCAACCTGCAACCGAAACTCCACGTGAATGGATCGACGCCATCCAGAAATCGCTGGGGCCTGGGCCCGGTTCGCCCCGGCAAATGCGGGCAGCCAGAAAAGCAGCAAGCATCGGTCAACGACTGGGATGGACGGACCACCGCCGCGCTTACCCCCACTACCTGATGGGTCGGATGGAGCAGTTCCGAAATCCGAACGAAGCGCTGCGCCAGTTCCAGATTGCTCAGCAGTTTCTGAAGGCAACGCCTGGAACCGAAGTTCACCAGGCCTATGTGACCACTCAGACCGCTGCATTTGCTTTGGCTCAAAACCAGGGGCCCCGCGTCTTGCCAGAACTGAACAACGCCATTGACGTGATGACCCGCGCCGAAAACGCCTCGATATTGGCTACTTTGCTTCTGTTGAAGTCCGAGGCTTTGAAACAGTCCGGACAGCTTCAACAAGCCCGTTCGGTCAGGCTGGACAGCATTGGTTGGGCGCGATACGGGTTCGGCTCGGAACTGGTGGCCCAATCTTTGGTTGAAAGCGCAGGCCAGCGGAGTTCCAGCAGCACGACAGACGGGTGAAACGCATATGGTGGTAGTTTTGGGAATGGCGATCCTGGGGGCAATCCTGGGCGCTTTGACCGCGAAGAAACGCAATGGCAACGGGGCCGACATGGCGCAATATGCGGCAGGCTACGGGATCGCGTTTGCGCTGGTCGGGTTAATAATATCGCTCGTTCTGGTCCGCTTGGTGGTATAGCGCGATGTTTCTGCCCTTCTTCGAAAACCTCCGCAAAGCTGGAATTCCGGTCTCGCTCCGAGAATACCTGACTTTTCTGGAGGGCATGAAAAAGGGTCTCGCCACTTATGATGTCGAAGCGTTTTATTACCTCGCGCGTGTGTCGATGGTGAAAGACGAACGCAACATCGACAAGTTTGACCGCGCTTTTGCTGCCAGCTTCGAAGGGCTTAACGAGATCAGTTTCGATCAGGTTCTGGAAGCCGTGGATATCCCTGGCGACTGGCTGGCCAAGATGGCCGAAAAGCACCTGTCGGATGAGGAAAAAGCCGAGATCGAAGCGCTTGGCGGGTTTGATAAGCTGATGGAAACCCTGCGCGAGCGGCTCAAGGAACAACAGGGCCGCCATCAAGGGGGCAACAAGTGGATTGGCACAGCCGGAACCTCTCCGTTTGGGGCCTACGGGTATAACCCCGAAGGCGTCCGCATCGGTCAGAAGGAAAGCCGCCATCAGCGCGCCGTAAAGGTCTGGGACAAGCGGGAATTCAAAAACTTAGACGACACAGTTGAACTGGGCACACGCAACATCAAGGTCGCCTTGAAACGGTTGCGCCGCTGGGCCCGTGAAGGCGCGGCTGAAGAGCTGGATCTGGACGGCACGATCCGCGCCACGGCTGAACATGGCTATCTGGACGTCAAGACCCGCCCCGAGCGTCACAACGCGGTCAAGGTGCTGCTGTTTCTGGACGTGGGCGGATCAATGGATCCGCACATCAAGGTGGTCGAAGAACTGTTTTCCGCCGCCCGAACCGAGTTTAAGCATCTGGAATATTACTACTTCCACAACTGCCTTTATGAAGGTGTTTGGCGCGACAATCGCCGTCGCTGGGATCAACAGACCCCCACGCACGAAGTGCTGCGCACCTATGGCGGTGACTACAAATGCATCTTCGTTGGCGATGCCTCGATGAGCCCGTATGAAATCGCCTATCCCGGCGGGGCCAACGAACACTGGAATCAGGAAGCCGGACAAGTCTGGCTGCAACGGGCGCGCGAACAGTGGGCATCCAACCTTTGGATCAATCCAGTGCCCGAGAAATATTGGGAATACACCCATTCCATTGGGATGATCCGAGAGATTTTCGAGGATCGCATGGTGCCCATGACACTGGCCGGCCTGGAACAGGGCATGAGGGAACTTACGCGGTAGAGCGTGTAACCAAGATCGGTCAGATGTCTATTTCTTGTAGGCGATTTGACTGACGTAGGACATGTAGCCAAAGAACGTATCTTGCGCGACGCGGTCGCGGGCCTCTTGCTTCAGGGCCTCTCCGGTGCCGGGCTGCAGAATGCCTTCTTCCACCAAGCGATCCGCGCCCCGATCTATGACGGTCAGAAAGTACTCGGCCTGCCCTTCAGCAACATAACCGTGGCCTTTACGTGCACCCAATGCAAAGCCGTTTTCGGTCAGCAGACCTGATATCTGACGCATGATCCAAAGGTTGGTGACGTTCTGGTTGATCATGAAACGCACAAGCTGATCCAGCGGATCGAAATCGGCGATCTGAGCGGTTGCGGTGCTGTAGTCTCCATCACAAATCGCCAATATGCCGCCGGGTTTCAAAATCCGATGAGCCTCGTGAATGGCTTTCTCCGGTTCGGGGACATGGCACAGCAACGTGTGCATCAACACAATATCGAACTTACCGTCAGGCAGGCCAGTCTGCCTTGCGTCCCCAACCACAAAGCTCAAATTGGGCTCGTCCGCAAAATGCGTGTTGGCACGGGCTACCATTACGGGCGAAGGCTCTACCCCCAGTGCTGTTTCGGCTCCGGCCATGCCGATCAGATCCCGCGTGACATATCCTGTCCCGGACCCCAATTCGACAGCTGCGGCGTTGGGGGGCAGCTTAATATCCGTAAGATAGGCCTGCCTGATCGCAATCTGCGCGGCATCCTGGCTGCGGATATCTATCGCGTCCGCGATACGTTTCTGAAGGTCTTCATCCTGAGATGCGAGATCGGCATAGGGGTCAGACACAGCACTTCCTCCGGCAAAATCGGATGGATTATACTGCAAATTCGCAAAATTCTCATCTGGCTTGAACTGCTTGGCGCTCGGATTTATCCCGAAAGGCTCTTAACGGTGCTGTACCTCGCGCACTCAACGGCTGTTGCGGCAGACGGGACGGTTCTAGTTGGCACCCTTGCGTCCCTCTTGCCAGCCCTTCGCTGCTGCCCCATATCTGGGCTATGATCAAGCTCACCCCGATCCTTCTGGCCGTTTTGTACGGCCTTGCGATGTACCGGATATCCGTCTGGCGCACCCACCGAGAGTTGGACGCAAAATCGACCGAACTGGCCGACCCCGCGTTGAAGCGTATGACGGACCGGCTGGCGGCTGCCCTTGGTATCGATCGGGTGCCGGTTTACATCTATGAGATCGACCCGGTGAATGGGTTGGCCGCCCCAGACGGGCGGATTTTCATTACGCGGGGGTTCTATCGCAAGTTTCGCAATGGCGAAGTTTCAGCCGAGGAAATGGCCAGTGTCATCGCACATGAGTTGGGGCATGTGGCGCTGGGGCACGCCCGGCGGCGGATGATTGATTTTTCCGGTCAGAACGCGATGCGGACGGCGTTGATACTGGTCCTGAACCGGTTCATCCCGTTCATCGGTGCGATGATTGCCAATGCTTTAACCGCCCTTTTGGCCTCGCGCCTGTCACGAGGGGATGAGTATGAGGCCGACGAATATGCCGCAGCTTTGTTGACCAAGGCCGGGATCGGAATTGGCCCGCAGAAATCACTGTTCCACAAGTTGGAGGACCTGACGCATCAACGCGCCGGTGTCGTTCCGGCGTGGTTGATGAGCCACCCCAAGACGGACGAGCGGATTGCAGCGTTGGAAGCTCTTGAACAACGTTGGGAACGTGGCTGAGGGTGCGCAGCGAGAGGCGAGCCTCTCGCGCTCTCCGAGGTATTTTTAGCCAGATGAAGACAGATCCCGTTTACGTGGTGAGGGCTTTGCCCAATCGGGGAAGGCGGGCTTTTTTCATCAATGCGCGCAAGGTCCATTGATCACCTGAAAGACGGTTAGCCTCGGCAAGGACCTGAGCCGCGAGTGCGTTCATCCCAATTGCGTCTGCCTGCCAAAAACCGTGAAGCAGACTGTCTGGGTCACGCCGTTCAAGCCCCTCTTCGGACAGGATATTTCTGGGGAAATCCTTCGCATTCACCGTCACGATTACATCGGCAGACGCAGCAATTGCGGTGGCCAATACATGAATGTCAGCAGCATCAGGCAGCCAAAGGCGGTTTTGCAGTCCCTCGTTAACCGCACGCTCGGCATCGGGCCAATTGGCTTGTGTCAGTGCGATTTCGGCACGGGCTTGTGCCTCACCCGTTGGGCCAAGTTTGCGGGCGGCGCGGGCCCATTCCTCGAGGATGCGTGCAGACCAGATCGGGGTGAAATGACCCATACGCGCCGCGCCCAAAAGCATCTCGCGTATCACCGTGGGGTAGATCACGCAGGTGTCGAGCACGGCTTTCATAGGCGATAGAACACCGCTTTGAGGTAACCGCTTTCCGCCAGTTGCGGCAATTGCGGGTGATCCGGGCCCGCAAACCCGGTGTGGATCAGTTGTGCCTGCCGTCCGGCCCGACCGATCCCGCGGGATGAGGCATCGCGGAATCGCCCCAGATCAGCGGCGTGTGAACATGAGCACAGTCCCAGATAACCACCGGATTTGACCAGAGGTGCGGCCAGTCGGGCGATCCGCTCATAGGCGCGCAGCCCTGCATCCAGCGCTTGTTTCGACGGCGCAAAAGCGGGCGGGTCGCAGATCACGACGTCAAACTGCGCGCCCTCTTCCCCCAATTGGGTCAACACGTCGAACGCGTCGCCCTGCCGGGTTTGGAACTTGTCAGCAAGGCCCGAAGCCTCGGCGCCCTTTGCCGCCAACTCCAGTGCGGCGGCAGAGCCATCAACAGACAGCGCCTGCCCTGCACCGCCTGCCAGCATGGCGAGACCAAAGCCGCCCACATGGCTGAAAACATCCAGAACCTGCGCTCCGGGATGAACAAGCCGCGCAGCGAAGGCATGATTGGGACGCTGGTCATAGAACAGGCCGGTTTTCTGCCCGCCGGTCAGATCGGCCATGTAGGTCGCGCCATTCATCGGCACCGGCAGCGGTGCATCGGGTGCGGTGCCGCGCAGGGTTTGGTTGACGTCGTCCAGCCCCTCAAGCCCGCGTGTGCGACCCGAGGCGTTCTTTAGAACCGTGGACACGCTTGTCACCTTGACCAAAGCGTCTGTCAGCAGGCCCAGATGTGCCTCGACCCAGGCCGCGTTCGGCTGGATAACGCAGGCGTCACCAAAGCGGTCGATGATCACGCCGGGAAAGCCATCCGCCTCGGCATGGATCAGGCGGTAATACGGGGCGTCAAACAGGCGTTCGCGCATCTCGAGGGCGCGCCGCAAGCGGGTTTCGAACCACACGGCGTCAAGCTGCGCGTCAATATCACGGTCCAGAACCCGGCACATGATCTTGGACTCGGGGTTGACCGCCACCAGCGCGATGGGCGCGCGTTTTTCATCCTCAAGCACGGCCAGTGCACCGGCAGGGATTTTACGGGTACGGCGGTCGGTGACGATGTCGTTGGCATAGACCCAAGGGAAGCCATGACGCAGGCCGCGCGCATTGGCTTTGGGTTTCAGGCGGATACGGGGGCGGTCGGCAGATTGGGTCATGGCGCCCTCATAGTCAGGAACGCGGCGGTCGAAAACCCCTAGCGGTTACGGGATCGCCATCCGCCTCGGCGTTTGGGGGTCTGAGCCGCCTGAAGACCCTCGCTGAGGACTTGTGTCATGGGATGATCGGGGTTTTGGTCCACGTAGCCCGCGTGCAATTCCGCCAGCGCTGTATTCTGATCGCGATCGGCAGGCAGGCTGAGCGCCCAGTCCAGAAAAATGCTGCGGCATTCGGGCAAGGAGATGCCCTCAATGCGATAAGCTTCAAGGATCAGACCCTTGTGGTCGTTGGGATCAGTGCTGCGCGCCATCTTCGCCCCCTTTGATCACGCTCCCGATCAGATCGGCTGCGGTCGTGTAACTGTCCTGCAATGCCGCCTGCAGCGCCTCAACCTGTTCGAACCCGGTCGCGCGGCATAGAAACGCGGTGCCACCCTCGCCTATTTTGTCGGCCTCGATGACCTTGCCCGACAGTAGTCGGGCGGCACATTGCACCGACCAGCATAAATCATAGCACTCTTTCAGCGATTGCGCCTGCGCGACATCCAGCAATCCGGCTGCGACGGCCCCATCCAGACCCGATGATACATCGCGCTGCGCCGAGCCTGCCAGCAAAGCGCCGGTTTCGGCCATCAGTTCGATGTCCATCAGACGCCCCGGTCCGTTCTTGGCATCCCAGATACCCGCAGGTGCCTTGGCGGCAGCAAGGCGCGCGCGCATTTCTGCCACTTCGCGCAGAACTTTGGCCTGTTCTCGTGGGCGAGACAGGAATTCAGCCCGAAAGGTCTCAATATCTTCAGCCAGCCCCGCGTCACCCGCAACGACATGTGCGCGGGTCAGGGCCAGATGCTCCCACACCCAGGCTTCGTTTTGCTGATAGTTGGTAAAGCTGGCCCAGCTTGTTGCCACCGGCCCCTGATTACCCGAGGGGCGCAATCGCATATCGACCTCATACAAACGCCCTTGGGACATTGGGGCCGAGAGTGCTGTAATCAGCGCCTGCGTAAACCGAGCGTAATATGTCCGCGTGGCCAATGGGCGCGGGCCATCCGACATCTCTTGGTCCAAGGGATCATAGATCACGATCATGTCCAGATCGGATTGCGAGTTGATCCGCCCTGCCCCAAGTGAGCCCATACCCAGAATAGCCGCCCCGCGCCCCGGCGCAGGACCATGTTTGCGGGCGAAGTTTTCAGTGACGTGTGGGAGTACGGCTGCAATCACCGACTGAGCAAGCTCAGCATATTGCTGACCGGCCTGTGCCCCGTCAATCAGGCCGCGCAGATGGTGCACACCAATGCGGAAATGCCATTCCTTGCACCAGCGCCGCGCCAGATCGAGCTGAGTTTCATAGTCCGTTTCCTCTGAAAGGGCTTGTGCCAGTTCGGCCTGCAGCGCCTCTTGCCCCGGCCAATCAGTAAAGAAACTGCCCCCGATCACTGCGTCAAACACAGACGCATTGCGTGACAGGTGCGAAGCAAGCGCATGGGATGTGCCAACAATATCGACCAAGAGGTCAATCAGATGCGGGTTCGCTTCGAACAAGGAAAACAGCTGCACGCCGGCGGGAAGACCGGCCAGAAACCCGTCCAAGGCCATAAGCGCCTCGTCTGGCTTGGCCGTCTTGGCGAGGCGCGACAGCAATTCTGGCCGCAGGCGTTCGAATATCCGCGCACCTCGCTGGCTTCGCAACGCCGGATAGGTCGTCCAACGCGCCAGTATCTTCTTGTCAAACTCCACGTCCTGCACAGGTGCGGGCGGTTGTGATTGGCCCGGAGCAAAGAACCCCTCGGTCAGTTCATGTACTTCGGTCAGGCGGTTCGTCAGGTCTTGCATCAACTCGGCGCCGCTGATCCCCATCAGGCACGCGACGCGTTCGATTCCATCTGGCGTTTTGGGAACCTTGTGGGTCTGCGCATCGTGAATCATCTGAATGCGATGCTCGACCTCGCGATGCGCCCGGTAGTGATCGGTCAACTTGTCAGTAACGTCCTGTGGCACCCAGCCTTTTGACGCAAGCGCCGCCAGCCCCGGAACAGTCCCCCGCACCCGCAGGTCAGCATCCCGCCCACCTGCGATCAGTTGGCGGGTTTGAGTGAAAAACTCGATCTCTCGGATACCGCCCTGCCCCAGCTTCATGTCGTGGCCCGGGATGGACAAAGACCCACCGGTGCCTTTGTTTTCCCGGATACGCAGACGCATATCATGGGCGTCCTGAATGGCCGCAAAGTCCAGATGACGGCGCCAGACGAATGGGCGCAGGCTGTCCAAAAACCTTTGACCCGCAACCAGATCCCCGGCACAGGGTCGTGCCTTGATATAGGCTGCTCGTTCCCAGGTGCGTCCAAGGCTTTCATAATACCGTTCAGCCGCCTCCATCGCCATGCAGACCGGTGTCACGGCGGGATCAGGACGCAGCCTCAAATCGGTCCGAAACACATACCCGTCTGCCGTCTTATCACTGAGCGTTGCGCAAAAGTTTCGCGTCGCCTGGACCATGCCCTGCCGGGCTTCGTAAAAATCATCTGGGTCAAACAGCGTCTCATCAAACAGGACGATCAGGTCAATGTCCGAGCTGTAATTCAACTCGTGCGCGCCCATCTTGCCCATCGCAAGAATGACCAGCCCGGCTGCGTTTTCGACATCATCTTCAGTCATTCCGGGCAGTTTCTTGCGCCGGATCAAAGCAGCGATCTCGGCCTTGGCCGCAACATCCGCAGCCAGGGCTCCGAAATCCGTCAGGGCCGCCGTGACCTTCTCTAACGGCCACGCACCTGCAATATCAGCCAAGGCGGTCAGCAGCGCCAAACGTCGCTTGGCCTGCCGCAAGCCGGGTTTCAACTGATCGGGCGGCAGATCACGGGCTGCAGCCATAACGTTCGCAAGGGCCTGATCCGGCTGCTCCAATGCCTCGGGCAACCAGCCTTTCTCACGCTCGATCAGACCTTTCAGATAGGGGCTGGACCCGGCAGTGCCCGCCACGAGCTCACCCATTTCCTGCGGCAAATCTGGCATCAGGGCCCGCGCTTCATCTCCTAAAGACGGATCAAAAGCACGTGGAAGTCGGGTAATGGCAAGTGCGTCAGTCATGCGCGCACCCTGCGCATCGCGGCGCGTCATCGTCAATGGGGCATTCTGATCAGACGTCCTGAACGGGTGTGTCCTGACTGAAACTGTTGACCCAGACGTCGTTCCTTCGTTCCCACAATGAGGAAATCAGCATCGCTTCGCGCTCTGTCGCACCGGGACGCAAGTAATCAGCCCTATAAGACAACAGGACTATATCCGATGTCAGAACCCGCAACCGCGCATCGCTCAGATCAAACTCCACCATCGTCGGAGAATCCGCGAATTGGCCAACATGATCATCGCGATTGGCAAACCCGGTTGGGTAAACCCCCAGAAAATCTGCACTCAGCAAAGCACGGTCTGCGCTTGCATTACCTTCGACCAACGCCATCCAGACCTGCTTTTCCAGGTCAAGAATTTCATTCAACGCCGGAGCTGTCCTGTTTTCAGTCATATTCATGACCGCACCCTGCGATCAGTGGTGTTCAACGTCAACCGAGTTGCAGAATGTAAATCTTTTTCACATCACCCCTTGCATCAGCAAAATGCATCCCCATCTAGACAATGTGAAAAGAATTTACATCAACCCTGGAGAGCTTTCATGACTGCACTGTCAGACCCCGCCGTCCCCGCAAATCCGGGATGGCTTTACCGAATTGAAGCCTGGCTGGACGACAAAGGCAAAGGGGCCTGGATCGCCGCCATGGTCCTTGGGTTCATCTTCTTCTGGCCCGTTGGCCTAGCCCTTCTGGCTTATATGATCTGGAGCAAACGCATGTTCAGCAAGCCCTGCAGCCGCCGCAAATCCTGGCACAGCCACATGAGCGCAATGAAGCCGTCGGGTAACAGCGCCTTTGACGCTTACAAGGCCGACACCCTTGCCCGTCTGGAGCGCGAACAGCAGGATTTCGAAGCCTTCCTGCGCCGTCTGCGCGAGGCCAAGGACAAGGCCGAGTTCGACCAGTTCATGGACGAACGCGCCCGCGAGAACCACGAAGACGACGGCAAAGGCGCACCTGCCTGATAGCCCTTGCCCTGCCCCGATACTTCGGGTCAGGGTGCCTCAACCCTATCTTTCGGACCTGACGAATGAACCACCTGCCCAACCCGGATACTCAACCAGAATTCTACAGCTCGGTTGCGACCAAGCGCTTTGTCGCGTGGCTGTTCGATATCGCCTTCATCTCGCTGCTGTGCATCGTGCCCGTCTTCCTGACATTCGGTGCGGGGCTGTTTTTCCTGCCGCTGATTTATGCGGTGATCAGCTTTGCGTATCGGGTCATCACAATCTCGAACGGCTCAGCCACGCTGGGTATGCGCTTCATGGGCATCGAACTGCGCGACGCGTTCGGCGAACGTATGGATATGGGCAAAGCCATCGCCCATACTGCCGGTTATTTCGTCAGCATGGCGTTTTTCGTGGTCCAGATCATTTCGGTCATCATGATGCTGACAAGCGCCCGCGGTCAGGGCCTGACCGACAGTTTCCTGGGGACTGTTATGATCAATCAAAGAGCGTGAGGCCCAACTGCGTGAATCACTTGGCGGTCTCGGGAACGGTTGTTATCATCTGTCCCGAGGCTAGATGGGAACTTCATGCGACACACGCTGCCAATTGCGCCACAATTCTATGTGACCGCTCCACAACCCTGCCCTTATCTTGACGGCAGGATGGAGCGTAAATTGTTTACAGCCCTTCAAGGCGAAGGCGCTGAGCAATTGAATAACTCGCTTTCGCAGCAGGGGTTTCGCCGATCGCAAAACGTGCTTTACCGACCGTCCTGCACGGACTGCGCAGCCTGCCTGTCCGCCCGGATCGACGTTTCGGCCTTTCGCGCCACCAAAAGCCAGAAACGCGCTGCAAAGCGCAACGGGTATCTGGAACGCCGCGCAACGTCACCCTGGGCTACAGACGAACAATACGAACTGTTCCGCCGTTATCTGGATACCCGGCACGCCGACGGCGGCATGGCCGACATGGATGTGTTCGAATTTGCTGCCATGATCGAAGAAACTCCGATCCGCAGCCGTGTGGTAGAATATGCCGACCCGAAAACCGGCGATCTGATCGCAGTCAGTCTGACTGATGTGCTCGATGACGGGCTAAGCATGGTCTATTCTTTCTACGATCCAAACCAGCCCCAGAATTCGCTGGGCACATACATGATCCTCGATCACATAGACATCGCGCGCGAAGCCGGCCTGCCCTACATCTATTTGGGCTACTGGGTCCCGGGCAGCCCCAAGATGGGCTACAAGGCCAAGTTCTCAGGGCTCGAGGCTTATATTCAAGGCCAATGGCAAAAGATCAAAGATCCAGATGCCTTTTCCGATGCATCGCATCACCCGTTGTCCTCAGCCCCAATAGCGGAGCAAGTGGCCAATATTCAGTTGCCAGACCGCCATCCGACCAAAGGCTGACATCATCATGAAGCAAAATTTGCACGCGGTTACCCTTGTAGTGCCCGACTACGATGCCGCGATCTCATTTTATACCGAAACGCTCAAGTTCCAGCTTCTGCAGGACATCGACCTGGGCGACGGCAAACGCTGGGTATTGATCGCCCCACCCGGCTCAAATGGCAGTTCTCTTCTGCTGGCCAAAGCTGACGGCCCCGACCAGGAAGCCGCTATTGGCAATCAGACCGGTGGCCGCGTGGGTTTCTTCCTTCAAACCGATGATTTTTCTCGCGATCATACCGACATGCTGGCACGGGGCGTGACGTTAGAGGAATCCCCACGCTCCGAGCCTTATGGCCAGGTCGCAGTCTGGCGTGACCCCTTCGGCAATCGTTGGGACCTGATAGAATTCAACTGATCCGCATCTTCATCTGGCTACAAATACCTCGGGGATGAATTGGCCGCAGGCCAAGAAGGGGCTGGCCCCTTTTCTAAAGCAAAAAAGAAAAGGGGGCCACCGGGCCCCCTTTGCATCTTGCTTACCGGGATCAATTCGGGATCAGATCCGGCACGATGGTGACGATCGAGGGGAAGAACCACAAGATCGCAATGCCAACCACCTGGATCAACACAAACGGTATGATCCCTCGGTATATGTGGCCGGTTGTGACCTCTTTTGGGGCAACCCCCCTCAGATAGAACAAGGCGAACCCGAAGGGCGGCGTCAGGAACGAGGTCTGCAGGTTCACAGCCACCATGATCGTCACCCATTTCGGATCGAAAGATCCACCATAAATCACCGGCCCCACAATGGGGATCACGATGTAGATGATTTCGAGGAAGTCCAGCACAAAGCCCAGAATGAACAGCACCAGCATCACGATCAGGAATACCGTGAACTCGTTGTCAAAGCTCTTCAGGAACTGCTGAATATAGTGCTCACCTCCAAACGAAATCACCACAAGGTTCAGCAACTGTGATCCGATCAGAATGGTGAAGACCATCGAGGTCACTTTGGCTGTCTCGCGAACAACGGGCGTCAGAACACCGCTCGAGAACAAGACCCAGCAACCATATAGCAGTCCAAACAGAGCATACAGATACGTTGCATAAGCCAGAACAAAAGCGATCACGGTTTCGACCGAAGCACCTTCCTGATTGACCCTGAGGTCAAAGTTCACGCCCAACAGCAAACAGATGATCACGGCAAAGGTCGACCAGATGATGACGCCGCCGGAACGACCTTGATCATGCAATTTGCGATAAGCGGCCAGCATGATTGCCCCGCCCGCACCCAATGCGGCGGCAGGTGTCGGGTTGGTGATACCGCCCAGGATCGAACCCAGCACCGCGATAATCAGAACCAAGGGTGGAAACACCACGCGGATCAGGTCGTTGGTCGCACAGCGTGCTGCCGCTTCCCGGCAACCATAGATCGCAATGGCAAAGGGAATGGCCAACAGAACAAATGTCAGCCCCGCAGATGTAGTCGGTGCAATAAACAGAACATCGACCAACAACATCAACAAAAGACCAATCGCACCAACGATCAACGGCTGTGGCGAGCGCGAGGGCGCGATGCCCCGACCCAGAACCAGCGTCAGCGCCAGCAGCACCACAAAAATCGCAACTCCGTTTCCAATCGGCGCTGCATTCGCGATTTTTGCCTCGCGGGCTTCAACCAGCTCCTCCTCGCTCAAACGCTCGGCATTGGCGATGCCACCGGCAGCGTCGATCTCTTCCTGCTCGGCAACCGCCTGATCCCAGGCGGACTGGCCATGCAGATCGATCATCGATGCCTTGCATTCTTCCGATACGTTGGTGCGCAACGATGCGCCCTGCCCAACATCCGAGAATGCTGAGACCGAGATGTTCTGGCTGCCGATGACGCCAGCACTGCCCAAAAGCACGGCACCGACAATGATCGCAACCGGCGCGCCCAGCAGCCAGGTCAAACCCTCTGAGCGGGTGATCGTCTCACCCGAGCCACCGGACATTTCAACGGCTGGCGCTTTGTCCGGGTTCAGCAACGCGTACCCAAAGGCATAGAGCGCATACAGCAAGGCCAGCATGATCCCCGGCAGAAGTGCCGCCTGAAACAGGGTTCCGACCGAAACCACTGCGGGCTCACCCAGATAGGTCAGCGCGTCGGTACATCCGGCCTCGACCGCACGCGTTTCTTGCGCGGTCGAATAAAGATCACCGGCCAGCGTTCCCAACAAAACAATGACAATCGACGGTGGAATGATCTGTCCCAACGTGCCCGAGGCCGCAATCACACCAGTCGCCAGCTCTGGCGAGTAATTGTTCCGCAACATGGTCGGCAAGGCCAGCAGGCCCATGGTCACCACGGTTGCGCCGACGATACCGGTCGAGGCCGCCAGAAACGCGCCAACAACCACAATCGACACTGCCAGACCGCCGGGCAGCGGGCCAAAGACACGCGCCATTGTCGTCAACAGATCGTTTGCGATCTTCGAGCGTTCAAGCGTGATGCCCATCAAAACGAACATCAGCACGGCTAGAAGTGTCTCAATGGACTGACCGGCCAGAACACGTTCGTTCATTCGGTTCACGATGAACGAAACATTGCGGTCCAAAGCGGTTTCCCAACCTTGAACAAAGACCGGCTCGGCGATCCTCGGTAAGTCTGGGTATCGGAACACAGATATCGTGTCGGGTTTCACACCCGAGTTCACGACATCCCGGTAGGCTTGCGAGCCTGTGTCGATCGCCTGATGGATCAGCAATCCTGCGCTGTCCAAGGCTGCGATGATCCCGAATGAGATAACCCCGGCCCCGCCGATGGCAAAGGCCACCGGGAAACCGGACAGGATGCCTCCGAAAAGGCAAAAGAATACGATAATGAGGCCTATCTCGACGCCATCAAGTCCGAATAGCATTGTCTTGGTCTCCGTCCTTAATGTGCGCCTTCATAGGCTTCTTCGCCCTCGCCAAGGCTGTCCTTGTCGAGGTATTTTCCGGCGCTTTCCGGCCCTTCCACGTATTCCAGATACGACCGCCACAGGAACGCTATCGCGTGCAGGAACACCATGCCTGCAAACAGCACCAGCAGGATCTTGAAGAGGAAATACGCGTTGAACCCGTTGGGACTGAACCCGATGGTTTCAACGTTCCAGCGCAGTGCGCGTGACTTGGCCACGAGACGATCCAAGGTGTCACTGGCCGAGGGCTTCGGCACGATCAGGTGCCGCCACATAAAGTACCAGCCATACATCCATGTCAGCACTGCCATGGGCATCATGAACAGCATCGCGCCGCACATATCGACAACGCGCTTGGCGCGGTGGCTGATGCCCGCATAGATCAGGTCAACCCGCACATGTCCGCCCTGAACGAAAGTGTATGTGCAGCACAGGCACACGACCATTGCGTTGTAGAGTTTAAGTTCTTCCGCGAACCAACTGATATCCTTCTGAAACGGTATACCCAGACCAAAGGCCATGTCGGCCCGTGTGAACACGCGTTGCATGAATACGATGACGATCTGCTGAATGACCATCAGAAGACCTGCCCAGGCAAAGAAACGCCCGGTGACGTTTGCGAACCCTTCCAGCCCCCGAACCATGCCCCACATGAAGTTCCGATAGTAGAGGCCAATGGCCGTCAGAACCAGAAACAGCGTGAAGACCACAAAGAAGAACTCGACCGAGCCCCCATAATAGACAAAGCGCATGATCGCTTCTTTGTCCGACCAGTTCAGCCACAGCTGCGGATGCGTCACCGCATATCCGAAATTATAGAAGGCTTCGGCAATGTTCTGAATGAACCAGATCAGTCCATTCCACAGGGCGCCGAAAAACGAAATACCGTTGTCGTCCTGCATGTTGTCCCCGGGTCGCGTCGGTTGCATTGCTTATTATAGCGGCATGATGGGTCCGCGCATATGCAACAGGAAAGGCTTCCCCGCGATTGCGGGGAAACCGTTTACGTTATTGGCTGATGTTTAGCCGCGAACGCGGTCGCGCTGAGCGGTATAGACACCCGACGACAGGTTGTTCCACGCGGACGATGCTGCCATCGACGTCATGGCGCTGTCGTGGATCTTCTTGAACAGCTCGTCGCCCATGTTTTCGTCCAGAACTTCTTGCGAAGCCTGACCGAAGGCGTCCCAAACGCTTTCCGGGAATTCCATGACCTTCACGCCACCGGATTGCAGACGCTGCAGGGCTGCACCGTTGTTGGCCAGGAACTGCGCCAGGTTCCACTGGTGCGCTTCGGCAGCGGCGATCTCGATGATCTTCTGCTGCGCCGGCGTCAGGCTGTCGAACACGTCGCGGTTGGTCGCCAGCGACAGACCTGCACCCGGCTCGTGGAAGCCAGCGGTGTAGTAAGTTTTGGTGATTTCCTGGAAACCGGCCTTTTCGTCCGCCCAGGGACCGATCCACTCGGTGCCGTCAATCGCACCAGAGGACAGCGCCTGATACACTTCCGAGCCCGGAATGTTCTGTACGGATGCGCCCAGCTTACCCAGCGCCTGGCCACCCAGACCCGGCATACGGAACTTAAGACCCTGGAAATCCTCAGGACCATTGATCTCTTTCGAGTACCAACCGCCTGCCTGCGCGCCGGTGTTACCGGCCAGGAAGGATTTCAGGCCAAAGATCGAACCCAGTTCATCATGCAGCTCCATGCCGCCATCATGATAGTACCAGTTCACCAGCTCCTGCGCGGTCATGCCGAACGGCACAGCGGTGAAGAACGCATAGCCCGGGTGCTGACCTACAAAGTAGTAGTCAGCGGCGTGATACATGTCGGCCTGACCGGAAGATACCGCGTCAAACACTTCGAAAGCGCCAACCAGTTCACCGGCTGCTTTGATCTCAACATTCAGGCTGCCATCAGACATCGCGTTGATGCTGTCGGCACAGCGCTGCGCGCTATCAAACACGCCCGCCAGACCGCGACCCCATGAGGTCACCATGGTCAGCGTGCGCTGGCCCTGAGCGTAGGCCGGTGCCGCCAGAGCGGTTGCTGCAGCTGCTGATCCGCCCAGCGCGGATTTTTTCAGAAATGAACGACGATCCATATGAGTGTTCCTCCCCTTCATAGTCATAATCCGGCACAGCCGGACCTGTCGCATTCAATGCGCGTCAGCCTAATGACAGTGATGTGGATGGGAATACCTACTACTGCGTAGACGAGCGGTTTCTTTTGCTGTTTTTCACAGATTCTTTGACCATCCTCCAAGTAAACAATGCAAAAAACTCGCCATTTTGCTGATCCTGCCCATTCCTTTTGCATTTTCGCCGCCGCTTGCGTATCGATTCGACTATGCAAAGACTCCGCCAACTGGTCTCGCTGACCTACGCGCAGAAATTGTCTCTGGTGGCCGCGATCCCATTGGTGGTCGCTGTCGCTGCAATCGCCGTGCTGGTGGCTTACGAGGCCCGCGCGACAGCCGAGCGCGAGATCGAGGCACTGGAGCGCAGCTTGATCGAGGCCAAGAAGGAAGAGTTGCGTAACTATGTCACGCAGGCACGCAACGGATTTGCTTACATCTATGGTCGGGCTGAACCCAATGATGAAGTGGCCAAAAACCTGGTCACGCAAATCCTTTCTGCGATGATCTATGGTCAGGACGGGTTCTTCTTTGTTTATGACTATGACGGAAACAACTTGGTCAGCCCCAGACAGACGCAGTTCATCAATCAGAACTGGGAAGGGCTGACCGACAGCGAAGGCACGCCCATCGTGGACGAGTTCATTCGCCTCGCCCGCCAAGGCGCGGGTTGGCACAGCTTCATGTGGCAAAAGCCTTCGACCGGGGAAGAGGCGCAGATGATCGCTTATGTGGTCGGACTTCAGGACTGGCGTTGGGTCGTGGGCACGGGTGTTTTCATCGATGACATTGTCGCCACAGTGGCCAACGCGCGGGCCGAGGTCGAAGCCCGTGTACAACGCACCTTCATGTATATCGGTGCAATCGTGCTGGCGGCTGTCCTCATCGTTTTTGCCTCGGGCATGTTGTTGAACATTCGCGAACGCCGGTTGGCTGACGCCAAGCTGAAAGAACTGACCCAACGAGTCTTCGACGCGCAGGAAGAAGAACGTGGCCGGGTCGCGCGTGAGCTGCACGACGGCATCAGTCAGATCCTTGTCGGTGTTCGCTATGCGCTGGACAATGCCCGCCGCCGTCTGTCACGCGGCGACGACATCGGCGCGCGCGATCCGCTGGAAAAAGGGATCGACCACCTTGGCACCGCCATTACCGAGGTACGGCGCATCAGCCGCGACCTTCGCCCGGGTGTGCTGGACGATCTGGGCCTGGGGCCGGCACTGAAAGCGCTGACTGACGATTTCCGCGACCGTACCGGGATCGAGACCGAATTCTCGACAGTCGTGTTCCGCAACCGGCTGGATCAGGACAGCAAGATTGCCCTCTACCGCATAGCCCAAGAGGCTCTGACCAATATTGAACGCCATTCCGGTGCTACGCATGTTACGATAGACCTGCGCGGACATAAGAAGGGCGCGACCATGCGGATCACTGATAACGGTCTCGGATTGCGCACCGAGCCCGGGACGGCAACCACAGGCATCGGCCTGCGCAACATGCAGGAGCGTATCGAACAGCTTGACGGATCGTTACGGATTCTGTCATCACGCGGACCGCGAGGTGGAACGGTGATCGAAGCCAGCTTGCCGCTCAGCCACCTTCTGCCGCCGCAGGAAGACGCAACTCCGAACCGAAAGGCCGGTACATGAGTTCTGACAGCACACGGGTTCTTATTGTGGACGACCACCCGATGGTGGCCGAAGGCATCCAGTCTATCCTGGAAAGCTTTGAGGACATCAACGTGGTCGGCACACTCGGTAGTGGTCAGGCGGCTGTGGATCAGGCCGTCGACCTGGCCCCTGATGTCATCCTGATGGACCTAAACATGCCCGGTCTCGGTGGTCTCAGCGCGACGGAAATCATCCTCGAACGCCTTCCCGAAACGCGCATCCTGATCCTGTCGATGCATGATAGTCCCGAATACATCTCAACAGCTCTCAGCCATGGTGCCAAAGGCTATATTCTCAAGGATGTACCCACCGAAGAGATCAAGCAGGCCATCGATGCCGTTATGCAGGACGAACAATACCTGTGCACAGGCGCCAGCGGGTCCCTCAAACCAAAACAAGACAGCGCGCGCGAGGCACTGACCGGGCGCGAACAGACGATCCTGCTGGAACTTGCACAGGGCAAATCCAACAAGGAAGTCGCCCAAAAACTCGAGATTTCGGTGCGCACGGTCGAGACCCACCGCAAGAACATCAAGCGCAAACTAGGTATTTCTTCCACCGCTGGTCTGACACGCTATGCGCTGGAACATGGTGTGCTGCAAGGTACTGGCGTCGGCTTCTGATCTACGCGCACGCGCGGCGCGTCTGACTTGAAGTTACATGACTGAAGGTCGACGCCGGGCGGGTACTCAGGTCCGGGGTCTTATGTCCTGCCCAAAAAACACCAGTGTTCCGTCCTCGTCCAAAACGTGAAATTCGCGCTGAAGATAAGGTTGGTCAAACGGCGGGCGCACGCGCCCTTCGGGCAAATCAGCCAGCCCGGATTTCAGGCTTTCGTACAGGCCGTCTACATCGTCGACATCAATGTAAAACGACTGATCGTCGCCCAGTGACTTGCCGTCTTCCCGCGCGGGACATTCCAACAAGCGAATAGCCACCGACCCGAGCGACAGGAAGGCGTAGTTTTCCTGCCTGAACCCGCAGGAAAACCCAAGTCGGTCACAGTAGAAATCGATCTGGTTCTGCAAGGACGAACACAGCACGAATGGGGTAAGTTGCAAAATCTCAGGCATTTGAAGCTCCGACCATGAACCGCTTCAGTTTACCCACGACGGGTTTTCAATCCAGCAATTGATCTTTGCGCAGACCCGCGCGTTCATAGTGGTGCGGCAACACACGGCCATAAAGCTGCTGCGTCCGCTCGACCCCGCCGCACATGCCTTCAGCTTCGACAAACGAGAAAATTCCGACGTAGCGGCGTCGCTGTCCCGTGACAGGTGCCACCCGGTGCAGTGAATACCTCCCCTTGAAAATCTGCAGATCCCCAGGCTGAAGTTCTAGTTGGTGAACACGCGTCATGTTGCCGTCCAGAACCGAGGCTACCTGAGCAAAGTTCTCGTCTTCAGATGTGCGAAGATTGGGAACGTATTCGAACGCCCCTCCTGCCTCGCCATTCTGGATGGCCAGGGTCACTGTGTAGTTGTTCGTATCGAAGTGCCAGGGAAAGCCTTGCCCTTCTTCCACCACGTTGATGATCACATCCGCAAGCGGATCATCATAGCGGAAGAACCGATCCTCGGGTTCATTCAGAGCATCCCGAATGAACGGCAGAAAGTCCGCGAACTCATAAATCCGCCGCAAGGGACCGGACTGATGGAAGTTGTCCGCCGGGACAAAGGCGTTTGAACGTTCATAGAACCGACGTATCGGATGCCCGATACCAAATCGTGGATCGTCCTTGGTGAAATATGCGTTTGTGCGGCTGAAAGAGCGGTGCGCGTTGGGGGCAACGGCATCGGCTTCCTCGGCCAAAAGCGCGATGCCTTTTTCATGCACAAACCCGGGCAGGACCGCGCACCCATCATGCTCCAGCTCCTGCCTCAGGTCTCTGATCAACCGATCATAGGCTGGAGAGTCTGGGCAATCGATCGGGTACCGTCCAAGGTCTACCAGGTCTTGCAGCATTTTCCGCCTCCCTTGCATGCGCCCTACGGATGACCGTGCAGCAGACATATCGGCGGATCATGCCAATTTCAGACATTGGCTTGACGCTTTCAGACCCCAAAATGCGACCGCAAAACCAGAGAATCGAGCCGCGCTTTCCCGGAAGTTCCCAACATGCGGCAATCTGCGCAATAAAATGTCGCAAATTACCGCCCTCAGGACAGGAAATTTGCGATTTTGCCTGTTGACGCCCCTTCCCCCCGACCATAATGTCCCTGCACGCAAAGAAGGAGCCTCTGGCGATGAAAGCGCTAGTCGTAATCGTAGGAAAAACGCGCATGGGCCGGTAACGGAAAACCATAATCGAACCCATGCGCCTCCGAAAAAATCGGGGGCTTTTTTTTGGCAAAACGCAAGACACATGTCGCGAACGGAGCAAAGCAGATGACACGTGAGATGACCGGCGCAAAGATGGTGGTTCAGGCCCTCAAGGATCAGGGCGTGGACACGGTATTCGGATACCCCGGTGGCGCCGTCCTACCGATCTATGATGAGATCTTTCTGCAGAATGACATTCGCCACATTCTGGTGCGTCACGAACAAGGTGCGGTTCACGCAGCCGAAGGCTATGCGCGTTCGACCGGCAAGCCCGGCGTTGCGCTTGTGACCTCTGGTCCCGGGGCCACCAACGCTGTTACCGGCCTGACCGATGCTTTGATGGATTCGATCCCGATTGTGGTTCTGACGGGTCAGGTGCCGACCTTCATGATTGGATCAGACGCGTTTCAAGAGGCTGACACAGTTGGCATCACCCGCCCCTGCACCAAGCATAACTGGCTGGTGAAGGACACGGATTCGCTGGCCGAGACCATGCATGAGGCGTTCCATGTCGCTACCTCGGGCCGCCCCGGCCCTGTGTTGATCGACATCCCCAAGGACGTTCAGTTTGCGTCCGGCGAATACACCAGCCCGAAGCCTTCGACATCGCATTACCAGCCGGTATTGAAGGGCGACCTTGAGGAAATCACCGAGCTGGTTGCGGCCATCGAAACCGCCAAAAAGCCGGTTTTCTACACAGGTGGCGGCGTGATCAACTCGGGCCCCGCGGCCAGCCAACTGCTGCGCGAGTTGGTCGATTCGACTGGTATCCCGGTCACCTCGACCCTGATGGGATTGGGGGCCTACCCCGCGTCCGGTGAAAACTGGCTGGGCATGTTGGGAATGCATGGTCTCTATGAGGCCAACCTTGCGATGCATGACTGCGACCTGATGATCAATATCGGTGCGCGGTTCGATGACCGGATCACCGGGCGCGTCGATGCGTTCTCTCCAAACTCGAAGAAAGCGCATATCGATATTGACCCCTCGTCCATCAACAAGGTGATCCGCGTCGATATCCCGATTGTGGGCGATGTGGCCCATGTGCTGGAAGACATCCTGAAGGTCTGGAAAGCGCGCGGTCGCAAGACCGACGCGGCGGCTATCAAGCAATGGCAGGCGCAGATCTCTGAGTGGCGCAAGGTGAACTGCCTTGCCTTCACAGCCAGCGAAAAGACCATCAAACCTCAGCACGCGTTGCAACGGCTTGAGGAACTGACCAAAAAGCACGACCGCTATATCACCACCGAAGTGGGCCAGCATCAGATGTGGGCCGCGCAGTACCTCGGCTTCGAAGACCCCAACCGCTGGATGACATCCGGTGGTCTGGGCACGATGGGTTACGGCTTCCCGGCCTCTATCGGTGTGCAGATGGCGCACCCGGATGCGCTGGTGATCAATGTGGCCGGTGAAGCGTCGTGGCTGATGAACATGCAGGAAATGGGCACCGCCGTTCAGTACCGCCTGCCGGTGAAACAGTTCATCCTGAACAACGAACGTCTGGGCATGGTCCGCCAGTGGCAGGAACTGCTGCATGGCGAGCGGTATTCGCACAGCTGGTCCGAGGCCCTGCCCGATTTTGTCAAGCTGGCTGAGGCGTTTGGCGCGAAAGGCATCCTGTGTTCCGACCCCGCCGATCTGGACGATGCGATCATGGAAATGATCACCTATGACGGCCCGGTGATCTTCGACTGTCTGGTTGAAAAGCACGAGAACTGCTTCCCCATGATCCCGTCGGGCAAGGCCCATAATGAGATGCTGCTGGGCGAGGCCGAGACGCAGGGCGTGATCGATTCCAAAGGTTCGGTTCTGGTTTAACGCAATTCGACGGATTTGGTCGGGCGCCTTGTTGCGCCCGGCATCTAAAGGATGATGAAAGGGACATAAATGTCTGCCCTACATATCAAAAAAGGCTCCACCCGCCATTCGGCCTATAACCTACGCCCCACCTTCTCGGACGTACAGGAACGCCACACGATCGCGGTTCTGGTCGAAAACGAACCCGGCGTTCTGGCGCGTGTGATTGGATTGTTCTCTGGCCGTGGCTATAACATCGAAAGCCTGACCGTGGCCGAGGTGGATCACACCGGCCATCTCAGCCGCATCACCATCGTCACCACCGGAACCCCTCAGGTGATCGAGCAGATCAAGGCGCAGTTGGGCCGGATCGTGACCGTGCATGATGTGCATGATCTGACGGTCGAAGGCCCATCGGTCGAACGGGAATTGGCCATCATCAAAGTGGTTGGTGAAGGAGACAAACGGGTCGAGGCATTGCGCCTGGCCGATATTTTCCGCGCCAATGTAGTCGACAGCACGCTCAACTCATTCATTTTTGAAATCACCGGCGCGCCTGACAAGATCGATGCGTTTGCCGATCTCATGCGCCCGCTTGGCCTTGTCGAGATCGCGCGGACCGGTGTCGCAGCGTTGCTGCGCGGCGATTAAATTTCGTTCCCGTTCCGAGGTATTTTGGGGCGGGGATACTTCATGGGTTGGCGGCGCAACGCGCTCGCCGCCCACGTGGCCTTATTGCGCTATTTTTGCAATAGGGGCCCGAGCTTCCGGATAAAGATCAGTCATTTTCAGATAAAGCCTATTGCCTTTGCGCTATACGGCGCTAGCGTTGGGTGTGCAACGCGACGTGGGGATACGTTGCTTGGGGTTATTCTGTGCGATTTATCACTGTTCAACTGGCCTTGGCCGTGGTGTTCAGTTGGTTTCATCCGAAGGCAAAGCAACACTTGGACGGCCATGACCGACGATACCCGCAGTCCTGAAGAGCTACGCGCAATGTTCAGCGAGAATCTTCGGCGCTTGGCGCAGCAACATCGCTCGATCTCGGCCCTGTGCCGCAAACTCGGGGTGAACCGGACGCAGTTCAACCGGTATCTTACTGGAGAAAGCGTTCCCCGACCCGATGTTCTGGACCGGATCTGTCGTTTTTTCGACGTGGATGCCCGCATCCTTCTGAAACCGCTGGATGAGATCGAAAAGTCAGAGAGTCACCCGGCAACCTCAGCCCTGACCGAGTTTCTGGGCTCCGGGTCAGACGCGATTGAGAAATCGCCGTTTGCACCCGGGTTTTATGCGGTGATCGAAAGCCTTTCGGACGAGCATCGCATGACATTGTTGCACGCCCGACCACTGACCCAATGCACCTTGATACGGGGCTATGTTTCGCGTGCGGCGATGCCCGAAGCCCCACCGCAGGCCCGTGAGATACAAGGGATCGCAGCCTGTAGCGGCGATACCGTGTACATGCTGACATCCCAGCGGGGCGGACATAACAGCCGGGTCTATCTGATCTCACCCGATGCCACGGGAACAGCGGTTCAATGGCGCGGATCTGTGGTCAACTCAGCCGATACATCCAACCCGGAACCGGTAGTCCTCAAGTATCTGGGGCACGACTCGGCCGCGATTTTTGCCGCTGCGCGCCTATCCACAAACAATCTGGCGCAGCATTTCTAATCGGTCGCAGATGCGGCGTCTTGCTGACCATCACCCTGCGTGATCTGCCGATACAGATGCCAGCTCGCGTGGCCGAGCAAAGGCAGCACAATTAACAACCCCAGAAACCACGGCACCATCGCCACGAACGTTACAACCGCGATAAAGGCGCCCCAGCCCAGCATGACAAACAGGTTTTCCTTTACGTAGGAAAAGCTTGTGATCATGGCCGTGACAAAATCCAGTTCACGATCCAGCAACAACGGGATCGACAGAACGGTGATCATATACAGAACGGTCGCAAAGATCGCCCCTACCGCCGTTCCAACGGCCAGCATGGTCAGGCCGTTCAGAGTGAAGAAGACTTCGGTCGAGGTCGAGATGTTCGTCATCGTTGCCAGCCCCAGAAACAGGGCAAAGATCATGTGCCCCAAAAAGAACCAGAACAGAAACATCACAACGATGATCGCGCAGATCGACGGCAACTGCCTACGGCTCTGCTGTAGCACCACACCAAAGATTGCAGCAACATCCAAAGGCTCACCCTGCTCAAGCCGGTGCGAGACCTCGTAAAGCCCGACCGCTGCGAAAGGTCCGATCAACGGAAACCCGATGGCTGCCAGCACCAGCCAGAAGGTTGTTCCGGTTTGCACAGTCACCCACGCCATGGCCCAGCCCGCCAGCACATAAAAACCCGCAAAAATCAGCCCGAATAAAGGTGCGCGACGGAAATCGGCCCATGCGCGCTGCAATGCAGTGCGCAGCATGTCGGTATCGACCGGTCGCATTTCCGGCACTCCAAAAGGCTTTTCCATGATGTCCTCTCCTCCCTGTCCGGCGTTATGGCATCGCCGGTCTCTTATTTGGCCAGTTGGTTTCGGCATGATAGGCCGCCCCAATTGACAGTAGTTTCTTGTCTGAGCCCCTTGGCCCAAACAGCTGGAACCCCATCGGTAATCCGTTTGATCCAAAGCCAGCAGGCGCCGCTAAACAGGGCAATCCAATCAGGCTGACCGGCACTGTGACGTGCATCCATCGGTGATAGGTATCCATGGCCCGACCCACGATACTGGTCGGGTACGGGGTCTCGATCCCGAAGGGCCAGACCTGTGCGGATGGCAGAACCAGTGCGTCAAACCGAGTGAACAGGTCCGCCGCGCAGCGGAACCAGTCAGAGCGGATAACGCTGGCGTGCTGCACCTCCATCGCGCGCATGGACAGGCCGCGATCCAGTTCCCATTGTGCGGTATCTTTCAGATGATCCTTTTGTGCTGCCAAGGGCTCCAGCCCCGCCGCAACGCTGAACGACCGCAGCGTGATCCAACTTTTCCAAAGCTGTTCCGCATCGAAAGGCGGATCCACGTCTTGCACATCAGCGCCAAAGCTTTCACACACGGCCAACGCATCTTTGCAAAGGTCGAGAATGCCAGGCTCGATCGGGAACGCCCCGCCCCAATCCCCAAGCCAACCGATCTGCAGCCCTTGCATGTCCGCCGGTGTCACCGGTGACACCAGAGTACTTTCAGAGGCTAAAGGCAGGCGCGGGTCTGGCCCCGAGATGACGTCGAGCAAAATGCCCAGATCCTCGGGGCTGCGGGCCATGGGGCCAAGTGTCGACAATTGATGCAGAAAGCTGTCGCCGACAGGATCAGACGGCACCCTGCCCCAGCTTGGGCGAAAGCCGTAGACATTGTTCCAGGCCGCTGGGTTACGCAGGCTGCCCATCATGTCGGATCCGTCTGCCAGCGCCACCATACCCGTGGCCAGGGCCACCGCCGCCCCACCAGACGAACCTCCGCAGGTATAGTCGGCGTCATACGGGTTGCGCGTCGCACCATAAACCGGGTTGAATGTGTGCGAGCCCAATCCGAATTCCGGCGTGTTGGTCTTTCCGATCAGGATCGCCCCCGCATCCCGCATCCGGGCGGCAATCAGATCGTCACTGTCCGGCACGACACCTTTGAACAAAGGCGATCCGTGAGACGAGACCACACCTGCCACATTGACCAAATCCTTGACCGCAATTGGCAGCCCGTGCAGCGGGCCGGTGATTGGGTCACTGTCGTGCTTGCGCGCCTCGTCCATCAACGCACTCTCATCGCGCAGCGCAACGATAGCATTCACATCGCCATTCACCGCCGCGATACGATCAAGTGTGGAGCGCATCACATCCGTGGCTGAAACCTGTCGGGTTATCAGTTGTTTCAAAAGCTCTGCAGCCGATATCCTGGTCAGGTCCATAACACGCCGGTCTGTTGTTCGTCTTCAACAGCCTAGCGAGCGGTTCAGCTCATTTAAACCCACTGTTTAAATGTATCTTTTTGCCACCACAGCACTGGAACACTTCACCTTGCCGGACGACCAAAATGCAAGTTGCTGTCCGGCCCAAGGCAATGACGCAGGCACAGATAAATCGCGAGGGTACTCAGCACCAACCACACCCCGCCCCACATCATTGTTGTTCCGCCGAACTCCTCGGCCAACATGAACGCGTCAGAGCGTATGCCAGAGCGTCGGATCGTGTCGTCAAAGATGTCGAACGGCACATAGATCACACTGGTCAACCCGATGACGCGCAGCACAAGGTCGCTGACCTCGTGGCGTAGATACCAGGCGGTGGCGATCATCACCGACCCGACACCGATACAAAACACAAGTGCAAACAGATTGCGGATGTAAAGCACAGCTACCAAACTCATGACCCCGCCAAAACCTGCCAGAACTGCACGGTCAGCCCGCGTACGCAAAGCAATGATCAAAAGGCCCATGCCCAGCAAAAGCGAGCCAAGATACCCGGCGGACAGGCTGAGAAACCGGTTGCCACCCCGACCGATCACCAGCCCACCCTGCTGTGGTGAGATCGAAAAGCTTTCGACCGAGCCGCCGGTCAAAATTATCGTCACGGCGTGAGACAGCTCGTGCAGAAAGACGATCAGAATTTTCAGCGGAACCACAGCGGGTGTGTTCCAAAGCAGAAAAACCAATGTGGTGATCGCAATAAGCTGCCAGTGCCCTTTCAACAAATTGAGAAAAGAGCTTTGGCGCTTCACCTTAGCTGTCGCCCTGCGCCTCGGACCGGCTTTTACCTGCCACGTTCAGAGCCAGCGTTGCCGCCATGAAACCGTCCAGATCGCCATCCAGAACGCCCTTGGTGTCCGAAGTCTCATGGTTCGTGCGCAGATCCTTGACCATCTGGTACGGCTGCAACACGTAGGACCGGATCTGGTTGCCCCAACCTGCATCGCCTTTGGCCTCATGCGCGGCGTTGATATCCGCGTTCCGACGATCCAGTTCCTGTTGATAAAGGCGCGATTTCAGGGCCTTCATCGCGATATCGCGGTTCTGGTGCTGCGATTTCTCGGACGAGGTCACCACAATCCCGGTTGGAATGTGCGTTATCCGTACCGCCGAGTCCGTGGTGTTGACGTGCTGACCACCTGCGCCGGAGGACCGGTAGGTGTCGATGCGGATGTCGGCCGGGTTCACCTCTATCTCGATATTGTCATCCACCACCGGATAGACCCAAACCGAGCTGAACGAGGTATGGCGTTTCGCCGCCGAGTCAAAAGGCGAAATTCGCACCAGCCGGTGCACGCCGCTTTCCGATTTCAGCCAGCCATAAGCGTTATGGCCCGAGATCTTATACGCGGCAGATTTGATGCCCGCCTCTTCGCCTGCGGTTTCGGACTGCAGCTCAACCGTATAGCCCTTTTTCTCGGCCCAGCGAACGTACATCCGCGCAAGCATCGAAGCCCAGTCGCAACTTTCGGTACCACCTGCGCCCGAGTTGATTTCGAGGAAGGTGTCGTTGCTGTCTGCCTCACCGTCCAGCAGCGCTTCAAGCTCTTTCTTGGCGGCTTTACCCTGCAGCGCCTTGATCGCAGCTTCGGCGTCCTGAACGACCTCTTCATCCTCTTCCATCTCGCCCAGTTCGATTAGCTCGATATTGTCGCTGAGATCGGTTTTGATGGTTTCATAGGTCTCGATGGCGTCAACCAGCATCTGCCGTTCGCGCATCAGCTTCTGCGCGTTTTCAGGGTTGTCCCACAGGTTCGGATCTTCGACACGCGCGTTGAATTCCTCAAGGCGATGCGGCGCGGTTTCATAGTCCATACGCTGCGCCAGCAGCTCCAACGACTTTTCGATTTCCGCCACGATGTTCTGGGTTTCGGCGCGCATGGTCTTGTCCCAACTTGCTCAATCAGGCTTGCGTGATAGCAAGAGGTGCAAGACACCACAAGACGGGCCGACCGCGAATGCCAAGCACATGCGACGAGTTTCTGGACGAATGGAACCTGCATCAGCCAGAGCTGGTTGCCGAGACCGGTCAGGCGCAGGTTTGGAAAGTGTCGTCGAAACACGGACCCGCCGCATTGAAACTCTACCGCACACAGGATCGCGGCAACGAAGCACCCGGCAGTGCGCTGTTGAATGCGTGGCGAGACCGGGGTGCGGTTCGTATTTTCAACGAAGAGCGGAACGCTGTTCTAATGGAATGGCTGGATGGTCCGTCATTGGGTGACATTGCGCGTTCGGGGCGCCCCGATGACGCCACTAGAATCCTTGCCGAAACCGCTGCGCGTCTGCATGGAAAGCCCACCATCCGGGATCAGGGTTTGAGACCCCTGGACCAGGTTTTCACCCCGTTGTTTACTTGCGCTTTTGCGCCAACATGCCCAGCCCTTCTGCGCAATGACATGCTGTCCGCCATGGACATGGGCCGGCATCTGTTGAACAGCCAACCAGCGCCCGTGCCTCTTCACGGGGATCTTCACCCTGACAACATCATCATGACCGATGCAGGCCCACGGGTTTTCGATGCCAAAGGGTATGTCGGAGACCCGACGTTTGAGCTGGCAAATGCATTACGCCACCCAAAAGGAATGCCAGATTTGGTGCGTGATCCTCAGCAGATCGAAACCTGCCTGTCGCTCTACTCCAAAGCGCTGAGAGTACCAAAGGAACGGCTGGCCCAATGGGCCGCCGTCAAATGCGCCTTGTCCATTTACTGGCGATCCGATGGAGCCATCAAAAACGATCCAGAAGCAGACCTTTTGTCTCTGCTTCTGCGTCAATCTGGTCAGTAAAGCCCGCCAGTACTCAGGTCGCCCTGCGTGGCTTTGGGCCCGACAGTGACCGTCTGACCTGTCGAGGTCTGAACCTGCACGCCTGCGCGCTGCACTTCCTCAAACAAAGGAAGATCCGAACCGATGGCAAATCCGCCGTCATAAACACGGTCGATAAACCCGTCGACGCCGTCACGGAAGAATTCAGCCACAACATAGTCACCGCTTGCATCGTCAGGCAGCCGCGCGCCACTGAAACGGTCGATCTTGATGAAATGACCGCCTTCCGGCACTTCGAACGGACCGCCGCCGTATTTCTCGACAGCTTTTTCCATGAAGCTTTGGAACACAGGGCCACACATCGTGCCGCCGTAAGCCCCCCGCCCCATCGGACGCGGGCGGTCGTAGCCGATGTAGCATCCCGCCACGATGTTCGAGGTAAATCCGATGAACCACGCATCCTTGGATTCATTGGTGGTTCCGGTCTTTCCCGCTGTCGGAACCGGCAGGTTGACATAACGCGAAGCAGTGCCACGATCCACAACGCCCGTCATCATTGAGGTCAACTGATAGGCTGTGATCGCATCCATCACCTGAGGGCGGTCCGTCACAAGGGTCGGAGATTCATCAGCGGCCATCCATGTGGAATCGCAATCCAGACACTGACGGTCGTCGTGGCGATAGATGGTTTTGCCGAACCGGTCCTGAATACGGTCGACCAGAGTGGGTTCGACCCGCTGACCGCCATTGGCAAACATCGCATAGGCAGCCACCATCTTGTAGAGCGTCGTCTCTTCGGACCCCAGCGAGTTGGCAAGGAATGCTCCCATCCGGTCGTAGACGCCAAAGCGTTCCGCATAGCCTGCAACCACCGGCATCGTGACTTCTTGCGCCAGACGGATGGTCATCAGGTTCCGCGACTGCTCGATCCCGGTGCGCAGCGGCGTCGGTCCGTAGAACTTGTTCGACGAGTTCTTGGGACGCCACAGACCCTGTGGCGTGTTCACCTCAATCGGGGCATCCACAACGATGGTTGCGGGGCTATAGCCACTGTCCAGTGCGGCGGCATAGACGAAGGGCTTAAAGGACGATCCGGGCTGACGCTGTGCCTGCGTGGCGCGGTTGAACACTGTGTCCTGATAAGAGAACCCGCCCTGCATCGCCAGAACACGCCCCGAGTTCACATCCATCGCAACAAAGCCGCCCTGCACTTCGGGCACCTGTCGGGCGGACCACTGCCCCTCTTCCCCAGCCATGACAAGGATCACGTCACCGCGTTTGAAGTTCGCTGCAAAATCGCCCTGCATCCATTTGATGTCTGAACGTGGGACAACACCATCCGCAGGCCCGTTTTCGATCCCGACCGTGAGTTGCTGGTCCTCGACATTTAAGACGACCGCAGGATACCATCGGGTCGGTAGCACCACATCGCGTGGAATTTCCATGACCGACAACGCTTCGCGCCACTGCGCCTCATCCGTCAACGTTTCTTCCGGGATCACTTCGCCGGTTCCACGCCATCTGCCGCGTGAGCGGTCGTATTTCTGCAGCGCGGTACGCAGGGCTTTGGCAGCTTCGATCTGCATTTCTTCGTCCACAGACGCACGAACCGTAAAGCCGCCGGTAAAGAACTCGCCTTCGCCAAAATCCTCGCTCAACTGGCGGCGGATTTCGTCGGTGAAATAGTCCCGCGGCGGCAAAGCGGTGCGGAAACTTTCAAAGTCACCGTTCTGCACCGAACGCAGCGGCATTTCGACTTCGACCTCATAGGTCGCCTGATCGATATAGCCGTTCTGGTTCATCTCACGCAGCACATAGTTGCGGCGGGCCAGAAGGCGTTCTTTTTGGCGAACCGGGTGGTAATCCGACGGTGCCTTTGGCATTGCGGCCAACATCGCGGCCTCATGCGGAGCAAGTTCCTGCAAGGTCTTGTTGAAATAGGTCTGCGCCGCAGCCGTCACACCGTACGAGTTCTGACCCAGAAAGATCTCGTTCATGTAAAGCTCGAGGATCTGTTCCTTGTCCAAGGTATCCTCAAGCCGGGTGGCGAGGATGATTTCCTTGATCTTGCGTTCAGCTCGGCGGTCACCCGATAGCAGGAAGTTCTTCATCACCTGCTGGGTGATGGTCGAGGCCCCGCGCACGGTTTCGCCCTTGCTGCGCACGGCCTCAACCCCCGCGGCGATGATACCACGCGGGTCATATCCCTGATGGGTGTAAAAGTTCTTGTCTTCCGCCGAAATGAAGGCCTGCTTCACCAGATCAGGAATTTCCTCGGATGGGGTGAACAGACGACGCTCTTGCGCGAATTCGTCGATCAGCTGACCTTCGCCCGAATAGATCCGGCTGATGGTCGGAGGCTTGTACTGTGCCAGCGATTCATGGCTGGGCAGGTCGCGCCCATACATCCAAAACACCGCACCGATTACCAGTGCGGCCATGAAAATACCCAAAGTAACGAGGCTGAAGATGGCCCCGAAAAACGAAAGAATGAACCGGATCACGTTACTGCCTTTTACTCGCGGTGCCGTCTATATAGTGATGCGCCGCCTGAGGGTCAAAACACCAAGCGTATTCTAGCCGGTTTGCGCCGTAAGGTCACTGGCCAATCAGGGATTTACGGATCACATCCTGCTGTCGCCAATCCTCAAGCCCCTGATAAATACCCAGAGCCATTTTCGACCGCCATTCCGGATCCTTGAGGTTTTTCAGATCTCTGGGACTGGACAAGAATCCAAGCTCGACCAGAACAGAAGGGATATCCGCCGCCTTGAGCACGGAAAAAGACGCCGTGCGCAGCGGTTTGCGGTTCATTGGGCCACCTTGCTGCGCCATGCCGTTGGCAATTGCCGAGGCCAGCGACCGTGTGCGCGGCTTGGTTTCCTGCCGCGCCAGATCCAGCAGAACATCGGCCACCTGATCGTCCGAGCCGCTGAGATCAACACCCGAAAGCAAATCCCCCCGGTCGTGTCGCTCGGCCAGTTTTGAACTTGCTACATCCGAGGCATCATCGGACAAAGTATAGACCGCCGCGCCATGTGCCTGCCCCTCGGACAGGGAATCAGCGTGCAGCGAAATGAACAGATCGGCACCCGCGCGATGGGCCAAGGCAATCCGACGCTCAAGCGACACGAACTGATCCTCAACCCGCGTCAGGACCACCTCGTATCTGCCTGAACGCAAAAGAACTTCCCGCAGCTCACGCGCGAAAGTCAGCATCATCGTCTTCTCATTCACATCGCCGACTTCGGCACCCGGATCAATTCCGCCATGACCCGGATCCAGCATGACACGCAGGGGCCGGTCGGCGCTGCGTGGTTCCGCTTGCGGCAGGTTGGCGGGTTCCGGCAGGTCCCAGCCCGGATTGCGCGGCGCACCTGCGGTTGCGTTGAACGTGTCGAAATCCGTGCCCTTGAGGTTCAGGGACAATACGGCAGCACCCGAATCCTCGGCAACTGACAATTGCGCTGTATCAACCGCCATGGGTGCGCCTAGCTCCAGCACCAGACGCGACCAGCCAGGAACATAAGCTCCGAACTGAACACCGCTGATGCGATCTGATTGCAGGAAGTCCTGCGACTTCAAACCCGTCCAGTCGACCTCGTTAAAGTCCAGAACCATCCGATACGGGTCCTGCAAGGTGAAGATCCGGTACGGCACCCCTTGGCTGAGGCCGATATTCACCTGCACCCCAGTACGCCCGACATCCGTAATGCGGCTTTGGTCTGGCTGGACACGCGCCAGCGCGCTGAAATCCTGCGCCATCGCACCGCTGGCAAGCGCCCATATCAGGGCGATGCAAAAGAAGATCCTGCTCATAGCCTCAAGTTTTCCCGAGATCGTTTGGACGGCAGCCTATAACACTAGCTGCGTTTTGTGAACGGCTCAGGCTTTCTCCGCGATCGCATCGCGTTCGGCCATGAACAGGCGCAAACGCTCAAGACCGTCTTCAATATCTGCCGTCGCACGGGCATACGAAAAACGCAGGGTTGTGTGACCACGCTGAGGGTCGAAGTCGAGACCCGGAGTTACCGCAACGCCTGCCTTTTCCAGAATCTCGGCCGCGATGGCACGGCTGTCATTGGTCAGGTCAGACACGTCAGCATAAACATAAAACGCGCCATCCGGCGGGGCGATGTTCGTGAACCCGGCCTTGGGCAGACCGTCCAGCATCAACGCGCGGTTACGGCGGTACACGTCCAGATTGGCCTGCAATTCGTCTTCGCAATCCATTGCCGCCAGTGCTGCAACCTGGCTGGCATGGGGCGCGCAAATGAACATGTTCTGGGCAATCCGCTCAACCACGCGCACCTGACCTTCCGGCACCACCATCCATCCGACGCGCCAGCCGGTCATCGAGAAATATTTGGAGAATGAGTTGATCACATAGCACTCATCCGTCAGCGCCAGTGCGGTGACAGCTTTGGCTTCGTATTCCAGCCCGTGATAGATTTCGTCACTTATGAACGACGCCCCTTGCCCCTGCGCTGCGTCAATAAGCGCCCCCATGGCCGCGTGATCCAGCATCGTGCCGGTTGGGTTTGCAGGCGAGGCCACCATCAGCCCCCTCAGGTCCATACCTCGAATGTCATCGGCGACAGGCTGCAACCTGTTTTCAGGGGCCGTTGGCAGATCGACGGGCACCAGACCCAACGCCTTGAGGATCTGGCGGTAAGAGGGATAACCGGGCGCGCCGATACCGACACGATCCCCGCTGTCGAACAACGCCGTGAAGGTTAGCAGAAACCCGCCTGAGGATCCGGGGGTGATGACCACTCGATCCGGGTTCAGGTCAACATCATACCACTCTCCGTAAAGCCGCGCGATCCGCTGCCTGAGCGCAGGCAACCCCAAAGCCACCGTATAACCCAAAGGGCCTTGCTCCATTGCCTTTGCCAGCGCTTCGGTCGCGCCCTTGGGGGCCCCTGTCCCCGGCTGACCGACTTCCATGTGGATGATATGGCGTCCTGCTTCTTCCGCTTTGCGCGCGGCCTCCATCACGTCCATCACAATAAACGGATCGACCCCGGACCGGGTTGAGTTTCTCATGCCCATCTCCCATGTTGCAGCCATGGCTTTTGAACGCGTATCCAGGCTGGCGTCAATCCCGGCTCTGATGCTTGCAGCTGTTGTCTGGCTGGCGGCAGTGGCGCAAACCCATGCGCAAAGCCTGATCCGCGATCCCGATATCGAGTATGGGCTGCGTGAACTGGCCTTTCCCGTGCTGCGCGCAGCGGGGTTGAACACAAACCGCGTTCAGATCCTGGTCGTCAACGACAACACGTTCAACGCTTTTGTCATCGACTACAATGCCATCTACGTGAACTACGGTCTGATTCTAAGCGTAGAGAACCCGGAAATGTTGCAGGCCGTCATCGCACATGAAGCCGCTCATATCGCGAATGGCCACCTGGCGCGCCGGGCCGAAAACCTCAAAGCTGCTCAGCGTAATGCGGGCCTTGGCACAGCCTTGGCTCTGCTTGCGGCTGCAGCGGGCGGCGGAGAAGCTGCTATTGGCATCGCCGCCGGCACGCGGGGCGCAGCCCTTCGCAGTTTTCTGGGCCACACCCGCGCCGAAGAAGCTTCGGCGGACCGCAGTGCCGCCAGCTATCTTCGGTGGGCGCGGATCTCACCAAGCGGCATGGTGGAACTACACAGGAAATTCGCAGGACAGGAGTTGCTGAGCGCTGCCAATCAGGATCCCTATATGCGGTCGCACCCCACCAGCCGCGAACGCCTGCGCGCAGCCGAAGCTTTTCTGGACGAATTTGGAGACAAGGCCGTTCCGAATCCAACCGCCGACTATTGGTTTGCCCGCGTCAAAGGCAAACTCTCGGCGTTTTTGCGATCGCCCAACTGGACCTTGCGACGCGCCAAGGAAGAGACCGATCGGGACATTCGCCTGATGCGCGAAGCCTCGGCCCATCATCAAAACCGCAACCTCTCCCAAGCACGTGCCGCAATTGATGAAGCGCTGGCTATCCGTCCGGATGATCCGTTTTATTATGATCTGAAGGGGCAAATTCTGTTGGAAAACAGGCAGGTAAGCGAAGCTGTTGAAGCTTATGCAAATGCCGTTGAAATGGCCCCCAACAATGCTCTGATCCTTGCAGGTTACGGGCGGGCCCTGCTGGCGCAAGGCAAGACCAAACAGGCTCTTACTGCCCTGGAACAAGCGCGTGCGCGCGATTTTCGGAACGCGCGTTTGATGCAGGATCTGGGCGTTGCATATGCAAAAGTGGGTAACAACGGCATGGCATCGACCGTGACAGCCGAGCGGTATGCGCTGCAAGGGCGACTAGAAGATGCCGGAATTCACGCAAAACGCGCCGTGGCGCGACTGCCCGAAGGTTCACCGGGTTGGCAAAGGGCACAAGACGTGCTGATTGCATCCGAACGATTCAAGAGAAACAAAAGGAAACGGAAATGATCCTCAGACATGCTGCACCCGCCCTTCTGGGGCTTTCCATGGCTGCGACCTCGGCGCAGGCGCTGGACCTGAAGGCGATGAGCGATGCCGAAAAGGTTGAGTTTGGCGCGCAGGTACGGGAATACCTGCTGGAAAACCCCGAAGTCATTATCGAAGCGATCAACATCCTGGAACAGCGCAACGCCGCAGCCGAAGCGCTGGCTGACAAGGAACTAATCGCGGCCAACGAAGACGAGCTTTTCAACGACGGCTATAGCTGGGTGGGCGGCAACCCGGATGGAGACATCACTCTGGTCGAATTCATGGACTACCGCTGTGGCTATTGCCGACGTGCCGTTCCCGAAGTTGCCAGCCTGTTGGCCGAAGACGGTAATATCCGCCTTGTCATCAAAGAGCTCCCCATTCTGGGTGATGCCTCTGTCTTGTCCTCGCGCTTTGCGGTTGCGACCAAGCAGGTGGCCGGAGACGACGCTTACAAACAGGTCCACGACGCGCTGCTGGAGTTCACCGGCGAGCCAAATGAAATCTCTTTACGCCGCATCTCGGACGGATTGGGCCTGGACAGCGACGCGATCATCGCCGCGATGGACAGCGACAGCGTTACGGATGAAATCACCCGCACCCGAGCGCTGGCGCAACGGATGCAAATCTCGGGTACGCCTTCTTTTGTTCTGGGCACCGAAATGCTGCGTGGCTTCCTGCCTGCCGATCAGATGAAACAGATCGCGGATGGTGTGCGTGCTGAACGCGGGTAAATAAGGGATGGGGCGGCTTGGTCCGCCCCAAGCCCGACTCAGTGTACTGTCGACATTGAGCAAAAGGTCACGTGCACCCTGCTAGATCTCGAAGCCTCTCACCTTAAGAACTTCGATAACTTCTGATCTATCCGTCTCGTCCAGGTTCGTCTGGATTGCTGGAAAACAACGCGATCTTGTTGCCTTGTGGGTCGCGAAGATACCCAACATAGAAATGCGCACCGTATGCGTCCCGAAAGCCTGGCTGGCCTTCATCCGCCCCACCGGCGGCAATCGCTGCCGCGTGAAGATCACGAACCTGCTTTTGATTTCGTGCCTCAAACGCAACCATCGTACCATTACCGGCTGAGGCTGGTTGCCCGTCGAACGGGGATTTCACATAAAATTCTGGCAAGGCAACGGACTGGCCTGGCTGGACCGGCAAGGCATAGCTCAAGTCGCCATGATACCTCTCCAGTTCATACCCCAAGGACGGCAGGAAAGCAGAGTAAAACTGCTCGGCGCGTGCGATGTCGTTTACGCCAACGGCGATATAGGAGATCATTCCTAGCCCCCTTTTGCAGACTTGCCATTTGCGACGCGTGGAAAGCTTCTATTGAAAGCGCCGTTACTCTGCCGCTTCGGCCTGCGCGTCCAGTTCAGCCGCTTTTTTTTCGACCTGCTCCACGATGTGATCAATCATCTGATCGTTGGACATCTTGTGGCTGGCCTTGCCCGCCAGATAGACCATGCCGGACCCTGCCCCGCCGCCGGTAAAGCCAACGTCGGTCATCAAAGCCTCGCCCGGACCGTTCACGACACAGCCGATGATCGAAAGGCTCATCGGTGTCTTGATGTGCTCTAGCCTGTGCTCAAGCTGTTCCACGGTTTTGATCACGTCAAATCCCTGCCGGGCGCAGGACGGGCACGAAATGATGTTCACACCGCGATGGCGAAGACCCAGAGATTTCAGGATTTCAAAGCCAACTTTGACCTCTTCCACCGGGTCTGCGGACAAGCTGACGCGGATCGTGTCGCCGATTCCCATCCACAGCAGGTTGCCCAGACCGATGGCCGATTTGATGGTGCCGCTGACCAGCCCACCAGCCTCGGTGATACCGAGGTGGATAGGCGCGTCTGTGGCCTCGGCAATGCCCTGATAAGCGGCGGCAGACAGGAAGACATCGCTGGCCTTCACGCTGATCTTGAATTCGTGAAAGTCGTTGTCTTGCAGGATACGGATATGTTCCAACCCGCTTTCCACCATCGCCTCGGGGCATGGTTCGCCGTATTTCTCAAGCAGGTGCTTTTCCAAAGACCCCGCGTTCACGCCGATGCGGATCGAACAATTATGGTCGCGCGCAGCTTGGATCACTTCCTTCACACGAGTTTCATCGCCAATGTTGCCGGGATTGATACGAAGGCAAGCCGCCCCTGCCTCGGCTGCTTCGATGCCACGGCGGTAGTGAAAGTGAATATCTGCCACAATCGGCACGGGGCTTTCGCGCACGATTTCTTTCAGCGCTTTGGACGATGCCTCATCCGGGACCGAAACGCGTACAATATCGGCGCCCGCTTCGGCTGCGGCCTGAACCTGCGCCACGGTCGCTGCCACATCGGTGGTCAGCGTGTTGGTCATGGTTTGCACCGCGATGGGCGCGTCGCCGCCAACCGGGACGTTGCCAACCATGATTTGACGGGATTTACGGCGATAGATGTCGCGCCAGGGGCGTACGTGATTGAGGGACATAAGGACGGATCCGCGTCTGCCAGAGTTGCGACAGTAGATAGTTCGGCAACGGGGTCACCGCAATGGCTAGATCACTCGGCGGGCGCTTCTGTCGCCTCGGTCTGCAGTTCAGCCACCAGTTGCTTGAGCGCGCTGTTCTGCTCGGCCTCAAGATCGGCAACGGCATAAGTCTCGGACACGGCGTCTTTCGACAAGACGACACCTTTGGCAACCGTACCCGGTGCCCCGGCCGGGCCGTAATGCTCACCGTTCATTGAGAAGTAAACCGACCCAGACGCCCCGGCCCGCAACTGCGGTGGTTCTTCTGTCAGGGGCACCTCAAAAACGCTGCCTTGTTCAACCGTGCCCAAAGTGCCTTCAAAGATGATGCTGCCGTCAGCCGCAGTCACGCGCATCCAAGCCGGGTCCACGGCCACGATCTTTAGCGTTGTGTCGATCTGCTCGACCACCTGTGGCAATGCGGGACGTTCAACTGTGTGTACATCTGCCACTTCGAACTGCGGCAGTTCGGGCGGACGGAACGTTCCGACCTCACGCGGATCAAGCGTTGAAATAGGCGCATCACGTGCCACCAGAACCGGAACGTCCAAAGCCTGCGGACGATAAAGACGGTCCAGCGCTTCAGCGCTTGCTGTTTCAACAGGATCGTCTGATACAGCACTGCGCGCTGCATCCAGCGGGTCCAAATCTGACAAAACGACGGGGGCTTGTTCTACCGGGCTGACTTGCACCTGCTGGATTTTGTTCAGAACGGCCCAGCCGCCGTAGCCGATGCCGCCAATGACCGCCAACAAGACCAGCGAAGACCCGATGGCCCGAGGCTCAATCTGGCTGACCAGAGGTTCCTTGCCCGGAATGAAGGGCGTGTTGGGCGAGATGAACGGATCGCGTCCCATCGGACCACGTGCCGGAAGACCACCCGTGGGTTTGCGGACAACCGATGCTTCGGCCGACATGCCGTGCGCGACTTCAAACCCGCTTTCCTGACAGAAGGTCGCAAAAGTCTCATCCGGGTTCATGCCCAGATAACGTGCATAAGAACGCACATACCCGGCTATGAAGCCGGGTGTATCAAATGCATCAGGATCGGCGTTTTCGATTGCGGCGATGTAGTTGGCTTTGATCCGCAGCTCACGTTGAACATCCAGAAGAGATTTGCCCATCGTTGCGCGTTCACCGCGCATCTTGTCGCCTAATCGAATCTCGTAATCGTCAAACCCTTTTGGCCTGACGTCTACATCTTCTTCGGACTCGCGCTGAGATCTGCGCCCAATCATCCCTGCTGCCCCATTCTGCCTGTCGCGTATTTCGCGTTAGCGGCGAATCATCCCCACAATGATTCGTCTGCCAATTTTGTTAACCTAAGCTTAACACGCGGCAATCACGTTGCACACTTTGGCGTGAGGTTAACCGGCAAGTTCGGCGCGATTTAGCGCACAATGTGACCAAAGTTCGTCCATCGCCTGCACCAAACGGTTCATTTCGTCGGGTCCATGCACCGGAGACGGGGTAAACCGAAGCCTTTCGGTGCCGCGCGGGACAGTCGGGAAATTGATGGGCTGCACGTAAATGCCATAATCATCCAGCAACATATCGCTGAGCTTTTTGGTGTGCACAGGGTTACCAACGATCACGGGCACAATGTGGCTGCCATGATCAATCAAAGGCAGACCCATACCTTTCAGTCGCAGCTTGAGGATCTTGGCCTGGGTCTGATGCTGGTCACGCAGCTCTTGCGCGGTTTTCAGATGCGCGACCGAAGCGGCGGCGCCCGCAGCGACAGCAGGCGGCAACGAAGTGGTGAAAATGAAACCCGGCGCGTAAGAGCGCACAGCGTCACACATCTTGGCGCTGGCGGCGATATAGCCCCCCATAACGCCATATGCTTTGGCGAGCGTGCCATTGATAATGTCGATCCGATGGGCCAGACGGTCCCGCTCGGTCACGCCGCCACCACGCGGGCCGTACATCCCAACCGCGTGAACTTCGTCGATATAGGTCAGAGCGCCGAATTCATCTGCCAGATCGCAGATTTCTTCAATCGGACCAAAATCGCCGTCCATCGAATAGACCGACTCAAACGCAATCAGCTTAGGCGCGGCAGGATCGTCTGCTTCAAGCAACTCACGCAGATGCGCCAAGTCGTTGTGCCGGAAGATCCGCTTGGCGCCACCATTGCGGCGCACACCTTCAATCATCGATGCATGATTCAGCGCGTCGGAATAAATGATCAGACCAGGAAACAGCTTGGGCAGAGTGCTGAGCGTTGCGTCATTGGCAATATAAGCGCTTGTGAACAGCAGCGCGGCTTCTTTGCCGTGCAGATCGGCCAGCTCGGCCTCAAGCCTTTTATGGTAGACCGTGGTGCCAGAGATGTTGCGCGTCCCGCCAGATCCTGCACCTGCGGCGTCCACAGCCTCGTGCATGGCATTCAGAACAACAGGGTGCTGGCCCATGCCCAAGTAATCATTGCCGCACCATACGGTGATGTTCTGCTGCGACCCATCCGGACGCGTGCGTACCGCATGAGGGAAATGTCCGTTGCGACGTTCGATGTCGATGAAGGTCCGGTAGCGTCCTTCGTCGTGCAGCCTTGCGATCGCTGAATCGAGCTGAGCAGTATAGTCCAACGGACCCTCCTTGAGCGCCCAAAATGGTTTCCCTTGGGCTAATAGTCTGCCGCCTTAAACAGTTTAACCTGCTTCAGCGGCTTTGCGTTCCTTAGTTTAGCTGGTTACAGCCGAACAGGTGAACCCAACTTTGATTTGCATCAAATAAAAGGTTGCGCCCCCTACGACAAGTAAAGTTACGGCCATCGAACGCGTGGAAACGACGCAGGTGCCGTTGCGCGAAAGTGCTGAGTGGACAGCTCAACTTTTCGTCACAACCGCTCTGGACGGCGCCGTTGACGCTGCTAGGGTTCGCCCAAACTAGAAAAGCAGGAGCCCCCTATGTCGCTAGACACCGTGCTGAACCGGATTGACGATGATCTGCAAACGTCGATCGACCGTCTGATGGAATTGCTGCGAATCCAGTCCATTTCAACCGATCCCGCATTCAAGGACGAGGTAAGCCGCGCCGCAGATTGGCTAGTCGATGACCTCCGCAGTATCGGGATTGCTGCTGAAAAGCGGGAAACTCCCGGCCACCCTATGGTTTTCGGTCATGTGGGAGAGGACACAGACGCCCCGCATATTCTGTTCTACGGTCACTACGATGTTCAGCCAGTCGACCCTTTGAACCTCTGGACCCGCGATCCTTTCGATCCCGCGATTGAAGAAACAGCACATGGTCCGGTGATCCGCGGGCGCGGCGCATCTGACGACAAAGGACAATTGATGACCTTTGTCGAAGCCTGCCGGGCCTGGAAGGCCGTCCATGGGTCCCTGCCCTGTCGCATCACCTTTTTCTTCGAAGGCGAGGAAGAATCCGGCTCGCCCTCTCTGGTTCCTTTCCTCAAGGAAAATGCGGCCGAGCTTAAAGCAGATTTGGCACTGGTTTGCGACACCTCGATGGTGTCACGCGGCGTTCCCTCGATTGCCGCCCAGTTGCGCGGCATGCTGAAGGACGAGTTCACAATCATAGGTCCCCGGATCGATCTGCATTCCGGCCACTATGGTGGCCCCGGCCTGAACCCGCTGCGGGAATTGTCAAAAATCGTCGCCTCGTTCTACGATGACGAAACCGGGCGCGTCGCGGTCGAAGGGTTTTATGAGGGCGTGCACGAAGTACCCGAAAACCAACTGCGCCAATGGCAAAACTGCGGTTTCGACGAAGCTGATTACCTGAACTCGGTCGGTTATACCCAACCGCATGGAGAAAAGGGGTATTCGACACTTGAACAGCAATGGGCACGTCCAACACTGGAGGTGAACGGCCTATGGGGCGGCTATAATGGCGCTGGTTCGAAAACCGTGATCCCGTCGGAAGCCCATTGTAAAATTACCTGCCGCCTTGTGGGCGATATGAACCCCGATGCGTTGCGCAGGAAGATCCGCAAACACGTCGAGGAACGCCTATCTCCGGATGCTAAAGTCGTTTGGGATAATGACTCCGAAGGCTCTCCTGCTTCCGTCATGAACATCAACCGACCGGAATTCGAAGCCGCGCGCGCAGCCCTTTCCGATGAATGGGAGCGCGAGGCAGTGTTTACAGGCATGGGCGGGTCAATCCCGGTCGTCGGGTATTTCAACACCGTGCTTGGGCTCGATTCGATGCTGGTTGGCTATGCAAACGAAGATGATGCCATCCATTCTCCGAATGAGAAATATGACGTCAAAAGTTTCCACAAGGGCATCCGCTCGTGGGCCCGAATTCTGGATGCTTTGAACAAGTAGGTTTTTTGCGAGGCTCTGCCTCGCGCTCCGAGGTATTTTGGGCCAGATGAAGTACGGATCCCCTGCTTCATCTGGCTATAAATACCTCGGGGGAGTCGCGGCTTGCCGCGGCGGGGGCAGCGCCCCCTTCCCTTACATGTGGATCACGCGATCATAAGCGTCCAGAACGCTTTCGTGCATCATCTCTGACAAGGTTGGATGTGGGAAGACCGTGTTCATGAGGTCTTCTTCAGTGGTCTCCAACTGGCGACCCACAACGTATCCCTGAATCAGTTCGGTGACTTCTGCGCCGATCATGTGCGCACCCAGAAGTTCTCCGGTCTTTGCGTCAAAGACGGTTTTGATCAACCCCTCCGGCTCACCCAACGCAATCGCCTTGCCGTTGCCGATGAAGGGGAAGCGACCAACTTTGATGTCATAGCCCAGCTCTTTGGCTTTGGCTTCCGTGTAGCCCACGGACGCGACCTGAGGCTGGCAGTAGGTACATCCTGCAATGCTCTCGGGTTTAACCGGGTGCGCATGTTGGCCCGCGATCAGGTCGGCAACCATTACACCTTCGTGGCTGGCCTTGTGCGCCAACCAGGGCGCGCCGGCGATGTCACCGATGGCATAGAGCCCTTCTACCCCGGTGCGGCAATATTCATCCGTCACCACATGCGTGCGGTCGATCTTGACCCCCAGAGCTTCAAGCCCAAGGTTTTCGACATTGCCGACAATGCCAACAGCCGAGATCACGGTGTCGAATTCGTGTTTCTCGACCTTGCCCTTGACCTCGATATGGGCCGTTACCTTGCCCTTGGCACGGTCCAGCTGCTTGACCATAGCTTTTTCCATGATGGTCATGCCTTGCTTGGTGAATGCCTTTTTAGCAAAGGCGCTGATCTCGGCATCTTCCACCGGCAGCACCCGGTCCATCACCTCGACCACGGTCGTGTCGGCACCCAGCGTGTTGTAGAAGCTGGCGAATTCGATGCCGATTGCGCCAGACCCAATGACCAGCAGCTTCTTTGGCATCCGTGGCGGTTGCAGCGCATGTTTGTAGGTCCAAACCAGATCGCCGTCTGCCTCAAGCCCCGGCAATTCCCGCGCCCGCGCGCCGGTGGCCAGAATGATGTTCTTGGCTGTGAGTTCTTCGGTGCCTTTTTCGGTTTTGACACTGACCTTGCCCTTGGCAGGGATCGTAGCTTCGCCCATCACCACGGCAACCTTGTTCTTCTTCAACAGGTGGCCAATCCCACCCGACAGTTGCCCGGCCACACCCCGTGACCTTTTAACCACCGCATCCAGATCGTAGCCAATCTTGTGGGCCTTCAAACCAAAATCCTCGGCGCGTTCCATCAGGTGAAACACCTCAGACGAGCGCAGCAAGGCTTTGGTCGGAATGCAACCCCAGTTCAAGCAAATACCACCCAGATGTTCGCGTTCGACAACAACGGTTTTCAGACCCAGCTGAGCTGCGCGGATTGCAGCGACATAGCCGCCGGGGCCAGCCCCGATTACGATCAGATCATAAGATTGTGCAGCCATGTGTCCCTCTCGGCGCAGGTGTTGAGAAATTAGTTTACCATTAAACTACTTTCTGAAACACATCAACAGGCCACCCCCGCGACAAAAGCGACGCAGGGTAAGCAATGCCTGAATGTGCGGGATTCAGCCTATACCCAAGCTCTCTCTGTGGCTAGAACAGAACCGCCGACACCGTTCGAGCATTTCTAGACAAATGACATTCAAGAGGCTGACCATGGCAAAAACCCTTAAAGACCTTCTGCTTGCTCTGCTCAACGCCACATTGATCCTTGTGGCGCTGTGCCTGTTTCTGGGCTGGCAACTTGCGTCCAAGGTCGAGAGCATCACAGCAGAGTTTTCCCAAACCTTGCAAGCCGTTGCCCCTATCCGGGATGAGGTGAGTGGCACGCGATCAGAGCTTGCGGCATTGCGTGCAGACCTGGCCGATTTGTCGCTGGAAAATCCTGGGGCGAATAGTGCAGCCGCGCAAGAGCTCCGGTCAGCTTTGGCCCGCCTGAACAGTTTGGAACAAAAGTTACAGGCAGCGCAGGAACGGTTGAGCAGCCTGTCGGACGAGCCTCAGGTTCTGATTGCTCAGGCCATCGAAAAGGGTGCCGACATCGTGTCTCAGCGCGTACTGGATTTCAAAGGGTGCGAGCCAGGTTCATGAGGCTGCGCCGCGCAAAATACTGCGCGGCCTGCCAACACGTCGGGTGCCGTCAAACGGTCGCTTGAAGCTCGCGCACGGTGGTGCCGTAACCACCCATGTCGACATATGCGACCTCGTGGGGGGTCGAATTACGCGACAGCGCTTCGTTTCGATACGGGAACCGGCCAAACTTGCGGATCACTTCGCGATGCGCCCGCGCATGCAGCAGATTGCTTGTGTCGCGGCTCAGGTTTTCGCAAATCAACCTCACACAGCGCTCCTGATCGCACAGGTTTTCTGAATGCATCAAGGGCAGGTAAAAGAACTGCCGCGCCGGTTCGTCGATCTTTTTGTCCCAACCTTTGTCGACCGCGCATTTCGCCGCCGCCAAAGCCGCCCGGTCTGTCGCGAAAGCACGCGCCTGACCCCGGAACATGTTACGTGGAAACTGGTCCGTCAAAATAATGTAAGCCAGTGCGCCGCTGGGATATGTCAGCCAGAGCGAAAACTTGCCCTCTACCGCTGCCTCCCAAGTTGACAGGAAACGATCGCGGATTTCTGCATCAAGCGCCTCATCCTGTATGTACCAGCCTTTCGGACCAACTTTATCTAACCAAAAACTCAATACCTCTTCAGGCGTTGCCATTGCCTTAAACTCCGTCTTATGCCCGCAAAAGGGACGTAAGGTCATTTAAGGCCGTTTCACAGAACTGTTACAGTAACATATTGCAACATATTCGACATAAATTCGTGTCTTAAGCGGTTTCCTGCGCGCTTTCTTCTGCTTCTGCTTCGGCTGCTTCGATCGCAACCTCCTGCGCAACTTCGAATGCGACTGGTGACGCAGTTGGATACAATGTCGCCATTGTGCCGGTTTCGTCCACGGGAACCGAGGCGCGCTGCGTCATCCGATATGCGGAATACACCGCAAGGAAGAACAGCAGCACAGCAATGATCAGGAAAAAGCCGGGCGGGCCGAACACGGCATCGTCCATCAGCCAACCGGTGATCAATGGACCTGCGACGGCACCTAAGCCGTTGATGAACACAAGGCCACCGGACGCGGCGGCCATATCTTCGTGTTCCAGAAAGTCGTTGGTATGTGCGATCAACAATGAATACAACGGGTTGGACATACCGCCGATCAAAAAAGCCGAGACCAAAAGGATCTCGAAAGTCACCCCGTAGAGCATTCCTGCGAGGGCCGCGACAGCCCCTACCGTTGCGACCAGAAAGATCAGAACACGCCGGTCCATTCGATCCGAAAACCACCCCAGCGGATATTGAAGCACAACCGCACCAACGTAGAAGGCAGCTACAAAGGTTGAGATTTCAACAAGGCTCAGCCCCGCCTGCGCCCCGTACACCGCGGACATACCGAACTGAGCAGAGAAAACCCCTCCCAAAAGGAACAAGCCGATACAGCCCAGCGGCGATTTTTGCATCAATTCGCGTAGGGTCATGGGCTTGGTGGTGTCAAAGGCCGGTGTTGGTGAAATGGACAGCAAAATTGGCGCAAAAGACACAGATACCAGGATCGAAGCGATGACAAAGGTCTCATATCCCGCCGGATCACCGACCAGGAACAGGGCTTGCGCACCAATGATCCCTGACATCTGAACAATCATGTACAGGGACAATGCCTGCCCCCGGTTCTCGTTATTGGCCGCGTTGTTCAGCCAGCTTTCTGCGGTGACATACACGCCCGAGAAACAGAAGCCGATCACCACCCGCCCCAAAACCCAAGCGATTGGGTCCGTGAGCATCGGGTACATAATCATGACGGCCGAAATGAAAGACGCCAGCGCCGCAAAAACCCGTACATGACCCACGCGTCGGATCATTTCAGGTGCAAGACGAGAGCCACCGAGGAAACCGACAAAATAGGCTGACATCACAAATGACATCTGCAGCGTCGAGAACCCTTCGATTTCGCCCCGGACACCCAGAAGCGTGCCTTGAAGGCCGTTTCCGACCATCAGCAACCCCATGCCGAGCAGCAACGCCCATGCGCTGGAAAGAACCTGAATCATTGGGGTCTCCGACTGATGCCAACCTAAAGTGCGAGCTGTTCTGCGATCAAAGACCGCTTCTGTCGCGCTTGTCTACGACATTGAACTGTTTTGATGCTTCGCCTGCGCCCTTCACGGGATTAAAAGCGACGCGTCGCCGTAAGAAAAGAAACGGTATTTCTGCTCAATCGCATGATCATACACTTTAAGCATCCGGTCTTGCCCCATGAGCGCCGACACCAGCATCAACAGCGTTGATTTCGGCAGGTGGAAATTGGTCATCAGCGCGTCGGTGACGTGGAACTTGAAACCGGGATAGATGAATATATCGGTGTCCCCTTCCCAAGGTTGGATTGTTCCGGACCGCGCGGCGCTTTCGATCAACCTCAATGCCGTGGTGCCCACCGGGATTACACGCCCGCCTGCGTCTTTGGTCGCCTGAATCTCGGCTGCCGCCTCAGGGCTCACCTGCCCCCATTCTGCATGCATCTTGTGGGTCGTCACGTCTTCTACTTTGACGGGCAGGAACGTGCCCGCGCCGACGTGAAGGGTGACGTGCGTGAAACCAACACCTCGGTCCGCTAACGCGCTCATCAGCGCATCATCGAAATGCAACGAGGCGGTCGGGGCAGCAACCGCACCAGAATTTCGCGCCCAGATGGTTTGGTAATCGGTCCTATCCTGTTCATCCGCGGGACGTTTGGCCGCGATATAAGGTGGCAGGGGCATCGCACCGGCCTGCTCTAACGCGCCATCAAAATCCTCTCCGCTCAGGTTGAACCTCAGATACGCCTGACCGTCCTCAACCTTGCACAGCGTTGCACTCAGATCGTCCGAGAAGACAATCTCTTCCCCAATCTTCACTTTTTTCAGCGGCTTGATCAGTGCCGACCATGTGCCATCGGCCTGAGGGTCCAGCAATGTGGCCTCAATCCCTGCCGAGACCGGGCCTTGCGCACTGTCCCGATGACGGCGCCCGTTCAGCCGTGCCGGGATAACGCGCGTGTCATTCAGAACCAGCCGATCGCCTGGTTGAAGAAAATCCGGCAGGTCGAACACATGGCTGTCCGTCGTCACATCTCCCTGTGCCACCAGCAAACGCGCAGACGAGCGCGGACTGGCGGGTCGCGTGGCAATCAGGTCTTCGGGCAGATGGAAATCAAAATCGCTGAGTTTCATGCGCGCGCCTTACATCCCCGAAAGGGATTCGGCCATATGCAGTCAGCGGTCGCTGGGACGCGAGCCAAAGGTGTGTTTCGGCTCGTCTGGTTTCAGGGGAACCGCATTGGGGCCGTCCGACACCTTTGGGGCAGGCTGGCGCAGCAGGTCGCGCAGAAACAGCGGAGCAAGGCCGGACAGAGGATTGACCGACACTTTCGGCGACGCGAGCGGTCCTTTGAGGGTATAGTTAAAACCAAACACCCCCTCGCCCTTGCGGGTAAAGACGCTGCCGACGGCATTCAGCAAATAGATCGGCGAAATAGCCCCGCGCAGGTTTAGCATCTCGTTCACTGTGTCGATGGTGCCATCAAAAGACAGGCCCATGGACGGTCCGACTGCACTGCCGCTGAGCACTTTGATCTCGGTGGGCGTGACCCTCATGCGGCTGTCTATGGCCGAGAAAAAGATGCCCTGTCCTGCCATCTCGTCCAGCAGGCCAACAAGGCTGATCGCGTTCAGCAATGCCGCCATGGCAGGAGCATCGGTGATGCGTGTGTTCACAATCCTCAGAATAACGTCGTAGTTGCCGGGCGCTGTGACCGGCTCAAGGTTCAGGTTCATATCTCCGCCACGTGCTTGGGTCAGCACCCCGGCAGAACGCAGCACGGCCCCCGCGTCTTTCGATGTCAGCGTCACAGCGCTGCGGTTTCCACGTGGGGTCACCTGCCCTGAAACCGCTGCCCCACCATTGACCTGCGCCGTAAATCCCCCGTTCACCCCCCCGGTTGTTTGAAATGAGCCCCGAAAACCCGTCAGCGCCACAGCTTCGGTGATTTGCAGGCGGTCCAGTGCAACATCCAACTTGGGACCAGCCCCGCCACCACCGCTGCTTTCGCCAAACGTCGCTTTTCCCATATCCAGCACGCCGCCCAGCACGCGTATGTCCGGGACAGCATCACCGCGTCCGATCATTTCGGCTGGAACGGCCAACCAATTGCCAAGATCGAATGAGCTGAATTGGATGCGGTCAAAATCGCCGTTGTCCCGAAAAGTTATGGAGGCGCTGGTCCGCAGGCCAGCGCCCTCAATGCGCAGGCTGTCTACTTTCAGCTGTTTGCCCAAGGTCGCTTCGGCCGTCAGAGATCCCGAAGCGGACGCCGCTTTGCGCCAACCAAGTTCCGGGATCGCAAGTGCAACGCCCTGCAAGTCCGACGAAACGGACAATTTCGGTGGCTCGTCTGCGCCAAGCCCCAAGGAGATGTTCGCAATCCCGGACCCGGTCAGCATCCCCGGCGGAAGCCCCACGCCGATTTCATCCATCAGGCGTGGCGACAATTCGATCTGGCCTGTCAATGTACTGCGCTGTGCGGTTTTTCCATCAATCGGTTGCCGCCAAAGCGCCTCAAGCGGGACATCTCCGAATTGTCCCTGCCCTTCAATCTGAACGCCGGACTGGTTTCCGGACAGATCCAGCAAAGCGGCGCTGACAGTAAATCCGGGTACCAGACGGTCGCTCAACAGGTTGGCCAGATGGCCGTCGAAGTGAAACTCGGTGTCCTGAAACTTGAGCCCCTTTTTCAGCGGCAACGATAACGTACCAGCCAAAGATGCCGTTCCGTCGGCAAGGTCGACAGGCAGCCCGGCCTTAGTCAACAATTCAAGAGGCGGACGATCCAACAGCGACAAAGCCGCCGTCACGCTGCCTTTGGCTTGGATACGCGCGATTGCAGGGGCTGATTTCTTGATATCCGTATCAGGTATGATGAAGGACGTGCCCGAAGCATCCACGGCACCACCTTCATCGGCAATCACCACCCCCTGCTGTGCGGTAACGGTAAAGCGCTGATTGAGCAGGCTTGCCTGACCCTGAGCGTTTTGGATTGGCGGCAGGGTTTTCACGAATTGGATTTTGGCCTTCTCGAACCCGAAGTCCAAATACAGATCGGGTTTCGATCCGGGTTCAAGCCGAAGGGCAAAGTCCATATCCGACAGAACCCCTTCATACAGGTTTTCGGTGACCCACTCACGCGGCTTGGGCGCCAAGCGCTCAGGCCAGTAGCTGAGCACCTTGTCCGAGGTCATCTGATCCAGATGGGCATCCAGCTTGACCGCCCAACCGTCAGGACGACCGCTCAGCACCCCAAACGCGCGTATGATGTGCCCCGGGTCTTCGATGGTAACCTGCCCCAGTTGCAACTCGAACGGGTCCAAGACCATTTTGAAATCCACGCTGGCGCGCGACAGTTGGATTGGTTCGGGAAACAGATTGGCGGGGTTCACGTTGATGCCGGACAAACGCATCTGCGCGGTCAGGCTGTCCAGAACGCCCTCTTCCACGCCCTGCAGAAATGCCGTGCCGTCTGCCTGTACTTTACCCCAGGCAGAAACCACCGAAACCTCGTTGAAGTTCAGCGCCTGGGATTTCGGATCATAGGTGAAATAGGTGCGGGCAGATTCAAACGGCACCGGACGTGTTTCGGGATTGGGTTGCACGGCCCCCGCACCAAGGTTGAGAGTTGCAAAACCTGTCCCGATAGCACCGCTTTCGTCAATACTGCCACGCAAAGCACCCGAGATTGGGGCCCTCAGAACCTGCAACCACGCAAGCACGGGGCTCTGACCGGCGATGTCTTCTGCGGGCAGGTCCGAGACCGAGATGCCAAACTGCGCAGCTGGACTGCCAAGCGTACTGGTATAGTTGGCCTCGATCGCGCTGACGTAATCCCGCCCGGCCAGAACCGAGAACCCGGTGGCCAGTCGCACCTCATTATCGCTGCGGTTTGCCTGAATATGGCCGCCGTCCAATACCCAGGACCGGCCCTGCCGCAAATCCCGGTAGTCCAGCGTGATTGCGTCAAGTTCAACCGAAGTCAGTGCTGACAGGGCCGGAGACAGGAACACCTGATCAGACGCCTCGATCAACTCTGCCAGATTCGGTGCCTCTTGCACTGGTGCGCTGCCTGTTCCGACGGTCAGGATCAAAGCCCCATCCGTGTCGCGGGTCAGCGCGATCTGCGCACCGCTCAGGATAATGCGTTTCGGGCGGACATGCCCACGCAGCAAAGGCCGCATTGCAAGGCTGGCGCGCATGTCCGAGACCTGTGCAATCTGTTGGCCCGCCGCGTCGCTGATGGACACATCGGTCAGGCGCAGCCGGGGCCGCCAGCCCTCATGGATGATAAAACTGACGTCACCAAACCGGATTTGCAGCCCGCCCAATGCCTGCTCCAGCCGCGTCTCGACCCTGTCCCTGAGCCAGGCGGGCGCGTGCATCCTTTGGCCCACAATCATGAAACCGGTGAACGTCGCCAGCAGCACCAGCATGATCGCCCCGCGCATGGCCCAAATCCCGGCAGCGCGACGACGCGACCGGCGGCTTACCGGTTTGTTCGGTGCCTCCCCTTCGTCGTCCTCGCGTTGCTTCAATTTGCTATTCACGCCTTCCAACCCGCACGTGTCGCCCTATGATATCAGGCAGCCTTTAAAAACCTTTAGCGGAGTTTCCAATGCCCGATATTTCTGACATGGCCCCCGACTTCACTTTGCCGCGCGACGGCGGTGGCGAGGTGACGCTTTCGGCGTTGCGCGGTGGCACCGTGGTTTTGTTCTTCTATCCCCGTGATGATACGCCGGGCTGCACGAAGGAATCCATCGGTTTTTCAGAACAGCTTCAGGCCTTTGCGGATGCGGGTGCTCACGTTTTCGGCATCTCACGCGACAGCGTCGCAAAGCATGACAAGTTCGTGGCCAAGCATGGGCTGACCACGCCGCTTCTGTCGGATGAAAACTCGACCGTTTGCGAGAACTATGGCGTCTGGGTGGAAAAGAACATGTATGGGCGCAAGTCAATGGGCATCGAACGTTCGACCTTTGTCATAGATGCCGAAGGTCGCATTGCCAAGGTCTGGCGCAAAGTCAAAGTGCCCGGTCATGTGGACGAGGTGCTTGAGGCGGTGAAGGCGCTGTAAGCCCCCTCTCGACCTGTCATGCCATCCGGTTTAAGACCCGCCTCGACACGACCGAGGCGGAGCGACCCCGTGACCAAGACACTGACACAGATGGCGACAGAGGTTCTGACAACAGCGGACGGGCGGGCCAAGACCGCCCTGTCCAAAGCGCACGCCGCCGCTTGGTTTGCTGCCCGCAAGGGCGAAACTGACCCAATCGAGATTGGCACGGCAACACCCCCCTTGAACCCCGCCCGCCCGGACAAGCCCGAGCTTTTGTCGCCCCGCGAAGTGCCAAAGCGGAAACCCGGGACCGAGGCCGGGCGTATCGCGCTGTTGCACGCAGTGGCCCATATCGAATTGAACGCCGTCGATCTGCACTGGGACATCATTGCCAGGTTCGGTCACGTATCCATGCCCATCGGGTTCTACGACGACTGGGTGAAATGCGCCGAAGAAGAATCGCGCCATTTCGAGATGGTTTGCGATTGCCTGGAAAGCATGGGCAGCCATTACGGCGCCCTGCCCGCCCATGCAGGCATGTGGCGCGCTGCCGAGGACACTGCCGAAGATCTGATGGGACGGCTGGCCGTTGTTCCCATGGTGCTTGAGGCACGCGGTCTGGATGTCACCCCCGGCATGATCGAGATCTTTCGCAAGGCCAAGTTGGACCAAGCCATTGCGGCTCTTGAGGTGATCTATGCCGAAGAAGTCGGCCATGTTGCTTATGGCTCGAAATGGTTCCATTTCCTGTGCGGTCGCGAAAATGCCGACCCAAAGGATGTGTTTCACGCGCTGGTCCGACGCTATTTTCACGGCGTACTGAAACCACCCTTTAACGAGGAAAAGCGCGCTGAAGCTGGCTTGCCCCCCGATTTCTACTGGCCCCTGACCGAAGATCTGCCTGCGCCCGGAGAAGTCACAAACTGACACTTCTTCGTTATTTTCGGCAAGTTCTCGCCGATCTCAGGGGGATTTTTGCGCCGTTTGACGCAGATTGGTCAACAAACTTGCCCGTTCACGACGAGCCGTTTATGCAATCGGCCCAAGGGACGGCTATTGCACCACGACCGGTCCCGATCTTGGGGATGAGAGGTAAGACGCGTGCGAACACGTCTGACAATAAAGTTACATTCGCTGCTCGAGCGGCATTTCCCGGAACGCCGGGTTTTTCTGAAATCTGACAAGGACACGCGCTTTATCCGGCTTAGCTCGGAAACGCAGGTGATTGCGGTTGCTGGCGTTGCTGTCATGGTCGGCTGGACAGCGGTCGCGACGGCCATTCTGCTGATGGACAGCATCGGGTCTGGCAACTTCAGAGAACAAGCCAAACGCGATCAGGCGACCTACCAGGAACGCCTGAACATCCTGTCCGCAGAACGGGACGCCCGCGCACAGGAGGCCCTTGCGGCCCAAGACCGCTTTAATGCAGCGCTTGAGCAGATTTCCGCTATGCAGTCCGAGCTGCTGGCGTCGGAAAACCGCCGCCGTGAGCTTGAGACCGGCATCGAGGTCATCCAGACCACCCTGCGCAGCACCATGAAGCAACGGGAAGAGGCACGGACTGAGCTGGCGACCCTGAAGCAGGAAACCAGTGACACCGACATGTATATGACGGCCTCTACCGCCCCGGTGCAGATGGCCTTCATGACGGATGCGTTGGCACGCACTGCCGAAGAACGCGACCAGATCGCTTCGGACGCGCAAGATGCATTGGTTCAGAGGGACGAACTGGAACTGGAAATCCGTCTGATGCAAGAGCGCAGCGACGCGATCTTCCGCCAGTTGGAAGACGCCATGGTGATCTCGGTCGAACCGCTGGACAAGATGTTCCGCCAGGCCGGGATGCCCACCGATCGTATCATCGAAGAGGTCCGGCGCGGATATAGCGGTATGGGCGGTCCGCTGACCCCTTTATCCCTTAGCACGCGTGGCGAGGAGGACGAGCTGTCCGCCGACGAGGCCCGCGCGAACATTTTGCTTCAACAGATGGATCAGTTGAACCTGTACCGGATTGCTGCGGAAAAGGCCCCCTTCGCCAGCCCGGTCAACAGTGCAGTGCGTTTCACCAGCGGATTTGGCACACGTCGCGACCCCAAAACCGGAGGTCGTCGGATGCATAACGGTGCGGATTTCGCTGGTGCGCACGGCACTGATATCTTCGCGACAGCAGACGGTGTGGTCACCCACGCAGGTTGGCAGTCGGGTTTCGGACGGCTTGTGAAAATCAAGCACGCGTTTGGAATTGAGACACTTTACGCTCATAACACCAAGATCAACGTCAAGGTTGGTCAAAGGGTCTCGCGTGGGGATCATATTGCTGATATGGGTAGCACCGGACGGTCCACCGGCACGCATTTGCACTATGAGGTGCGCGTGAACGGAAAGCCCGTGAACCCAATGACTTACATCAAGGCTGCGAGAAATGTTTTCTAAAAGCAAAATCAACGAGCCCGCATCCAAGGCACCTGAGGCGGCCAAACCTGCCGCTCCGGCGACCCCAGCGGCCCCTGCTCCAACCGAGTCGAAACCTGCCACTGCGCCCAAGCCAAAACCGCCTGCGTCGGTTCTGTCTTCGGATCTGCACATCACCGGCAACATCAAGACCTCCGGTGACATTCAAGTGGAAGGTACCGTCGAAGGCGACATCCGCGCTCATCTTCTGACCATTGGTGAATCTGCAACCATCAAAGGTGAAGTCACCGCCGATGACGTCGTGATCAACGGCCGCATCGTTGGCCGGGTACGTGGCCTGAAGGTGCGCCTGACCTCGACCGCACGTGTCGAAGGCGACATCATCCACAAGACCATCGCCATCGAAAGCGGCGCGCATTTCGAAGGTTCGGTGCAGCGTCAGGACGATCCGCTGAACCCTGGCCGCAGCGCCAAGGGGGGATCGAACCCGGCGGCTGACGTCAAACAATAATTCGACCTTTCAGGTCAGACCCGAGACGCCGCAGAAACACCTGCGGCGTCTTTTCTATAACAACTGCTTGCCTGTGAAACTGGTTTTGATCCCGCTGACATCGCGTTAGGGTCGGGCCATGTTGGTTTTTTTGATACTTGTCGCCCTGATTGCTGGTGGTGTGGCGTATTACTTTTGGTCAAAGCAACAGGCCCGCCAGGCCCTGCTGGCCGCGCCGCTGAGCGATCAGCAACGACGGCTTATCGACGCTCAGGTCCCGATCCTGCAGAAAGTGCCGCAAGACCTGCGCGCAAAGCTGGAAGGCAAAATCAACCTGTTTCTCGATCAGGTCGAGTTCATAGGCTGCGACGGTCTGGATGTCACAGAAGACATGCAGATGTCCATCGCCGCGCAAGCCTGTCTGTTGGTTGTGAATACTGAGCTTTGGTATGACAACCTCACTACCATCCTGATCTATCCCAGTGCTTTCAAATCCAGACAGAGCCGACACAGCGGTTATGTCGTCACAGAGAAAGAAATCGTGCGAACTGGCGAAAGCTGGAATCGCGGCCCGGTGATCCTGTCCTGGGCGCACAGCCAACGTGGTGCGATGAACGATCATGACGGGCAAAATGTTGTCTTTCACGAATTCGCACATCAGATCGACGATCTGACAGGGTCGGCCAATGGTGTGCCCGTTCTCAGCGCCAATCAGAGTTTTTCCGAGTGGGAGGCCGCATTTCTGACGGCTTATGACGCCCATGTACAGGCCGTTGAAATGGGACGCCCAACTGTGATTGATCCCTACGGCGCGGAAGGGCACGAAGAGTTTTTCGCCGTTTCAGTTGAAGTGTTCTTTGAGCGACCAAAGGCACTCCGCAACTCTGACCCAGAGGTCTACAAACAGCTGTCGAAACTTTTTCACCTGGATCCTGCACAGTGGCATTAGTCAGTTGTCGCCTGGGGTGAGAGGGCATCCGGGAAATTCCCCGTTCGCCTCAATTTAACAAAAGTTAGTTTTTGAATTACAGTTAACCTCATCGCATTGTGGAGGAAATTTCATGTCGTCAAAATTACTTGCCGAGTTCTTCGGTACCTTTTGGCTGGTTCTCGGAGGCTGCGGCAGTGCCGTTTTGGCCGCAGGTGTTGCAGATGTCGGCATCGGATGGCTTGGCGTGTCTTTCGCCTTCGGCCTGACGGTTCTGACAATGGCCTACACGGTTGGTCCGATATCTGGCGGTCATTTCAACCCGGCGGTCAGCTTGGGGCTGATGATTGGCGGAAGGTTTCCAGCCAAAGATCTGCTGCCCTATTGGGTCGCTCAGGTTATCGGAGCGATTGCAGCCGCCATTGTGTTGTACCTGATCGTTAGCGGAGCACCCGGTTTCGAAGGGGTTGGAGGGTTCGCATCAAACGGATACGGAGACGCGTCCCCGCAAGGCTATTCAATGATGTCGGTTCTGGTGATCGAAATTGTGATGACGGCCTTTTTCATCTTCATCATTCTGGGCGCAACTTCAGATAAGGCACCGGCTGGTTTCGCACCGATTGCCATTGGCCTGGCACTGACACTGATCCATCTGGTGTCAATTCCGGTCAGCAACACATCGGTCAATCCCGCCCGGTCCACCGGAGTCGCCCTGTTCGCAGACGGCCCCGCGCTGGCACAGCTTTGGATGTTCTGGGTGGCACCCCTGATCGGCGGCGCGGTCGGTGCGTTGATCTGGAAAGTGACTTCATCTGAAGACTAACGTGAACTGACTCGGTTTTTTCCCTGTCAGTAAAAAACAAGCGTATCCTTCCGTAACGCCCGGCTGAACCAAGGCTCGGGATCAACGGGAGGATGCTATGAAGATTACAGCGACTACATTTGTACTGGGATGCCTTGCCACCGCCAGTTGGGCTGACGACCCGTGGCTGAGCATCCCCGCAGCCCCAGAGATGCCCCCAGCCAACACGTCCGGCACTGCTGAAATCAATGGGATCAATATGTACTACGCCACCTATGGAGACGGAGAGGGTACACCGATATTAATGATCCATGGTGGTTTGGCGCATGGTGACATCTGGGCAGCACAGGTTGCGGATCTTGCCGCAGATCACACCGTGATCGTTGCCGACACTCGCGGGCACGGGCGATCAACCAATGATGGCAGCACCTATTCCTACGGATTGCTCTCGCAGGATTATCTGGCTCTGTTGGACTATCTGGAAATCGATCAAGTGCATCTGGTTGGCTGGTCTGACGGGGCCAACATCGGCTATTCGATTTCGAGCACCAACCCGGAACGGTTGGCCAGTCATTTTGCTCATGCGGGTAATGTGACGCTGGATGGCATCGATCCGTCAGTAGAAACCAACGAAGTGTTTGGCGCCTATGTCGGCATGATGGCCGAAGATTATGCAGCAATGTCCCCCACGCCAGATGGATTCGAAGCGTTCCTGGGCGGGGTTGCTGCTATGTGGAGCACCGAAAAACCTGGTGGTTTGGAGGCGTTATCGTCGATCACTGTCCCAACGCTGGTCGTTCAAAGCGCGCATGACGAAGCCATCCTGATGGCACATTCGCAGGCAATTTCCGAGGCCATTCCGGGGGCAGACTTGCTTGTTCTGGAAGATGTCAGTCACTTTGCTTCGTTTCAGAAGCCGGATGCCTATACGCAAGCTATCCGCGACTTTATCGATCAATAAACCATAGAAAAAGCCCGGCGCTTTGGGCCGCGCCGGGCTTTCACTGCTTATTCGGTGACGGTAACTTTTTTCATCACGTCGGGCTGGCCCGTGACTGCTCCGGTCTGAGAATGCCCGCGTTTGATCGCATCCACCACGTCCATACCATCGGTCACCTGACCGACCACAGTGTACTGCCCGTCCAGGAACGGGCCGGGTTCGAACATGATGAAAAACTGCGAATTGGCCGAATCCGGATCGTTCGAACGCGCCATGCCAACCACGCCCCGGTCAAAGGTGACCTCGGAAAACTCGGCTGGCAAATCGGGTCGGTCTGATCCGCCGCGTCCAGCGTAACGCATGTCAAACCCGTCCGCGCCGGAATTGCCGTATTGCACATCTCCGGTTTGTGCCATGAAGCCGTCAATCACGCGGTGAAACACGACACCATCATACTGACCGTCGGTGGCCAGCGCAGTGATCTGTTCCACATGCTTGGGAGCGACGTCCTCGAACAAGTCGATCGAGATAGTGCCATTGGCCCCTTCCCCTTCAACCTCAATCTGCAGACCGCTGGCCAGTGCCGGGCTGGTCACCAGTGCAAAAACCGCAGCCAGCTTATACATCGGCGGCCACTTTGACGCTGATCATGCGATCCGGGTTCGCTGGCGGCTCGCCCCGAACGATGGCATCCACATGCTCCATGCCATCGATCACACGGCCATAAACGGTATATTGACCGTTCAGGAAGTGGTTGTCCTTGAAGTTGATGAAGAACTGAGAGTTGGCCGAATCCGGGTTTTGCGACCGTGCCGCGCCCAGCGTGCCGCGATCATGGGGCAGTTTCGAGAACTCGGCCGGAACGTTCGGAAGCGACGACCCACCGGTGCCCGCCATGCGCAGGTTGAAGCCGTCTTCCATATCGCCGTGCTGAACGTCGCCGGTTTGCGCCATGAAACCGTCGATCACACGGTGAAAGGCTACGTTGTCATATTCTCCACCACGGGCCAGTTCCTTCATCCGCGCGCTGTGCTGGGGGGCCACGTCGGGCAACAGCTCGATGACGACGTTGCCGCCTTTCAGCTCGATGATGATTGTGTTTTCGGGATCTTTGATCTCGGCCATGTGGCCCTCCTGTCGTTTGTCTTGCGCAAATACCTATGCGCCAAGCGCGTGAATGCCAAGTGACGCATTGACCTGAGGGCAAAATGCAGGAAAAGAACCGCCTAAATCGGTTGCCACTGGGAAGGATTGCACGATGGGCTGGAAAACACTGGACGATATGGATCTGAACGGCAAACGCGTGCTGGTGCGCGTGGACATCAATGTCCCTGTCGTTGACGGTGTTGTGACCGACGCCACCCGTATCCAGCGGATCGCTCCGACAGTACGCGATATTCTGGCCGCCGGTGGTAAGCCGATCCTACTGGCCCATTTCGGTCGCCCAGGTGGCGAGCGACGCGAAAACTTGTCACTCAAGCAATTGGTGCCGACACTGGAAAGCACTTTTGGCGCCCCTGTCCTGTTTGCAGCCGATTGCGTGGGCACCGAGGCTGAACTGGCCGCCGATGCGCTGCAACCGGGTCAGGTATTGCTGCTGGAAAACACGCGCTTTCACGCAGCCGAGACCAAGAACGACGCTGATCTGGCCGCAGGCATGGCCAAGCTGGGGGACGTTTATTGCAACGATGCGTTTTCAGCCGCGCACCGCGCCCACAGTTCGACCGAGGCTTTGGCGCGCCTTCTGCCCGCATGTGCAGGTCGCCTAATGCAAGCCGAATTGCAAGCGCTGGAAGGCGCACTGGGTGCCCCTAAACGGCCCGTAACTGCTGTTGTAGGCGGTGCAAAAGTATCCACCAAACTGGAGTTGTTGGGCAATCTGATCGACAAGGTGGACTATCTTGTCATTGGCGGTGGCATGGCCAATACCTTTCTGGTCGCAAAAGGTCTGAACGTCGGCAAATCGCTGGCTGAGCGGAACATGAAGGATACCGCTGCGGAAATCCTGACCAAAGCCGAAAGCTCGGGTTGCACCATTGTTCTGCCCACGGATATTGTGGTTGCAGACAAATTCGAAGCCCATGCTCCGCATCAAGTCTTGCCCGCAGATCAATGCCCCGAAGACAGCATGATCCTGGATGCAGGTCCTGAAAGCGTCGCCGCGATCACCGAGATCTTTACAAAAAGCAAAACGCTGATCTGGAACGGCCCGCTTGGCGCGTTCGAATTGGAACCCTTTGATGCAGCGACCAATGCGGCCGCATTGAAAGCGGCGGCTTTGACACGTTCGGGCCAGTTGGTGTCAGTTGCGGGCGGCGGCGATACCGTTGCCGCACTGAACGCATCGGGCGCGGCGCATGATTTCTCGTACATCTCCACTGCGGGCGGCGCGTTCTTGGAATGGATGGAGGGTAAGACCCTGCCCGGTGTAGCCGCATTGGAACAGTAGCCCCGTCGCGGCGCGCTTTCGCTTACCTTGCGAGACATTCTGACTCATCCCCTGATTTTTGGGAATCAGGGGATTCACAAGCCGAATCACCTGTGACATAGTGCTGAAAGAGGTTCGAAAAGGACCCGTACTTGAGGCAAGTTTTCATACGGCGGTAAACAGAGTGTCCCGTTCCCATCGGCCCGGTTTGGGCGCAGTTGCTTTCTTCTCGGTGGCTTTCATGCTGGGTGTCTATTTCACCTTTGCCGCCGTACAAGGAGATTATGGCCTGTTTCGGCGGGTCGAGATTGCAGCGGAACGGGACGCTCTGTCGCGCGATTTGGCGAAGCTGAATGCCGAGATCGCCGAGATGGAGAACCTGACGCTACGGTTGTCTGACACTTATCTTGACCTGGACCTTCTGGACCAGCAGGCACGCTCGGTTCTGGGTATGATCCGCGCGGACGAGATCGTCATCCGATAAGCGGACTTGGGTTTTTCGTCGAAAAGCCCTTCTCTTGCAACAATTCATTTTGCTTTGATAAGCGCGGCTTAGCGTAATCCGACGCTGCGTCACATTAACACTCGCCAGATCGCCCGAAATGCTTTAGAAGATAGTTTAACGCTAAACTATCTGTCCGAAAGGGGGAGATCGCCACAATGGCTGCGCGAAAAACCACAAAGAAACCAAATGTTTCTGCGGAAGAGCTCAAAACCTACTACCGCGAGATGCTGCTGATCCGCCGATTCGAGGAAAAGGCCGGTCAACTTTACGGTATGGGTCTGATTGGCGGCTTCTGCCACCTTTACATCGGACAGGAAGCGGTTGTTGTCGGCCTCGAAGCCGCCGCACAGGAAGGTGACAAACGCATCACCTCGTATCGCGATCACGGCCACATGCTGGCCTGCGGTATGGATCCGGGTGGCGTTATGGCCGAGCTGACCGGGCGCGAAGGCGGCCTTTCCAAAGGCAAGGGCGGCTCGATGCACATGTTCTCGAAAGAGAAGCATTTCTATGGCGGTCACGGCATCGTTGGTGCACAGGTTCCGCTGGGCGCAGGTCTGGCCTTTGCTGACAAATACAAAGAGAACGGTGGCGTGACATTCACCTATTTCGGTGATGGCGCGGCCAACCAGGGTCAGGTCTATGAGACGTTCAACATGGCCGCTCTCTGGGATCTGCCAGTGGTCTTTGTGATCGAAAACAACCAATACGCCATGGGTACAGCGCAGGCGCGATCAACATCGTCGCCAGACATCTACGTGCGTGGCGAGGCGTTTGGCATCCCCGGTGAGATCGTCAACGGTATGGATGTGTTGGCGGTTAAGGCCGCAGGTGAGAAAGCTGTGGCCCACTGCCGTGCGGGCAAAGGCCCTTACATCCTTGAGGTTAAAACCTACCGGTATCGCGGTCACTCGATGTCTGACCCGGCCAAGTACCGCACCCGCGAAGAGGTTCAGAAGGTTCGCGAACAAAGCGATCCGATCGAACATGTGCGCGAGCTGCTGTTGACTGGCAAACACGCGACCGAGGATGATCTGAAGGCGATCGATAAAGAGATCAAAGAGGTCGTCAATCAAGCCGCCGAATTCTCGAAAGAAAGCCCCGAGCCTTCCGTCGAAGAGCTCTGGACTGACATTTACGCCTGAGAGGACGAATAAGACATGGCAACCGAAATTCTCATGCCCGCCCTTTCGCCCACAATGGAAGAGGGCACACTAGCCAAATGGCTGGTCAAGGAAGGCGACACTGTAAGCTCTGGCGATATCATGGCCGAGATCGAAACCGACAAGGCGACGATGGAATTTGAAGCCGTTGATGAAGGCATCATTGGCAAGATCCTGATCGCTGAAGGTACCGAAGGGGTCAAGGTGAACACCCCTATCGCGGTTCTGGTGGAAGAAGGCGAAGACGCCTCTGCCCTGCCCGCGGCTGCCCCTGCAGCCGCAGCGGTGACCGAGGCCGCCCCTGCGGCGGTTGAGGCCCCCGCTTCTGCCGCTGCCCCCGCTGCTCCGGTCGTTGACCTGTCGCCCGATTGGCCCGCAGATGCAGAGATGAAGTCCGAAACCGTCCGTGAAGCGCTGCGTGACGCGATGGCCGAGGAAATGCGTGGTGACGAAGACGTCTACCTGATGGGTGAAGAAGTCGCCGAATATCAGGGCGCGTATAAAATCAGCCAAGGTCTGCTGGACGAGTTTGGCCCCAAGCGCGTTATCGATACGCCGATCACCGAGCACGGTTTTGCAGGCATCGCCGTTGGTTCAGCCTTTGGAGGTCTGAAACCGATTGTCGAGTTCATGACCTTCAACTTCGCCATGCAGGCGATTGACCAGATCATCAACTCTGCTGCCAAGACGCTTTACATGTCAGGCGGTCAGATGGGCTGCCCCATCGTGTTCCGCGGTCCTAACGGTGCCGCCGCCCGAGTGGCTGCGCAGCACTCTCAGGACTATGCAGCGTGGTACATGCAGATACCCGGCCTGAAGGTGGTAATGCCCTACTCGGCAGCCGATGCTAAAGGTCTGCTGAAATCGGCGATCCGCGACCCCAACCCGGTTGTCTTCCTGGAAAACGAAATCCTCTACGGGCGTTCTTTCGACGTGCCGCAGGTGGATGACCTGACCATCCCGCTGGGCAAGGCGCGTATTTGGCGCGAAGGTTCGGATGTGACCATCGTCAGCTTCGGCATTGGCATGCAATACGCACTCGAAGCCGCCGACAAACTGGCGGAAGAAGGCATCAGTGCCGAAGTTATCGACCTGCGCACAATCCGCCCGATGGACACTGGCGCAATCATCAACTCGGTGATGAAGACGAACCGTCTGGTGACTGTGGAAGAAGGCTGGCCGCAAGGCTCGGTCGGCAGCTACATCAGTTCAGTCGTGATGCAGGAAGCGTTCGACTATCTCGACGCCCCGGTCATCAACTGCACTGGCAAAGATGTACCGATGCCCTACGCCGCGAACCTCGAAAAGTTGGCACTGATCACCACCGATGAGGTGATCGCCGCCGTCAAACAAGTGACCTACCGGTAAGGAGCGACAGACAGATGCCCACCGAAATTCTGATGCCCGCCCTTTCGCCCACAATGGAGGAAGGCACGCTTGCCAAATGGCTGGTCAAGGAAGGCGACACCGTTTCCTCTGGCGACCTGTTGGCAGAGATCGAAACCGACAAGGCCACGATGGAGTTCGAAGCCGTTGATGAAGGCACCATCGGTAAGATCCTGATCGCCGAGGGAACCGAAGGCGTTAAGGTCAACACCGCCATTGCCGTTCTGCTGGAAGACGGCGAAAGCGCAGATGACATTGGTGCGACGCCTGCCGCCGCGCCAGCGGCTGCGCCCGCAGCAGAAACTGCAGCGCCAGCGGCGTCCGAGGCGCCAGCCTCTGCCCCTGCCCCGGCTGCTCCGGTCAAGGCTGATGGCGGTCGTGTTTTCGCCTCACCACTGGCCCGTCGCATTGCGGCGCAAAAAGGTCTTGATCTATCGCAGATCGCCGGCTCTGGACCGCATGGTCGCATCGTCAAGGCGGATGTGGAAAGCGCCACAGCCGCACCGGCTGCAGCTGCTCCAGCGCCTGCTACCGCTGCTCCATCTGCGCCTGCGGCACCAGCCGGGCCGTCGGCAGACATGGTCGCTCGGATGTATGAAGGGCGCGAGTACGAGGAAATCCAGCTGGACGGTATGCGCAAAACCATCGCCGCGCGCCTGTCCGAAGCCAAACAGACCATCCCGCATTTCTATCTGCGTCGTGACATCAAGCTGGACGCGCTGCTCAAGTTCCGCAGCCAGTTGAACAAGCAGTTGGAAGGCCGTGGCGTCAAGCTGAGCGTCAACGATTTCATCATCAAAGCTGTCGCCAACGCGCTGCAGCAGGTTCCGGCCTGTAACGCAGTCTGGGCGGGTGACCGCGTGCTGCAATTGAAGCCTTCGGACGTCGCCGTTGCTGTTGCGATTGAGGGCGGCCTGTTCACCCCGGTTCTGCAAGATGCTGACACGAAGTCCTTGTCCGCCCTGTCGACCGAGATGAAAGACCTTGCAGCCCGCGCCCGCGAACGCAAGCTGGCACCGCATGAGTATCAGGGCGGCACCTTTGCCGTCTCAAATCTGGGTATGTTTGGCATCGACAACTTCGATGCAATCGTAAACCCGCCACATGCCGGAATTCTGGCTGTAGGGACCGGTGTGAAAAAGCCTGTTGTCGGAGATGATGGCGAACTGACCGTGGCAACCGTGATGTCTGTCACAATGTCCGTGGATCACCGCGTCATCGACGGGGCGCTAGGGGCAGAACTGCTCAAGGCCATTGTCGACAATCTGGAAAATCCGATGGTCATGCTGGCCTGAGGCACTCGAACACCCCCCGCCCAAGCTTTTGTTGGGCGGGGGTCATCTTATCATTTGGCGCTGAATTGAACCCGTGTGATTGGCGTATCAATTGCCTAAAGCGCATTGACCTCCCACCTTCTTCTACAAGATTAATTCAGAAGGAGAGTGCTCTGTGGTCCGCAAGAACCTTGTACAAAGCTTGGTAGTTTTGGTCCTTTTGACTGGGACGACACCAGGCGAGGTCTCTGCGAAACCGAACAGTTATCCGGGCGAGCACTCGAAATTCAAAAGCAGTGATCCTGAGGCGATTGCCGAGCAGAAAGCTGAACAAAAGCGGCGCAAAGAACTGCGTCAGCAGAGACGAGAGGAACGCAAGCGCAAGCGGTTGGAGAAACGCACCAACCGCTTGAAGTGATTTTTACCTACTGGTCTTTGCCCAGCATGTGGTCCATCGAGATCGCAGGCTGATCGCATCCCGCCTCGCCCACGATCTTCGCGGGAATACCAGCAACGGTTTTGCAAGCCGGTACAGGTTGCAGAACCACCGAACCCGCAGCGATACGGCTGCAATGGCCAACTTCGATGTTGCCCAGAACCTTCGCTCCGGCCCCAATCAGAACCCCGTTGCCGATCTTGGGGTGGCGCTGTTCCTCTTCCTTGCCGGTTCCGCCCAGCGTTACCGAATGCAACATTGAAACATTATCGCCCACAACAGCGGTTTCACCAATGACAATGGAATGAGCGTGGTCGATCATGATACCCTTGCCGATCTTTGCAGCCGGATGAATATCTATCCCGAATATCTCGGACGAGCGCATCTGGAAGAAATAGGCCAGATCGTAGCGACCCTTTTTCCACAACCAATGCGCAACCCGATAGGCCTGCATCGCCTGATACCCTTTGAAGTAAAGGATCGGCTGCAACAGGCGGTGACATGCGGGGTCACGCTCGTAAACGGCCATCAGATCAGCCCGCGCCGCTTCGATCAGATGTGGATCATCGGCATATGCTTCGTCGACAATCTCTCGCAAGACCATCATCGACATCTCGTTCGAGCACAGCTTGGCCGAAATCCGATAGGAAAGCGCGCGTTCAAGGCTGCGGTGATGCAGGATACAGGCGTGCACAAGACCACCCATGAGTGGTTCTTTTTCTACGGCCGCGTGGGCCTCGGATGTGATGCGGGTCCAAACCGGATCAACCGGCGTTACATGACTGCGCTTTTCAAACATGGCTTTTCATCCTTTGCTGCGCCTAGAATGCCATTTAGTGGTAAAAAGACCAAACGCAAACCCGTGATCTGCAATGCAACAAAAATGAATGAGTTCGAAAGCTCATATTTTGAAACAAAAATTCGCGAGCGACTGGCCGAGTTGGAACAGCTTTCAGCGTCAGGTCAAAAAGCGCAGGCTGTCGTTGAACTGGATCAACAAGTGGTTGGCCGACTGAGTCGCATGGATGCCTTGCAAAACCAGGCCATGGCAAAGGCGCAACAAACCAATCGCGATATTGAAAAAAGCCGTCTTCAAGCCGCCTTGGTACGCATTGAAGAGGAGGAATACGGGTATTGCGAGGATTGCGGCGACCGAATTCCAGACGCGCGGTTGGCGCTGGACTTGGCCGCCAGCAAATGTGTCAGCTGCGCTGCCGGGTGACTAAGAATTTGGAAAGATGGTGCAGAACCGTCTCAAAACATTGGCAATACTGCAAGTCGTCGAACCCCGGCTCATTCGCCAGGGTTCTGTTTCGAGCAACGGCCATCAGCGAGCCGTTGCCGTAAACGGGATGAAGTCGCCCCGTGCGTTCAAGATGCCTGTCAGCCAGTTCTGCTTCATGAATCATCCGAACGCATAAACGTGTCCGGTCTGCCTGAGGAGCTGCCAGCAAAGCACGCGCTGCGGCACTGACATCTCCGTGCAGGACCGGCCGCATCAGGCTGACTGCCCCACCAAAAGACGGGTTGACGGACCGGGGCCGTAGACGGCTGACACCTGCGCCACTTCGACCTCATACGCGCCGGTCGAACCGTCCGCCGCCTTCATTGTTGAGGAATAGGTCCAGCGTGGTTCCGCGATCAGGTCTTCGCGCAGCAATGTTCCATCTGCACGGATGCGCACCAGATAGGATTCGGTTTCTTCGCCCAGAGGTATCTCCAGTCCCGACCAATCATCCGCGTCCAGACGCGCACGTCTGATCCATGAAAGTGCATCGCCGGACAGACCGGATTGAACTTTCAGGTGCACCGGTGCGTAAGGACGCAATCCGTTACCATCGAAAGACGCGATCAGATGTTGGAAAGACGGATCATCGTAACTGCGATCCACAGGCCCGATGCGGTAGTGTTTGGCCATCCGACGCTCATTGCGCATCAAACTTGTCTGCTGGATCTGAGAATTCAGAAGAACAAAAACTGAGCCATCCGGCCAGACATCCGGCATCAAAGCGTCCGTGCCCAACTGCCCCCTGAGACGCCCGGACAAGGCGTAGACTCCGGGCGCTTCGAGAACCGCATCGGAAAACTGAAAAACCTCCCAGTTGCCCGGCGACCCATCGCCGATAGCAGCCAGATTCAGGCCATTCAGAACGGAACCACGAGTGCGGGATTCCAACTGACCCGACACCAACTTGATCCGCAACGCCGAACCCTCGTCCCACACACCCGCGCTGGCACGATACAGCGGGGTTTCGGTGACACCAACAATCGCTTGCCCCTGGACTATGTCGCCCAGCGCGTAAGCTTCGTCACTTGACGAGGTATAGACCGCAGCCGCGCCGGGCCACGGATCGCCCGTGACAGCCAGATAAGGGGCATGCGGAATTTCTGCACCCGTGAACAACGGCAGGTCCAGAAAAACCGGCAGCAAAGGGGTCGGCGCAGCATAGGGTTTCACTGTCGGAGCATCTTCGCGCAGGTCCGAAGCCTTGTAGACACCTTGTTCGACCCGAACCGCCTCGGCCAGTTGCAGGTCCGATGTTTCCAGTCGGTCAATGCGGTAAATCGGGCTGTTTTCGACCTCTGACAATCGCACCAGATCCCCGGCACCCAGATGTATCTGCGACGGCGGCAGCGCAAAGCGCACGGTATCACGCGAGGCCCTTGCCTCACTCAGCCAGCGTTCCGCGGTTTGACGACCCTCTGCCCGGGTCATCGACAACGGCATTTCATTCACCGAAACGGAATGGGTTTTATCGTCGGGAAGAACGGCCTCTTCTGCGACCAGATCATGGTCCGCATCCGACTGCACAAAGCGCAAGCGAACCCGACCAGTCATCTCGGCCTCAGCCTCACGCCGATGTTCAACCGCGCCTTCCAGATCGCGGCTGATCGCCAGATGATCAGGGTTGAGTGCGACCGCACCGTAACCGTTGCGCATCTGAAACCGCAACTGACCGTCCCGTTCAATTGCATCAAACCCGTAGCGCAGCATCAAAGGTTGCAAAGCGGACCGTGCGTTTGTCACATCTTCGATCACATAGCCCCGAACCACACCGTGAAGCCGCGAAACATCGATATCAGTCACCCCTGCCCCATGGCAGATTTCGGTTACTACAGATGCAAGCGTCCGCGACCCGGACTGCCCGTTCAGCCAATGCCCTCTGGCATAGTTTTTTCCATCGTCCCATTGGCTCTGCAGATTTGGAAATGTTGGAAACGGACGGGTATCCCACGCCCAAACGTACGCGTTCGCCAAATCCAGCATCCGAGCGCCATAGATATGTGACACTGGATTAACTGCGGGATCGCTCCAGTATCCTAGTGTCGCGGTCAAATACTGCGCCTGAATGTAATCATCCCTCAATCCGTTCGAAAAAGCTGGCAACAGCGATTCCGAGGACTTGGGGTCGAGGAACTTGTTTGGGGCTGGTTTGTGCCCTTGTCGATTGCCGCACAGCCCAGCTCATCAACCCACGCCGCATCAAACTGCGGCCCGCGCAGCCCCTCAGGATCATGCGCCGAAAACGCCTGCGCCTCGGCCCCGTTGGGCCAGATCAGTTTCCGTTCCGACGCCTTCCATGTGGGCCGACGATCCGGCGGCGAGCACTGTAATATCCCGCTATCGCCAAAGATCATCACATCGCGCACCTGATCAAAGGTCTCACCGACCAACGCCACCCGGCTGGCCTCTCCACGATCCAACGGTTTCGCCCCTTCAACCATCGACCGCACCCATTCAGCCCCGGCCCGCGTCTTCCCGGCACCACGCCCGCCCATAATCACCCAAGACCGCCAATCTCCCTCGGGCGGCAACTGATGCGGCAGCGCCCAAAACTCAAACAGGAAAGGGAGGGCGCACAGCCCCCCCTCCCCGATCTCACTCAGAAATCTCTCTCGCACCGCAGCATCGGCGGAGGCGAGCCAACCTGCACCCGATTTCAAATCGAGCGCGCTCAAGGTCGAGCGCGTACCCCCCTTGGGCAATTCCGGCTTGTCTGTAATGTTGTTCGACAAAGCTTGTCTCCACTTTCTGACAACTTCGGATCAGCCCCTCTAACTGCCCGAGTTGCCTGGCTGAACCAGCAAGATCTGCATCCTCCCCGGCACCGATCTGTTTGCGCAGGTCTTCCGCCGCTTGCCGCAGATCGCGAATGGACCTCTCAAGCGACTGCAACAAGTCAGCCGTCTGGGAAATCCGCTCTTCCGGGGTAATCAAAGTCATGTTTGCCTGTGATCTCATGCGTGAGTTTTCTCCGCACGAGAGAAACGAAAAACGGCCGCCGGGTTTCCCCGCCGCCGTTGCCCACTTCTTCTAACATGACACAACTCATACGGATTTAAGTACGCAATGTCAATTAGTTACGCAACACGAACGCAACGGGGAGCGTACGCAGAAGTAAGATTTTAGCCCCCGACATAGCTGCTTCGCGAATACTGCTCTCGTTGAAAAACCATTAAAACCACCCTCTTGCTTCAGGGCGTCACTCGAAACCGGGCTAAGAATCGCGTTAATTTTGACACCCTCACTTCCAACGCATGGCTCCATTTACAAATGCCAGCTTGACAATCCTTCCCTCAACCCCCATTTGCCGCCAATCAAAGCGCTGCTGCGTGAGCTTGCGCGGACCTCTTCCGCCCTACAGCGCCCGATCCACATTACAGTTCCCCATCACGCAGGGTTCTTGACGCGACGACCGGATAGCGCAGGGTGCGCCTGCCTGTCCCGAGGTCTCGCACAACCCCTGCAGGTCGCCGCGCGCGACCCGTCACGACCTGTCCGTGGGCAATAGCTCCGGGCATAAAGGATAGTTTTTTGTTCGACTTCGACATGCTGGGTCTTGCCCCCGCACTCAACAAAGCGCTGAAAAGCGCCAATTTCACACAGCCTACCCCGATTCAGAACCAAGCCATCCCGCTTGCGCTGAACGGCCACGACATTCTGGGTCTTGCCCAAACAGGTACCGGCAAGACACTGGCCTTCGGCCTGCCTCTGATTGATCACCTGCTGGCTCAGCCTGGAAAACCTGATCCCAAGACAGCCAAGGCGTTGATCCTTGCGCCGACCCGCGAATTGGTGAACCAGATCGCCGAAAGCCTGCGCGTCTTGACCAAAGGCACCAAGCTGCGCGTTGGGACAGTTGTGGGCGGACAATCGATCAACAAGCAGATCATGTTCCTGGCGCGTGGCACAGACATTCTGGTCGCCACTCCGGGTCGCCTGATTGACCTGATGGACCGTGGCGCCGTCGATCTCAGCTCGGTTCGCCATCTGGTTTTGGACGAAGCTGACCAGATGCTGGATTTGGGGTTTATCCACGCCCTGCGCAAAATTGCACCAGTGCTGGGTACTCCACGCCAAACCATGTTGTTTTCGGCTACCATGCCAAAACAGATGGAAGAGCTTAGCCGCGCGTACCTGACCAACCCCCAACGAGTTCAGGTATCGCCTCCAGGCAAGGCCGCTGACAAGATCACACAGTCGCTGCACTTTGTGTCGAAACCCGGAAAACCAGCAAAGCTGCGTGAAATACTCTCACGAGACAGCGATGCGCTGACATTGGTGTTCACCCGCACCAAACACGGGGCCGAACGGTTGATGAAGGGTCTGGTTGCCGATGGGTACAACGCGGCTTCGATCCACGGCAACAAAAGCCAGGGGCAAAGGGACCGCGCGATCAAGGCGTTTCGCGAAGGTGAGGTAACCATTCTGGTGGCCACCGACGTTGCCGCGCGTGGCATCGATATCCCTGGCGTTGCTTATGTTTTCAATTTCGATCTACCCGAAGTGCCTGACAACTATGTCCACCGGATCGGCCGCACGGCGCGTGCCGGGCGTGAAGGTGAGGCCATTGCATTTTGTGCACCTGAAGAAGTCGATCTGCTGCGTCAGATTCAGAAACTGATGAAGATCGAAATTCCCGTCGCAAGCGGCACAATGCCTGAAGGTGTTGAACCCCAAAAACCAGCGCGCCGCCAAAATAATCGCCGTCGTGGGTTCAAACCCAAACCAGCCAATGGCGATGGAAAGCCTTCGGCTGGAAAGGGTCGCCGACCCCGCCGCAGACGCCCTGCCGCTTAACACCAAAAGCCAATACAAAAAGAAACGCCGACGTCGGATATTCCTCTGACGTCGGCGTTTCTTTTCGTAGTTTTGAAATTTGGGTCTAGTTTCCCGAGTTCCGTTCAGCTTCAATCTCGCGCCACTTGGCTACGTTACGATTGTGCTCCTGCAATGTCTCTGCAAAGGCATGACCGCCCGTGCCATCGGCCACAAAGAACACAAAGCTGGTGTCATCCGGCGCAACGGCGGCCTCAAGACTTGCTAAACCGGGGTTCGCAATCGGGGTCGGCGGCAACCCATCGATCTGATACGTGTTCCACGGCGTTGGGCGGTTCAACTCACTGCGCCGCAGACCCCGACCCAAAGTGCCTTGCCCCTTGGTCACGCCATAGATGACTGTCGGGTCCGTCTGCAACCGCATCCCTTGATTCAGGCGGTTCACGAACACGCTGGCTACTTGTCCGCGCTCTTCGGGAACTCCGGTTTCCTTTTCGATGATCGAAGCAAGGATCAGCATCTCTTCGGGGCTTTCCAACGGCAAGCCATCCTGACGGTTTTCCCAGGCCGCGTTGATTCGAAGCTGCTGTTTGTCTTGCATAGCCTTCAGGACATCATTGCGGTCCTGACCAGCCACAACATCATAGCTGTCCGGGGCCAACATACCCTCAGCCGGGATCTCAGTCACTTCTCCGGTCAGCGCCTCAAAGGACTTCAACGCTTCAACCACCTGCCATGAGGTCACGCCTTCGGCCAAGGATACGCGATACCGAGTGTCCGCTTCACTACGCTTTTCGGTATAGGCTGCTGGGGCCTCTTCCTCCAAAGCATCAAAAGACGCGATTTCATCAAAATCCAACGTCGCCGGGTTCAACTCGCGTACCCGTGTCTGGGCACGGGTCACGCCGATGCGGTATTCGATCTCGGATCCACACGTGCTGGCCCCGCTGCTGGTGATCTCGGCAATGATCTGCTCCATCGACGCACCTTCGCGTACCAGAAAGCTACCGGCTTTCAGCTGCTGTGCGCGGTCCGTATAATCCGCAGCCATACGGAACAATGTTGCATTGCGGATCGCGCCCTGATCTTCCAGTTCCTGACTGACACGCGTCATATTCGACCCGCTTCTGACTTGTAGGCAGATAGCGGTTTCAAGCGGGCCTTCCGCTTTGTACTGAGATTGCCCCCAAAGGATCAGTCCGCCCATCAGGAACAGGCCGACCACCAACATGGTCAGCGCATTCGAAGCAATGGCCCGCCACATTTAGCTGACCTTTCCAAAGATCACGCTGGCATTGGTACCGCCAAACCCAAACGAGTTTGACAGAGCCACGTTGATCTCGCGCTCGCGCTTGGCATTCGGTGCCAGATCAATCGGTGTTTCGACAGCCGGGTTGTCCAAGTTGATCGTCGGCGGCGCCACCTGATCCCGGATCGCCAGGATCGAGAAGATCGCTTCAATCGCGCCCGCAGCCCCCAGCAAGTGCCCGGTGGCCGACTTCGTCGAGGTCATTGTGGCGTTTGACGCATGATCGCCCAGCAGGCGTTCCACAGCACCCAACTCAATCGTATCCGCCATGGTCGAGGTGCCATGCGCGTTGATGTAGCCCAGATCTTTCGGCTCCAGCCCGGCACTGCGCAGCGCGGCCTTCATCGAACGTTCGGCCCCATCGCCATCCTCTGACGGCGCGGTGATGTGATAGGCATCACCCGACATGCCATAGCCCAGAACCTCGGCATAAATCTTCGCTCCACGCGCCTTGGCGTGTTCGTAGTCTTCCAGAACCACGATGCCCGCGCCCTCACCCATGACGAACCCGTCACGGTCGACATCATAGGGACGGCTGGCTTTCTTCGGGTCGTCTGCATATTTCGTCGACAAAGCCTTACAGGCGTTGAAACCTGCAATCCCGATCTCGCAGATGCAGCCTTCGCCGCCACCTGCAACCATGACATCCGCATCACCAGCGCGGATAATCCGGCTGGCATCGCCAATTGCATGGGCACCAGTCGAACATGCCGTCACAACAGAGTGGTTCGGTCCCTTGAACCCGTGGCGGATAGACACCTGACCCGAGGCCAGATTGATCAGAGCACCCGGAATAAAGAACGGCGACACCCGACGCGGACCCTTGTCGCGGATCAGATTGGCTGTATTGGCAATCGAGCCCAGCCCCCCGATACCCGAACCAATCAGAACACCTGTCCGCAGACGGTCTTCCTCATCCTCCGGCAACCAGTTCGCGTCCTTGCAGGCCATTTCCGCAGCCGCAATCGAATACAGGATGAAGTCTTCGATCTTGCGCTGTTCTTTCGGCGGCATCCAATCATCGGGATTGAACGTTCCGTCGGTTCCATCCCCGCGCGGCACCTCGCAGGCATAGGTCGTTGTGACCCCGCTGCCGACCGCATCAAAGTGCGTGATGGGGCCTGCGCCGGATTCCCCGTCCAGCAACCGCGACCATGTTTCCTCGACCCCGCTGGCCAAAGGAGTGACCAATCCAAGACCGGTTACAACGACTCTGCGCATGAAGTGCCTCTTGCCTGCTTCCTGTTATGAGAACCGCTCATACCCCGGCCCGGGGTGCGGGGGCAAGAGCAAGGGCGATTTCCGCGCCGGCATCCTGCCGCCGATCACCCAGAGAAACGCGTATTTTGGGAAAAACTCAGTACCCGCCCTTTCACGCGCGCAGCAGAAAGGGCGGAATGGTTTGTTTATTCGGCTTACTGGAACTGCGCCACTGGCTCGTGTGCGGCCTTAGCCATCTCCAGAGCATCTGACAACTCAAGCGACTTACGGAACAGCGCCCGCCCGACAATTGCGCCCGAGATATTCGGAATATAAGCCAGACGGGAAATATCGTCCGCCGTGCGCACAACACCGCTCGCAATCACCGGGGTCCTCGAATGCCCGGCGATTCCGGAAATCAAACCAAGCTGAGCGTCTACATCTTCCATGTCACTGTCGATATCTGTCACGACAATCGCAGCAAATGGCACGCCTTCGAATGCGTCAATGAATGCTTCGGGTGTGAACGCGCTCTGGTTGCGCCAACCATCGGTCATGACATACCCCTGCCAGACATCGACAGACAGCACGATTTGGTCTGGGTACAGCTTGGCCAGTTCCTTGACCAGATTCGGCTCCAGCGCGGCCAAAGTGCCGATGACAACGCGCCCTACGCCTTTGTCGATCCAATGCTCGACCTGTTCTCGCGTGCGCATCCCACCGGCCAATTGTACGGGAATCTCAGCTCCGCGAATGATTTCCTCGACCAGTTCGACGTTGGTATCTTTGCCTTCAATCGCGTCGAAATCGGTCAGATGCATCCATTCGGCACCCGCGTCAGCCCAACTCCGCGCTGTTTCAACCGGATTCACGTGCCAGATCATCGCGTTATCCAGACGGCCTTTGTCCAGCGTGACACACCGGCCGTTCTGCAGTTCCATCGTGGGGTAAATCCTCATGAGCCTGTTCCTCCGCTCAATCGCTCTGAAAATCCCCGGTAGCATAGGTCGAACGTTCCAAACCCGATTTACCGGGATCGGCACAGTTTGGCCATTTTGCGGCATATAGGCGAACTGGCGGAATTACGCGCGGGCGGGTGGTCCGTTGCGCCGTAACAAATGCACCGGGGTTTCACTATACACCCCTTCGCGCATCAAAACATAGCCCAGCTTTTTGGCCAGCTTCTGGGACGACAGATTGGATGCGTTCACCATCGCCACCAAAGGCCCTGGAATCACACGGTCGAACCAGTCATGAGCCGCCTTGGCCGCCTCATACCCCAACCCTTGACCTTGTGCCTCGGGGGCCAGAATCCAACCTGCTTCGGGGAAGCCATCAAAATCCTCACCCAAACGTCGGTTGCCATAAAAGAACCCCGCCTGCCCAATCAGCGTGCGCGTCGATTGCTGCATCACGCCCCATTGGCCAAACCCGGCCATTTGCCAGTGCCCGGCATTGCGCAGAAAAGAGTCCCAAGCTTCGCCTCGCGATCGGGGCGTACCGCCAATGTGCTGCACGACACACGGGTCACGCCATATTTCAGCGAACCGTTCAAAATCCTCCGGGCGCATGGCGCATAGCGTCAAACGCGCGGTATTTATCATTGGAGTGGATCTTATCATGCCCTGTCCACTTTGAGTTTTGCCTCAATGGAAACAGTGCGCAGTGGAAAATGGCCACGCAAGTGCGAATTTTGCGCGGACATAAAAAACGGCGCCTCCGTTGCTCGGAAGCGCCGCTTTTGATCAGAAAGAAACGTTTAGGACGCTTCGCTGATGAACTTGACCGCGTCGCCGAAGGTCTGGATGGTTTCGGCTGCGTCATCGGGAATCTCGATGCCGAACTCTTCTTCGAACGCCATAACCAGCTCAACGGTGTCCAGGCTGTCTGCGCCCAGATCGTCGATGAAAGACGCGTTTTCCACGACTTTGTCTTCTTCAACACCCAGGTGCTCAACAACGATCTTCTTAACGCGATCTGCGACGTCGCTCATGTCTATTCCTCATTCCTTTACAGGGCGGTCTGCCCGATTCTGCCCTTGCCCGCACGGGTTGGCCTTGATTTGCCCGTTTCGGGCGGTTTGGGTCCCGGGAAACCGGGAAAGTAGAAGGCCGACCTGAAAGACCGGCCCCGCATAGATGCGCCGCCTATAGCATAGTCGACGCGAGAGGCAAACGCTTTCGCGTCCGCCCCTGTCGCGATCACAACATGGCCATACCGCCGTTCACATGCAAGGTACTTCCAGTGACATAACCCGCCTCGGGGCTTGCAAGGTACAAAACAGCCGCAGCAATTTCTTTAGGATCGCCCATGCGACCCGCAGGAACTTTGACCAACAGACCTTTTTTCTGTTCCTCGGTCAGTTTCTCGGTCATAGCCGTCGTGATGAATCCCGGTGCCACAGCGTTCACGGTAATCCCGCGCGTTGCAACTTCGTGGGCCAAGGCCTTGGAAAACCCGATCATTCCGGCTTTTGATGCCGCATAGTTCGCCTGCCCAGGGTTGCCGATTGCAGCCACCACGGACGAGACATTCACGATCCGTCCCCAGCGCGATTTCATCATGCCCCGGATCACGCCTTTGCACAGTTTCATGGTCGAGGTCATGTTCACGTCAATAACGCTCTGCCATTCTTCGTCGGACATGCGCATGAACAGGTTGTCGCGTGTGATTCCGGCGTTGTTGACCAGAATGTCTACCGATCCCATCGCCGCGGCCGCCTGCTTTGGCAACGCCTCCACAGCTTCCGGATCACTCAGATTGCAAGGCAGCACATGCGCGCGCTCACCCAGATCATCTGCCAGGGCTTGCAGTGGTTCGACTCGCGTACCGGACAATCCAACCGTTGCACCCGCGCCGTGCAGTGCACGCGCAATGTCGCCACCGATCCCACCCGATGCACCGGTGATCAGCGCATTCTTACCTGTCAAATCAAACATACAGTTTCCCTCTTGGCGCGTCGGCAAAGACGCGCATTTAGCTTACGATTCGGCCTGAAGGGCCTTTTGAACATCTTCTGGCGTGCCCACGGCCTTGCCCGCAATGGCACGGTCAATCTTGCGGATCATACCAGACAGCGCTTTGCCTGCGCCGATCTCCCATGTCTCGGTCACCCCCTGAGCCGCCATGTACTGCACGCTCTCGCGCCAGCGGACCGACCCAGTCACCTGCTCGACAAGCAACTGCCGGATCAAATCCGGATCACTGACCGCCTCGGCGCGTACGTTCGCCACTAGGGGCACAGCGGGTGCTTTGATTTCGACCGCAGCAAGGGCTTCCGCCATTACATCTGCAGCAGGTTGCATCAGCGCACAGTGAAATGGAGCACTTACGGGCAACATAACCGCACGTTTTGCACCTTTTTCTTTGGCAATCTCGGCAGCGCGCTCGACAGCGGTTTTTGAACCGGACACGACAACTTGGGTTGGATCGTTGTCATTTGCCGCCTGACACACTACACCCTGCGCGGCCTCCTCAGCAACAGAGCGCACGGCGTCAAGATCCAAGCCAAGAATGGCAGCCATCGCACCCTCGCCCACAGGCACAGCGCTTTGCATGGCTTGCCCGCGCGTGCGCAACAGGCGCGCGGTGTCAGCGACTGACAACGCTCCAGCAGCGGCCAAAGCGGAATACTCACCAAGCGAGTGCCCCGCCACAAATGCGGCTTTGCTGATCGAAACACCTTCGGCCTCCAAGGCGCGCATTGCGGCCATTGACGTCGCCATCAATGCGGGCTGCGCATTTTGTGTCAGCGTCAACTCGGCGATATCGCCTTCCCAGATAAGGCTGCTCAGTTTCTCACCCAGAGCGTCGTCCACCTCATCAAATATGGCTTGCGCCGCCGGATAAGCCTCGGCCAAAGCTTTGCCCATACCGATTGTCTGGGCGCCCTGCCCTGGAAAAACGAACGCGAGTGTCATTGCAACCTCATGCATACTGTTAGGTTGCGGCGGGGTGTAAACTGACTGCTCGTCTGGCACAAGCGCTGCCTGCATTCTGCATTCTGGCACCGTTGCTGTGCGTCCGCGCTTACTTGTGTCAGTCTCACGCGTCTTTACGTTGGACACGACAGAGAATCCCGGAGTCTTATTTTCATGGCCGCGACCAATTCATTTTCCAATTACGGAAGCGTTGCAAAAACGTTTCACTGGCTCACAGCCCTTCTGATCCTGACAGCCCTGCCGCTTGGCTGGATCGCAGATAACCTGGCATACGCGGTTCTTCACGCAGACACCGCCCCAACCGAGGCCCAGATCGCCCGCGCCGCGCGCGTCTTTTCGCTGCATAAAACTGTAGGGATCGCTGTCTTCTTCGTGGCATTGGCGCGCATTTTGTGGGCTTTCACACAAACAAAGCCCGGCTTGTTAAATGCAGACAACAAGCCCGAGGCCTTTGCGGCGGAAACCGTTCATTGGCTTTTATACGGTTCGCTGGTCCTTGTTCCACTCAGCGGTTGGATCCACCACGCAGCGACAGAAGGGTTCGCACCGATCCTCTGGCCTTTTGGGCAAAACCTGCCGTTTGTTCCCAAGTCTGAAGCCGTGGCTGAGATGACCGGAGTCCTTCACTGGCTGTTCATGTGGGTTCTGGTGGGTTCATTGGCGCTGCACATTGTTGGCGCGCTGAAACATCACGTCATCGACAAGGACAGTACATTGCGAAGAATGCTGCCTGGTCATTCGGACGCACCAGAACCGCCGCATCAACACCATTCACTTGTCCCTGCGCTTGCTGCCGTGGCGGTTTGGGGCATGGTTCTGACTGGCGGCTGGGTCACGGGTGAATTCGCACGCGAAGCCGACGATGCCGACATCGAACTCGCCGAAGTTCAATCTGACTGGCAAGTGCAGACCGGGGCCTTGTCGATAACAATCTCTCAGTTGGGCAGCCCGGTCACCGGATCTTTTGCCGACTGGACCGCTGCCATCACCTTCGACGAACCTGCACAAGTCGGGCCTGCGGGATCTGTGGACGTTAACATAGCCATTGGCTCTCTGAGCCTTGGTTCGGTTACTGATCAGGCTATGGGTTCCGATTTCTTTGACACATCACAATTCCCTACGGCGCAGTTCACCGCAGATTTGTTCAAGACCGAAACCGGGTACGAAGCCCGTGGCCCGCTGACCATCCGCGACAAAACGATGAATATCATTCTTCCGTTTTCCCTGGAGCTTCAGGGCGATACGGCCACCATGTCGGGTTCTGTTGAACTCAACCGGTTGGATTTCAACGTCGGCACGTCACAGCCGACCGAGGAGTCCCTGGGCTTTGCCGTCTCTGTTTCTGTCGACCTGACCGCCAGCCGCAGTCAGTAACGCCAACAAAAAACCGCCGGTGAGATACTCACCGGCGGTTTACTTTTTCAAGTCTTTCTACTTACTCGGCCTTTTGAGCCTCAACCGAAATCTGAACCTGCACTTCGTCGCTTACGAACGGTGCAAATTGTCCCAGGTCAAATTCACTACGAACCAGTGTTGTAGTTGCGTTGAAACCTGCCCAAGGCTTGTTGGCCATCGGGTGATTGTCCACTTTGTTCAACTTGGCATCCAGAACAACCGATTTGGTCACGCCATTCATAGTCAGGTCGCCGGTGATATTGGCTGTATCATCGCCTGTCACCTCAATCCCGGTCGAGACGAAAGTGATCAGATCACCCTCGGCAGCGCCAAAGAAATCTTCGGTCATGAAGTGGTCTTCCCGAGGCTTCCATCCTGTGAACATCTCCATAACCGGCATTGAAACCGTAACACTGGATGCCGCAGGGTTTTCCTGATCGAACATGATCTCGCCCTCAAAGCCCGAGAACATGCCGTAAGTGGTCGAAAAGCCGAGGTGATCATAGTTGAAGATGACCTGGCTATGGCTGGGGTCCAGTACATATTTCTCGGCACTGGCAAATGCAGCAGTTGCCGAAACGGCCAAAGCCGCAGCAAGTAGGGTGGATTTCATAACAATCTCCGCGTTTTTTGAATGCAAGCCGATGGGGGTTGCTCACAAACAAGATGTGCCGCCCAAGGGCGGCACACAACCTCTTTTGGCTAACAATTTCTGTTCCTTTTTGAACAGAATAAAATTCAGCCGAAAATTGTTACGCTTTTGCTCAATTGCCCCTTCAGGGCTCGGCTGACATCCGCCGATTCAAGTGGCAGCTTCATCAACAGGCTGCCGTCCACGTCGAACAAGTGCACTTCATTCTCTTCAAAGCGCGCACCACCCAAGGAGTCGTAGCTGCGACGCAAAACAGTCTGTGGGCGCCCATCTTCGTTCTTTTGCAATACCCGCACCTCGCGACGAATAGGATCGAAATACGCATCGGGACGCGGATCCAGAACCTCAATCGTCAGCAAGCTGACCCCAACGATCAGAAACAGCATCGAAGCAACCATCTTAATCGGCCAGACATCCGCAGCGATGACCGACCCCGGCATCAGCCACATTGAAAACGCTGACACGATCAGGAATGCGCCAACCATCCGCGCCAGAATCAAGCGCGCCTTCCAATTCGGCGCGAATGCGATCATTACCGGAACCGAGTTTTCAAAGCGCGATCCAGCCGCTTCTTCCCGGTATGTGTTTGTGTTCGTCGCGGTCATAACGTTTCACCCTTTATAAGGTTACTGTCGGTTTTCAGTTGGTTCCGGGTAATGTCCGGTATGCAAAACAACTTTGAGCCGAAAAGCGTCAGCAATTGGGCACCCCAAAGGAAATTGGGCGACTTCACCAAGGCATATGTGGCGGGTCTTGCCCCTGCGGTTCAAACGTGTATACGGGGCCATCCTTCGCAGTCATATGAATCGCGCAGCCTCTCGTGGCAGGGTCGCGAAGGACCAAATGGCCCCGCCTATGAAATGCGCCTTGATATAAACAGGAGTGCACATGCCACTGTATGAGCATGTAATGATCGCGCGTCAGGACCTGTCCAACGCGCAGGCGGAAAGCCTCGTCGAACACTTTGGCACCGTACTGGCGGACAACGGCGGCAGCCTTGTCGACAGCGAGTACTGGGGCGTCAAGACGATGGCCTATAAGATCAACAAGAACCGCAAAGGCCACTATGCCTTCCTGAAGACCGATGCCCCCTCGGGTGCGGTTCAGGAAATGGAACGCCTGATGCGTCTGCATGACGACGTAATGCGCGTTCTGACCATCAAGGTCGACAGCCACGAAGATGGCCCGTCGGTTCAGATGCAGAAGCGTGACGAACGTGGCGACCGCCGCGAGCGCCGTTGATCACCGCCTGAGGAAAGGACACTAAACCATGGCCGCAAAACCATTTTTCCGCCGTCGTAAGGTCTGCCCGTTCTCGGGTGAGAACGCGCCGAAAATCGACTATAAGGACACCCGTCTACTGCAGCGCTACATCTCTGAGCGCGGCAAGATTGTTCCTTCGCGCATCACCGCCGTTTCGGCGAAAAAGCAGCGTGAACTGGCTCGTGCTATCAAGCGCGCCCGCTTCCTCGCCCTGCTGCCCTACGCCGTGAAGTAAGGAGAGACTGACATGCAAGTTATCCTTCTGGAACGCGTTGCGAAACTGGGTCAGATGGGCGACGTCGTTGACGTCAAGCCCGGCTACGCCCGCAACTTCCTGCTGCCCCAAGGCAAAGCGCTGAGCGCGTCCGAGTCGAACATTGCCTCGTTTGAAGCCCAGAAAGCGCAGCTGGAAGCCCGCAACCTGGAAACCAAGAAAGAAGCTGAAGCACTGGCTGAAAAGCTGGACGGTCAGCAGTTCATCGTGATTCGCTCGGCATCGGATGCTGGCGCTCTGTACGGTTCGGTCACCCCGCGTGACGCCGCAGACGCTGCAACCGAAGCAGGCTTCACAGTCGACAAGAAACAGGTCGTTCTGGTCGCTCCGATCAAAGAACTGGGTCTGCACTCTGTTGCTGTTCGCCTGCACCCCGAGGTCGAAGTTGAGATCAAGATGAACGTTGCCCGTTCGGAAGAAGAAGCCGAATTGCAGGCATCTGGCAAATCGATTCAGGAACTGGCTGCTGAAGAAGAAGCCGCCGCTGAATTCGAAATCGCCGAACTGTTCGACGACATCGGCTCGGCCGCATCGGAAGACGATGACCTGGCTGCCGAAGCTGCTCCGGCTGAAGAAGACGAAGCCAAAGCCTGATCTGGCTACGCTTTGAACAAGACAAAGGCCGCACGTTTTGTGCGGCCTTTTTTTATGCCGCAGCCAGACAAGCAAATTTCGGCCCAAATTGATCGCTAGAGTTGCGACCGAACAGACGTTCCATATCATACCGCCTTATTGACCGGAGACTCATGATGCCCGTTTTTCCCCGCCGCAGCTTCCTTTCCCTGTTGCTCGCAACCCCGCTGCTTGCATGCGGTGGAGGTGAAGTCTCCAAAGCCGACACCACTCAGTTCAATCCGCCGCTCTATCCAAATGAAACGCCGGAACTCAGAGCCTCGATCAACAAATGGGCTGATCACTACGAGCTTCCACGCGAGCTTGTACACAAGCTGGCCATTCGCGAAAGCACACACCGCCCTTGGGCCGTGAACCGCCCCTACTATGGGCTGCTACAGATCCTTCCAGCCACCGCACGATCGATGGGGTACAAAGGTAACGCCGAGGGACTATTAAATGCGGACACCAACCTGGAATTCGCGGGCAAGTACTTGCGCGGAGCATGGCTGCTGTCCGACGGAGACCAGCAACGCGCGATCTTTTTGTATGCGAAAGGGTATTGGCCCGAAGCCAAAGCACGGGGATTGTTGGTAGAAACCGGGCTCAAACCCGCACCTTGACGGTAGTTAGCGTCAGTTTTCGCCTGAAAATTAGCACTTGAGGCGGGATAGTGACAAAAATGCTCTATTGAATGTCACAATATCCTGAATAGCGCAGACAATTGATGCCTCTGCTTGTCAGGATTAAGAAAATATGATGTTCTGGTTGAGTGAGGTAACCGGGTTCCACTCTGTTGAATACGTATGCTCGACGACACCATCGGGCAGTTAAGATGGGCCGCAGCTGGTAGGCGCCGCATGGAAATTGTCGATCTGAGCACTCTGCCGGATTCAGAAGTTCGCTACACCGAATTTCTAAGGCAAATCTGTGACAAGCATGAAATGGACCATGCTGCTTATGCAGGCATGAACCCTGCCGCTGGATCTGTGGCTGGCTTTGTCACGTATGACGATGAGTGGACAGAGCATTACCAGAACCAGGGTCTGATCATGATCGACCCAACCATCCACATGGCACGCCGCAGCATTGCTCCGGTGGATTGGAGCCGCCTTGAACGCAGCCCCGATTTCCAGCGTGTTTTCCGAGACGCTCATGATTTTGGCCTGCCCAGTCAAGGTGTTACGATTCCTGTGCGCGGTCCTTACGGCGATATCGGGCTGCTCAGCGCAACCCGCGACTGCAGTAAGGAAGAGTGGCGCAAGCTCTACACCCACGTGATAAGCGACCTGCAATCCATGGCAGTACACATTCACGACAACGTCGTTTCGTCGGATCAGCTGACCAGCGCGCTCTACCATCCAACCCTGTCGACCCGAGAAGCAGAGATCCTGCAATGGGTCGCAGCTGGCAAATCTCAGCAGGACATCGGCGATATTTTGTCGATTTCGCACCGGACCGTCGAAGTACACTTGCGTTCGAGTCGGGAAAAGCTTAGTGCCCTGACCACCCCGCAGGCTGTTGGACGCGCGATTGCGATTGGGCTAATTACCCCAGGTTAATCAAAAAAAAAGCTTAATTTCGCCAAAATACGGGAAACCCCCAATAGAAAAATCCCCTAGGACCGGTAACGTCGTATTTACCGAACAACCACTCGAAGGGGGAAGAAATGATCATCGTGGTAGATGGCCTGAACAGACATATGTTCAGCGAAGTTCTTGACGAAATGTTCGAGTTGAGAGCACGTGTATTTGGCGAACGTCTTGGATGGGACGTCAAAATAGAAGACGGAAAAGAAATCGACGAGTTCGATCATCTGGACCCGGCATATGTAATCGGACTCGACGATGAGGGGAATGTCGTCGCAGCCGTGCGTGCCCTCCAGACCACCGGCCCTCACATGTTGTCGGATGTCTTCTCGGCGATCCTTTGCGGCGAAGCACCACTGCGCAGCGCAACCATGTGGGAATCGACCCGCTTTTGCGTAGATACCCAGCGTCTCACACGCGGCAAAGAAAAGAACTCGGTTTCCTACGCAACCTGCGAATTGATGATCGGTTCTTTGGAATATGCCAAGAACGCTGGCATTCAGGACATCATCACCGTGATCGATCCGGTCATGGATCGGGTCCTGAAACGCTCGAATTGCGCCCCGTATGACTATGTCGGCCAAACTGTCCCGATGGGGAAAGTTCATGCGCTGGCTGCTCTGCTGGATTGCACAGACGAACGCATCGCGGGTCTGCGTGAGTTTGCAGACATTCACAACGATGTCTTCATCGACGACGAAGAGGCACTGGCCCTCTTTGCAGCCAAGAAAGCCGCAGCACAAAGCCCCGCCAATCAGGATCACAAACCACTGACTGATCTTGAAAAGTATTTTGTGGAACAGATGAGCGCCGCGAAGACAGAAGCTGAACGGCAAGATGTGCTGAGGCTGATCGAAACGCTCTCGAAAACGTTCACACCAGAGCAGAAGACTGCTCTGCTACAAACCCCCCGTGCTTTTGCTCATGAGGCCTGACCCCCTCACCTCATAGGTACAAAAGCCACCCATGCGGAGCCGTCTGATTAGCAGGCGGCTCCGTTTTTTTGTGCCCATTCGTAAGAATGGGCGGAAGAGGATTACTCCTCTTCCAGTGCCTCAACGGCTTTTTGCAGATCGTCTTTGCTCACGTCTTTTTCGTTGACCTGAGCCAGTTCGAACACATAGTCGACAACTTTGTCTTCGAAGATGGGCGCGCGCATCTGCTGCTGCATTTGAGCGTTCTGTTGAACAAATTCAAAGAACTGACGCTCTTGACCCGGGTACTGACGCGCCTGGTTCATGATCGCCTGGGTCATTTCTGCGTCGGTCACTTCGACCTCGGCCTTCTGACCCAGCTCGGCCAGCAACAGACCCAGACGCACGCGGCGTTCGGCCAGTTTGGTGTGCTCTTCAGTCGGCTCAATCTCGCCGTGATCGTGGCCTTCCACGTCCGGGTTTTCCTCGTGGAACAGCTGATGTGCGATCTGCTTGGCTTCAGCTTCCACCAGCGACGGAGGCAGGTCGAACGACACTTTCTCGTCCAGCACGTCCAGCAGAGCACGCTTCATGACGGCACGCGATGCGCCTGCGTATTCCGCTTCCAGACGTTCCGAAATCTGCCCCTTCAAGGCATCCAGATCTTCAGCACCGAACTTCATGGCCAGATCGTCGTTGACCTCTGCGGCCACCGGTTCTTTCACCTCTTTGATGGTGCAGGTGAAAACAGCGTCTTTGCCGGCCAGGTGCTCTGCACCGTACTCAGCAGGGAAGGTCACGTTGACGTCTTTGACTTCCTCGGCCTTCACACCAACCAGCTGCTCTTCGAAACCGGGGATGAAGCTGTTCGAGCCCAGTACCAGAGGGTACTCTTCAGCCGAACCGCCGTCGAATTCTTCACCGTCAACCTTGCCAACGAAATCAAAAACGATCTGGTCGCCGTCTTTCGCCTTCGAGCCCTTGCGGCGCGCTTTGAAATCCTGCGCAGTTTCAGCCAGATTGTTCAGCGCTTCTTCCACAGCCGCGTCGTCAGCTTTGACCACCAGCTTCTCCAGCTCGACCGATTTCAGGTCAACCTCTGGGATCGCTGGCAGTGCCTCGTAAGACATGGCCACTTCAACGTCGTCGCCTTCTTTCCAATCTTCATTGGTCATCTTGACTTCGGGCTGCAGCGCAGGGCGGTCACCGCTGTCTTCAAAGTGCTTGTTCATCGCGCCATCGATGCTTTCCTGCATCGCTTCGCCCAGCAGGCGTTGACCAAACTGCTTTTTCAGCAGTGCCATCGGCACCTTACCTTTGCGGAAACCTTTCATTTCGATTTCCGGCTGCGCTTCGGTCAGCTTTTCATTGACCTTGTCGTCCAGCTCGGCTGCGGTCACAACGATGTTGTAGCCGCGTTTCAGACCTTCGTTCAGCGTCTCTGTAACCTGCATTATGGTAGTCCCCATAGGATTCGGGGCGCGCAAAAAGGGCGCGCCGGGCAAATTTGACGCCTTCTATTTGCCCAGCAGCGTACGTGCAAGGGGCAAAGGCAGAATCCACCTGTATTTGATCGCCTATTCCCCCAAAAAAGAACGCCCCGGAAACCGGGGCGCTCGTTTTTAATCCAGTCACAGTGATCAGAACTTCCAGCGTGCGCCCAGAACCCATGCTTCGTTGTTGTCAAAGGATGAACCGTCATCGAAGTCGTGGTTACGGTACTTCAGATAAACATCTGTCTTGATTGCATCGACCTTCTGAACAACTGCGATACCCCAGGCTTTGGTGTCCGACCCGTTGCTGTTGAAATCCGAACCGTCATAGTAATCAATGCCGACACCGGTCTTACCCCAGGCGATCCAATTTCCTTCGTATGAGATCTTGCCATACCAGTAATTCGGATCCGTCGCTCCGGCCTGATCGTCGTCACGCGTACCACCAGCAATCGTAAATCCCAGCCCGCTTGGCAGAAGGACAGACGCCGAACCAATCGTGTCCTTGCGATCGCCGGAATTGTCGTCCCGGTCGCGCACCGAATAGGCAACAGCTGCCGCGAATTCCACGCCACCGGCAAAGGTGTTTTCATAGAAAAGACCAACGTCGTAGTAGTCATCGTCGTCGCTGCTGGACAGAATGTTTTGCCCATAGGCGAAGCCAGCCGAGAACCCGTTGAATGTCGGGGTGTCATACCGGATGCGCCCACGGCGCGAGCCGTCAAAGTTGCTGGAACTGTCGCCAACCGTGATTCCGCTCAGCAATCCAGCGGTGTCGCGATAGAAGAAGCCGGCGTTTTCATCGTTGGTGAACGAATACAGCGCGGTTCCGACATATGACAGATCCACCTCAGCGGCACCGTCAGCGACCATACTGCCCTGCCCCGCCGAAAACTTGCCGTACCCACCTTTCAGCGAGAAATCCACGTGACGAATATCTTCGCGATTCCAGCCATCCGCGTTGGTTCCAAACTGATCAGCAGACGCCGAACCGGGCAGGCCAAGCCCTGTTTCAAACCAAAACTGGAACTCATTGCTACCGTAAGGCTGCATCAGGCGCAGGCCCACGCGGCTGTTCGACAAGTCGTTGTCGAGGACCCGCGTCTCGGTGTCCTGCCCGTCATCGACCGAGATCAGAGCCGGGTGCAACTGTCCATAAAGCAACACGTAACCGCCTGTGTTGTTTTCGTATTTCAGCTCAGCTGCAGCCGGAATCGCCGCCGTTGCACTCAGCGCAGCGGCAGCGGAAAGGGTTTTGAATTTAGAAGTCATTTCACTCACCATGAATGGTTCGGGTGTTACGCCCCGTCCAATTGATCATCGAGCACCGACGTTCCAGATGCCCGCGCGCTGTCTCGTAAAGGAATGGCAAATTCGCAACACAGAACGCAGAGGCCAAGAGAATTTTATAATGTATTTCATTTGCTTAAATACATCACCACCAGTCCGTTTCGGAGGTGCTCAAAACAACTTTGCCTCCGGTCTGTGCGTCTGGCAAACACTCACTCTGCACCCCCGCAGCCCCGATCGGCGAAAATTCGCCGATCTGACGTAGATTGGGCCATTCCCCGCCAACACACTCAAATATTCATCTTTCTAAACACGTCAGGCAGCTGTTCCGGCAAGTCCTCGGCAATCAGGCCGGGCCCAAATTGCAGTGCGCATTCCACATGCAGCCACGCGGCAGTCTCTGCAGCTTGCAACGGTGGATACCCACGTGCCAGCAACCCGGTGATGAATCCCGCCAGCACATCGCCAGATCCAGCGGTCGCCAACCAAGGAGCCGCCCTTTCGTACGAGGCCGAGTTGACCGAACATCGCCCGTCAGGTGCGGCAATCACGGTATCCGACCCCTTGAACAGAACCACGCACCCAGCGCGCTTTGCAGCCGCCCGCGTTGCGTCAACCTTGGAATAGGCCGGCCCCTGTGTCGGCGCAGCTTTCAAATTGTCCGCAATGTCGGGGAAAAGCCGCGCAAACTCTCCTCCGTGCGGGGTGAGCACGCAGTTTTCGTGTAACTGCGCAAACAAAGCATCCCGGTCGTCCGCAAATGCCGACAACGCATCCGCATCCAACACCGTTGCCCGGCGCGCTGCCAAAGCCACCGGAACCAACTCACGCGCGCGTTCCACTCCCAGCCCGGGGCCGAGACAAAGCGCATTGAGGCGCGGGTCACTCAGAACCTCGACCAGGCCATCTTTTCCCTCAACGCGCTGCAACATGAGCGCCGTGATCTGACTAGCCACTTCCAAGACCGCCGCAGGCGGTACACCCAACGTCACCAACCCCGCCCCGATCCGCAACGCCCCCCGCGCTGCCAATCGCGCCGCGCCTGTTTTTCCGCCCCCTCCGGACAAGATCAGAGCGTGGCCATGAGAGTACTTGTGGCCTTTTGTTTTCTTCTGCAGCCTCGCCCTGTCGACGGCAGCCATTTGGACAATCTGGCTGCTTTTAGCTGTTTCGAGCCCAATCGATTTTGTTTGCACCTTCCCGCAGGACGTTGGACCATCGCCTAAAACATGCCCGACCTTTTTACTGTGAAAGGTGACCGTCAAGTCGGCGACAATGACGTTGCCTAAAACGCGGCCACTATCGGCGCACAAGCCACTTGGCGTATCAACTGCGACAACCTTTACGTCTCGATCCCGCAGCAATGCCCTTGTCTCTGTATTCGCCAATAAAGAAAACACACCTGTAAACGGTCGGGTAAGACCGGTTCCGAACGCTCCATCGACAATCAGATCAGTGTCCTTCGGAAGCAGAAGATATTCCGCGCCACTTGGGCTGGCATCGACGGCGAACACATTAACGTCGCCTTCATCCAGCCACCGCTCATAATTCACCCGCGCATCGGGCGGCAGCTTCTCTGGATCCCCGTACAGAAAAACCTCGACCTCCCAACCCTGCTCTCGCAACAACCTTGCGACAACAAAGCCATCGCCACCATTGTTCCCCGGCCCGCACAGCACCACCGCACGCAGCGGATCCCCTTCATCTGGCCCCAAATACCTCGGGGAGCGCGAGGGGCTGGCCCCTCGCCTGTCCCACTCTGGCCACTCCTCGAAAATTGCCTCAACAACGCCCCGCCCGGCCCGCTCCATCAGCTCAAGACCTGTCACCTCACCGGATTCGATGGCAGCCTGCTCAATGGCCCGCATCTGCGCCGCTGTCAGCAATTCCGTCATCCCACACCCTCATTCGATTCAATTCTGATTAGTTTTTGTGCAACACGCCCATAAATTAGCACGCTGCCAGATTTCGATGCATCCCAACCTGCCCAAATCCGCAATCACATTGCCGCCCGATCTTAGACGTGATCACTGCCCCTGAGACAACCATTCAAGGTGAGCCGGGATGAAAAAGATCGAAGCGATCATCAAGCCGTTCAAACTGGACGAAGTGAAAGAGGCATTGCAGGACGTCGGCGTCCAGGGCCTCAGCGTGATCGAGGTCAAAGGCTTCGGTCGTCAGAAAGGCCATACCGAACTGTATCGCGGCGCGGAATATGTCGTCGATTTTCTGCCCAAAGTGAAGGTCGAAGTCGTGCTGGACGATGATCAGGTCGATGCCGCCATCGAAGCCATCGTTTCGGCCGCCAAGACCGACAAGATCGGCGATGGCAAGATCTTCGTCTCGCCCGTCGAACAAGCTATCCGTATCCGCACCGGCGAGACCGGTTCGGACGCACTGTAACGCACACATCTTCAAACCAGAGGAAACGAGAGTATGAGCAAGGACGCAGTTCTTCAGCTGATCAAGGACGAAGGCGCAGAATACGTCGACATCCGCTTTACCGACCCGCGCGGCAAGCTTCAGCACGTGACCATCATGGCCGATCAGGTCGACGAAGACTTCTTGGAAGAAGGCTTCATGTTCGATGGTTCTTCCATTGCCGGTTGGAAGTCGATCGAAGCATCCGACATGAAACTGATGCCCGACACCGAAAGCGCCTATGTAGATCCGTTCTACGCAGAAAAAACCATCTGCGTTCACTGCTCGGTTGTTGAGCCCGACACCGGCGAGGCGTACGAGCGTGACCCGCGTGGCACCGCTCAGAAAGCCGAAGCTTACCTGAAATCATCGGGTATCGGTGATGCCGCCTACATGGGGCCTGAAGCCGAATTCTTCCTGTTTGACGACGTTCGTTTCTCGAACAGTATCAACAAGGTATCCTACGAAGTTGATGCAACCGACGCGTCGTGGAACACCGACACCGAGTACGAGATGGGCAACATGGGCCATCGTCCGGGCGTCAAGGGCGGTTATTTCCCAGTAAACCCCATCGACGAATCACAGGACCTACGGTCGGAAATGCTGTCGACCATGAAGCGTCTGGGCATGAAGGTTGACAAGCACCACCACGAAGTTGCCTCGTGCCAGCACGAGCTGGGCTTGATCTTCGACAGCCTGACCAAGCAGGCCGACGAGCTGCAGAAGTACAAGTACGTCATTCACAACGTAGCCCATGCCTACGGCAAATCGGCGACCTTCATGCCGAAGCCGATCGCGGGTGACAACGGCACCGGCATGCACGTGAACATGTCGATCTGGAAAGACGGCAAGCCCCTGTTCGCAGGTGACAAATACGCCGACCTGTCGGACGAAGCATTGTACTTCATTGGCGGCATCCTGAAGCACGCCAAAACCCTGAACGCCTTCACCAACCCGGCGACCAACAGCTACAAGCGTCTGATCCCCGGCTTCGAAGCACCCGTTCTGCGCGCCTACTCGGCCCGTAACCGTTCGGGTTGTGTGCGTATTCCGTGGACCGAAAGCCCGAAGGCAAAGCGCGTCGAGGCCCGCTTCCCCGATCCGGCTGCGAACCCCTATCTAGCGTTTGCTGCGCTGCTGATGGCTGGTCTGGACGGCATCAAGAACAAGATCGATCCGGGCGAAGCCATGGACAAGAACCTGTACGATCTGCCTGCCGAAGAACTGGCTGACATCCCAACCGTTTGCGGCAGCCTGCGCGAAGCTCTGGAAGCTCTGGCATCGGATCACGACTTCCTGCTGCAGGGCGACGTGTTCACCAAAGACCAGATCGACGGCTACATTGCACTGAAGATGGAAGAGGTCGAAACCTACGAGCACACCCCGCACCCGGTTGAATACGGCATGTATTACAGCTGCTAAACCGGATTTGGGTTTACATCTGCAAGGGCGTCCAATCGGGCGCCCTTGTCTTTTCTACCGGTATGATTTGACGCGTCGCCTGAGTTTCAACAAACTCAAGAGGACACTCCCAACCGGAGACAACAGTATGGCCTTCAGCACTTCACCTTTTTCGAAATACTCAAATTTCGTGACATCCGAAAAAGAACTGCTTCAGATTTCCGGCACCCCTCTCCCGCAGATCATTGCCAAAGAACTCTCTGAACTGGACCAGATGTGCCGCGACTTCATCGCTACTTCGCCCTTCTGCCTGATCGCCTCAGCCAACCCCGACGGATATCTGGATATCTCCCCTCGTGGGGATCCTGCAGGTTTTGTTCAGGTCTTGTCCGATACACTGATCACTATCCCGGACCGTCCGGGCAACAAACGGGTGGATACCTTCCACAACGTTCTCAAAGACCCGCGTGTGAGTGTGATTTTCTTTGTTCCCGGCAAGATGGAGACCCTCAGACTTCGGGGCGAGGCCCGGATCTGCGCGGACCCGCAGCTACTGGAGCAAATGGCCATTGCTGGCCATGCGCCGAAACTGGCGCTGCTGATCCACGTTCATACGGTGTTTGCGCATTGCCCCAAATGCGTCATTCGCTCAAACCTGTGGCAGCCCGACGCGTGGCCGGATTCGTCGAACCTGCCGAACATGAACGCCATGATGGTGAAACATGCCCGCATCAAGGCGACCCCGGACGAATGGTTCGAAACACTTAAAGAGAAAGGAGAGCTGGACCTCTACTAACTTCTTTCCCGAACCCAAGGCCCCAGCTACGCTGACTTCAGACTTCATCTCAAACGGATTGTGCCCATGTTTCGCCTTGCAGCTATCCTCGCTTTGTCACTGACCTCGCCTGTTTTGGCCGCGCCCTGCGGGAACACCAGCGCCGGGTTTGAAGCGTGGAAAGCCGATTTTGCGAAACAGGCACGTAAGGCCGGGGTCAAGAAAAAAGGGCTGCAAGCACTGTCGCAAACACAATACGCAACGCGCACCATTGCAGCAGATCGCAACCAGAAAAGCTTCAAATACTCGCTGGACAAGTTCATGCGGGTCCGCGGGGCAGACACAATCGTGGCGCAAGGACGTAAACGCAAAGCCGCCAACCCCAACTATTATGCAGCCTTCGAGCGCCAGTACGGTGTGCCAGCTGGTGTGCTGATCGCCATTCATGGCATGGAAACCGGCTTTGGCAGTTTTATGGGTGACAGCCAGATTGTTTCCGCAATAACCACTCTGGCTTATGATTGTCGCCGATCCGAGTTCTTTATTCCCCACGCAATTGGGGCACTGAAACTGGTGGATATGGGCAGTATCACAATGGCGACAAAAGGGGCAAAACATGGCGAATTGGGCCATACTCAATTCCTGCCCGGCAACGCGCTGACCTATGGCGTCGATGCCACTGGTGACCGGCGTGTGGATTTCTACAATATGACGGACGCTCTAGCCTCAACCGCGAATTTTCTTCGTAAGAAAGGGTGGAAACCCGGTCGCGGTTACCAGCCCGGAGAACCAAATTTTCGTGTTTTGCAGCAGTGGAACGCGGCCTCTGTGTATCAGCAATCCATTGCCATCATGGCCGCCCGAATCGATCAATAGCGTCGCCGCACGGAAAACACGCGCCACGCTCGTTTTCGCCACATTTCCGCCACAGTGACAAACAAAAGCCTTTAGTTTCTTGGTTTCCAAAGCGTAATCAATCGCGGGAAAATTTCGTTTTTTTGCATTTTTTGCCAAATTCTCCCCCAGAACGGTTGCTAGAGTGTCTTTCGAACAATGCTTGAATAAGGACAAAGCAGTGGCTCGGAAGCATAGCTACCATGGCGGTCTGCAATTTGATGGTGACGCAACTGGCGCGCTCGAGCGCTTTGGAACCATCGTTGCGACAACGCTTGAGGACTACGGCCATCTGGTCGAGCGCAAAGCGCTGCTCAGCTATTCCGAGGCCAGCATCGTCTCGAGCCAATATCTGGTTCGGCTGACGCTGGATACAGGCACACCCGAGCAGGAAGACCGATACGAGCGCATGGATCGCGCCGCGGGGCTAAAAACCATAACAAAGCCCCGCGTCTCGCATCCTCAGAACCGGCTTGTGCTGTCAGTCACCCCTGTGTCGCCGATACTGGATGATACCGAAATCTCGGAACTGATGCTGGTGGTCATCTTGTATCGCATGGTCGATATCTGCTCGACCCGGCGGGTTGAATGGCTGTCACCGCACACGGTGCTGACGGTCGAACAATTCATGAGCGCGTTCGACACCCTGACCCCAAGTCGCGAAACGCGAGACAGGAAACAGATCTTTCAGTCCCTGACCGGTCAGTTCGCCGACGTCAAAATGCCTGAACTGGATGACAACATCACTGCCCTGCACGCTCCGACGGCTCGGCCGATCCAGCTTACGGATGAACAATTGCTCAGCATCGCGTTCCGCAATGATGACGCCGCTCCATCTGATCAGGCAGCGCCTAGTACTGATGTGGCGACAGATGACGAACGACCAAGCGATATTCTGCGTCTCAGCAGCTGGTGTATGACAGGCGTTCTGGCCAGCGTTTCTGCACCGATCGCCTTGTCGATGGCTGCAGTCAACCTGATCCGAGGCGAAGATTTCCGCCTCAACACTCAAGTGCTGGTGTTCACGTTTGCCATTGTCGCACTGAACGCCAGCAATGCGTTGGCCGACGCTGCTGTCGCCTTGGGCATGTAACCAAATTACCAAGACCCTCCTTGGAGGCCCCGCCGTCAGGCGGGGTTTTCCATTTCTGCAACCGCGTGCGCAGCCAAAACATACGTATGAATGGAAAATACGACCGCATTCGTCCTGGGCAGGCGTAACATGGTTTGTCGCTCACTCCGCAGATAAGAGTTCTTTTGCCGGTCCCGAACTTCCCGCGGTGCGTGCACACTGCGAGGTTGGAACAGTTCCGGATCTTCATACCAGAGGGCATTGAAACGCCACAATGGGCGCCCGGGCTGAATACCATCGAACAACCGCTGAACTCTCTTCGCAATACTGTCGTCATAGCTTTCGACGGGCACGTGAATGTCGATCAGTGGCCGCATGAATTTTTCCGCCAAACGCCAGCTGGCTGGAAAGCACAGGATCGCGCCGGTCAGAACATGCTCATCCCCGCGCTTTTGAAGAATGCAGAAGTCTTCCTGCACCAGCCTGCACAACGTATCCAACGGTTGACTGTAGTCGATAGAAACCATTGCACCATCGGGCCTGACAACCGTCTCCTCAGCTGAGGGGTAGACTTGGGCCAACACCAGCTCAAGTAACTCGCGGGCGGCAGGTTCCGCCTGTGGATCAAGGGCCAGAACATCGTCTCGATGGTCAAAAAGCAGCTCTTCACGGCGTTGCATCTGACCAGAAAATGCATCGTCCTGATGCAGCCAGTTTTCCAACGTCGTCGGTTGTATTCCCGGCAAGGCACGCGGGCTTCGGACATCGTACGGAATTGTGTTTTGCAGAATCTGCCTCATGACAAAGGCTTAGCATGCCCCAGACAACGTGTCGGTCGAAAACGACAACCTCGCGGTCGCATTTTTTTCAGACGCTGTAGATCGGCACATTAGTTTTGCCAAAGTATATGTTGAGGCCAGCCATGAATCATCACTACAGAGACACGCGCAAAATTGATCCCACCAAAGGCGCAACTTTGGGCGATGGCACTCCGAATGACAACGACCGGATTGAAATCGGACCGACACAGCTGGCGTTTGACGAATGGGCCGCTGCCGGGCTGGAATTGCCCAACCTGACCCGTATGCGGGAACATCGCTGGAAGCGGCTGACGCAAGCTGTTGTGGATCGCGGGTATGGCGGCGTGCTGATGTTCGATCCGTTGAACATTCGCTATGCGACCGACAGCACAAATATGCAGCTGTGGAACACGCATAACCCGTTCCGTGCCGTTTTGTTGTGTGCCGACGGGTACATGGTGATTTGGGACTACAAGAACTCGCCCTTCCTCAGCACGTTCAACCCACTGGTGCGTGAACAACGCTCAGGCGCGGACCTGTTTTACTTTGACCGGGGCGACAAGGTCGACGTGGCGGCGGATGTGTTCTCGAATGAAGTGCGGGTGCTGATCGAAGAGCACAGCGGCGGCAACAAACGCCTTGCCGTGGACAAGATCATGCTGCACGGCCTGCGCGCGCTTGAGGCGCAAGGGTTCGAGATCATGGAAGGCGAAGAGCTGACCGAAAAGACCCGAGCCATCAAAGGACCGGACGAAATCCTTGCTATGCGCTGCGCCAGCCATGCGTGCGAGACAGCGGTAGCTGAAATGGAGAAGTTTGCCCGTGCCAATGTGGGCAATGGGAAGACCTCAGAAGATGACATCTGGGCTGTTCTGCATGCGGAAAACATCAAGCGCGGCGGGGAATGGATCGAAACCCGCCTCCTGGCCTCGGGCCAGCGAACCAACCCTTGGTTTCAGGAATGCGGCCCTCGGATAACGCAGCAGAATGAAATCATCTCGTTCGACACCGATTTGATCGGATCCTACGGAATTTGCATAGACATTTCGCGCAGCTGGTGGATTGGCGATCAAAAACCACGGGCGGACATGATCTATGCCATGCAGCACGCACATGAACACATCATGACCAATATGGAGATGCTCAAACCCGGTGTGATGATCCCGGAACTGACGGCAAACTCTCATCGGTTGGATGACAAGTTTCAGGCGCAGAAATACGGCTGTCTGATGCACGGCGTCGGCCTGTGTGACGAGTGGCCGCTTGTGGCCTATCCCGATCAGGCTGTCAAAGGATCCTACGACTATGCACTGGAGCCCGGAATGGTTCTGTGTGTCGAAGCTTGCGTTGGCGAGGTTGGCGGTGATTTCAGCATCAAGCTTGAAGATCAGGTTCTCATTACCGAGGACGGCTATGAGAACCTGACAAAGTACCCGTTCGATGCCCGCTTAATGGGGGCAGAGTGAGGCCAACGCCTCACTTTGACCAATGCGACCGGCGGACATTGCCGTGCCAGTCTTCCAGGATCGGTTCGTCTTGAACCTGTGGCCCGCTCAAGTTTGCGGGCCAGGACTGTCCAGCGACAAAGCCTGTGACACCGGCCAGTAGCAACGCGATGATCCACAGAGGGTGCATCACAGGGGTGCGGGCGGTGATTTCTGCGTGTGACATGGGTATCTCCTTGGTCGACAACTGCGATCCATAGATGTGCCTCAACAGAATATAAGTAAAATGAATGTTTAATTTACACAACATCACGATACGTGATGCATTAAGTGCAGGTTTGTAAGACCGCCCTCTCAATCTTTACGCTTGGCCAGATGATGTTTCACAGGTGAGGAAACGCGCACAAAGTTCTCACCTTCACGTGACGCGACTGACATAAGGGTTGAGACCGGAGCAACATAAACCCACTATTGTCGGTGTTCCCCCAACCCATTCAAGGAGCCGACATGCCCACGGAACGCATTACCTTTGCCGGACATGACGGCAGCCAACTGGCCGCGCGTCTTGACCTGCCGGACGGTCCGGTGCTGGCGACAGCGCTCTTTGCCCATTGCTTTACATGTTCCAAGGATATCCCAGCGGCCCGACGTATATCTGCCCGACTGGCCGCCATGGGGATCGCAGTTCTGCGCTTTGACTTTACCGGGCTGGGCCATTCCGAAGGAGAGTTCGCGAACACGACCTTTACCTCGAATGTCGAAGACCTGATTGCCGCCGCGCAATACCTGGCCGGACGGAAAATGGCCCCAGCCCTGTTGATCGGACATTCGCTGGGCGGCGCAGCGGTTCTGCGTGCGCGGGCGGGCATTCCGTCGATAAAAGCCGTGGTGACCATCGGGGCTCCGGCAGACCCAAGTCATGTCTCGCATCATTTCGAAGCCGCTTTACCGCAGATTGAGCAGGACGGCAGTGCCGAAGTCACGTTAGGCGGGCGTCCTTTCCGCATTGGCAAAGCCTTTGTAGATGACATCGCGCAATCTGCCTTGTCGGCGTCCATTGCTGAACTCAAAGCTGCGTTGTTGATCCTGCACGCACCGCGGGATGAAACCGTCAGCATCGATAACGCAAGCGCGATTTTTCTGGCGGCAAAACATCCCAAAAGCTTTGTGACTCTCGACGATGCCGATCACCTGATCACACGTGCTGAGGATGCCGAATATGCGGCTGATGTGATAACCGCTTGGGTTTCGCGTTACGTAAAGCTTTGCCCACCCGCCCCGCCACCCGGTGCCCCGGAAGGTGTTGTGCGTGTCACCGAGGCTGACCCAAGCGGCTTTATGCAAGATATTCAGGCCGGACCCCATCACCACGCGGTCGCGGATGAGCCGGTCTCGTACGGCGGTACAGACAAAGGCATGTCCCCCTACGGGTTTGTATCCGCTGGTCTGGGCGCTTGCACATCCATGACGATCCGGATGTACGCCCGACGCAAGCGCTGGCCCCTGACAAATATCAGCGTTGATGTCTGTCATGACAAAGTGCATGCGCAGGATGCAGGTCTGGCCAATGAGGGCAAAGTGGATCAGTTTCGTCGGAAAATCCGGCTGACCGGTCCGCTGGATCAGGCGCAAAAACAGCGCCTGCTTGAGATAGCTGACAAATGCCCGGTACACCGAACGCTGGAAGGTTCCGCCCATATCACAACCGAGCTTCTGCCGTAAAAAAAGGCCGCCTGTCTGGCGGCCTTGAATTTCTTAGCGGCGCGGTGATGGCCGATGAATGGGTGGCCGTGCGGCGGGTGGACGCGCCGTCGGCGGCCTTGGCCGTGCAGGCGGTTTGGCAACCGGCGGTTTCGGACGATCAGGACGAACCGGTCGGTCGGGCCGGTTTGGTCGATCAGGCCGGTCGATATCGATGTTGACGTCTCGACGGTAATAGTCGTTCCAAAGCATCGAGTCGTAGAACGGGTCGTACCCATATCCATACCCAACGCCAACCGAGACGCCTTCACAGGCTGACAAGCCAAAGCTTGCTGCGCCCAGCCCAAGTGCAAGAGAAATCCGTCTGATCATTTGAAAATTCATCGCACCCTCTCCTTACTGAAGCGACCGGAACGACGCGAAGACTGCGTTCAGATCGTCAGCATAGTCCGGATTCGCACCATCGCGCAGGATGGCCACGGCAACTGCAACGCGGCCCCGCGGCAGGTCAATAAGCGTTGCTGTAAAGCTGACCCCCCTGCCTTCGCGGCGTCCGGTGCCCCGGAACACCTTCGCAGGCAATCCTCCGATACGTGTGTCGCTGGTGCTTGTAACGGTTGGATCGTTGACCAGAAACTTGTCGATATCCTGCAAGTAGCGGACACCATCCTGAATGGATGCTACGCCGTCTGGCGAAACAAACCCCATCCAGACTGTATCGTCTGTCACTGGGCGCATCCCCATGACGCGGGACACTCCGCGCGTGTCACCCAGCTCTGAATCCTCGATCTCTCGCGGGCCGCCAGTGCGCAGCACCCAAAAGTCAGGGACACTGAAACGAAACAACGCACGACCATCTTCTGTGTACGTCACCGGAGTATCGGCCGCCACTGACCCTGCCGCGCTCAGCCACACGGCAGCGCACGCGGCCAGCAATGATCCTGAAAACAAACGCATATCTCAATAACCTGATGATTTCCTCAAACGCAGCTTGACCCTTCCAGACGCAGTTTGTCCAGTACCGGCACGCAAAGACCGGGCGGATTACGACCCCGCATGTGAGCTTTCAAAGCGCGGTTGCCGTCGCCGACGGGGTTAGAAATCGCGCCTCTATTGCGCGTAAACGCCGTCTGTCTGACCGCCTGCATCATCGACGAACCGGATAGTATCCTCATTGCGGAAGACATCGTAACAGGCCCACAAATCTGAAGGTGGCCAGATCGAACAATACTGATCCTCGCGCACGGCCCAGCGCCCGGCGCTTGGCCCACCCGAGAAGTACTGCGTGCTCATGCTGGCCTCGAAGGTTTGCCAAACCCCTGCACCATATTCGAGTTTCTTGTCCGTCAGCGCAGCTAGAATTTCATCACCTGACAATTTCTGAAAGCCATCTGCGGCCAAAACACCCGGCCAAAGGGCCAAAATCAGGGCAAACCGTCTCATACGCGTTCTCTCTTCTTGTTCCCTGCTGCACACAGGGCTAAACCCCGCGCCAACGCCTCATCCCAATCACAAAAAGGTGCTGCCGCCAATGATTCCTCGTTATTCCCGCCCTGACATGGTCGCCATCTGGTCGCCCGAGAGCAAGTTCCGCATCTGGTACGAGATCGAGGCACATGCTTGCGATGCCATGGCCGATCTGGGCGTCATCCCGCGCGAAAACGCCGAGGCCGTGTGGAAAGCCAAAGACGTGGAATTCGACGTAGCCCGTATTGATGAGATTGAGGCCGTCACCAAACACGATGTCATCGCCTTCCTGACCCATCTGGCCGAGCATGTGGGCAGCGAAGAAGCCCGTTTTGTGCATCAGGGCATGACCAGTTCCGACGTGCTGGACACCTGCCTGAACGTGCAATTGACCCGCGCCGCTGACATCCTGATCGCCGATCTTGAGGGCCTTCTGGCTGCGCTCAAGCGCCGCGCGATTGAACATAAGGATACTGTACGCATCGGTCGTAGCCACGGCATCCATGCCGAGCCGACCACGATGGGCCTGACCTTTGCCCGCTTCTACGCCGAGATGGACCGCAACCTGTCGCGGATGCGGGACGCTCGCGCGGAAATCGCAACCGGCGCGATCAGCGGCGCAGTTGGCACCTTTGCCAATATCGATCCGCGCGTTGAGGAACATGTCTGCGACCAGATGGGATTGGTGCCTGAGCCGATCAGCACGCAAGTCATTCCGCGTGACCGCCACGCCGCGTTCTTTGCGACTCTGGGTGTCATCGCCAGCAGCATCGAAAACATCGCCATCGAGATCCGCCACATGCAGCGGACCGAGGTGTTGGAAGGGGCCGAGTTTTTCTCGATGGGTCAGAAGGGTTCTTCGGCTATGCCACACAAGAAGAACCCGGTTCTGACCGAGAACCTGACAGGTCTGGCGCGCATGGTCCGCGCAGCCGTGATCCCGGCGATGGAAAACGTTGCGCTCTGGCACGAGCGCGACATCTCGCATTCTTCGGTTGAACGTATGATCGGGCCGGACGCCACGATCACGCTCGATTTCGCGCTGGCGCGGCTGACTGGCGTGGTCGACAAGATGCTGATCTTCCCAGAAAACATGATGGAGAACATGAACAAGTTCCCTGGCCTTGTTATGAGCCAGCGGGTTTTGTTGGCGCTGACCCAAGCCGGGGTCAGCCGTGAAGACGCATACGCCATGGTCCAACGCAACGCGCTGAAGGTCTGGGAACATCGCACCGACTTCAAAGAAGAGTTGCTGGCAGATGCGGATGTCACCGCTGCGCTCAGCCCTGAAGAAATCGAAGAAAAATTCGACCTCGGCTATCACACCAAGCATGTCGATACGATCTTTGCCCGAGTGTTCGGCGAATAATTCTTAAGCGATCAAGCAGTTCAGGGGCCCGGTTCGCACGCAGCGATCCGGGCCTTGTTCTTTTGCCAGATCATCAAAAATCGGTTATCTTGTCCGCGCATTCCTGAACAGGAGAAGCTTGATGATCCGGACTTTGATTTGCGCATTGGCCCTTGGCTGCTCAGCCTCTGTCGCTTTGGCCTGCAGCGCCCATACTGAACAAACGCAGTCCTGCGCACCGGGAACACAATGGGACGCCGAGGCCCATAGTTGCGTAAAAACCGTCAATAGCTGAGGTTTTTCTTTCCTACTTGTGAATAAAAGCGACAGCGCAATTGTTAGCCTTTTATCAAATCGCGCTATGCTTGATCAGAGCAGCCCAAAGAACGGAGTAGGAAAATGCGCCTTGTTTTAGTTTCAGCTATTGCCCTTCAGGCTTTCGCCTTCGCACCGGCTTTGTATGCAGCCGGCGATGGTGGCAGCACCACGACCCCACCAAAACCAACGAACACGACCAAGAGGTGCCTTTTTGGCCGCGTCTACGACAAGGACGCGGGGCGTTGTGTCAAACCGAACAAGACCAATTTCACCGATGATGAGCTGTATGACGCCGTGCGCGAGCTGGCTTATGACGGGCAATTCGAGAACGCTCAGAACATTCTGCGCATCATGGATCAGGACGATGATCGCGTCCTGACGTATTGGGGTTTTACGTACCGCAAAATGGGTGAGCTTGAGCTAGCAAACGTCTTCTACACCAATGCCATCAACTCTAACCCCGACAACATCCTCGCCCGCAGTTACATGGGACAGGGCTTTGTCGCCGAAGGCAGAACCGATCTTGCGATCGAGCAATGGCGCGAGATCAAAGCACGTGGTGGCGAAGGAACCTGGGCCGAGGCATCGTTGCGTGAAGCCATCCGCACCGGGCTGACCTATAACTACTAAACTTCAAGGTTATTTAACCCGATTCTCCGTAATCTGCCTGTGGTTCAGAATTTTTGGCACCACAGGCAGATGCAGGACACAAACGCATTGATACAAGCGGCACCCGGGGCATCCGCTCCGCTTGCCACAGGGAATGACGACACACCGCGACTTGTTCCCAGGACATTGACCAGCCGCCAGAAGGCCGCGGTTGTTGTGCGCCTTTTGCTCAACGAAGGCGCGGATCTTCCTCTGGAAGAACTGCCAGATGATCTGCAAGAAAGGCTGACACATCAACTTGGCGAGATGGGGCTGGTGGATCGTGTAACTCTGGATGCCGTGGCGCAGGAATTCAGCGAGGCTTTGAATAACCTTGGGCTGGCGTTTCCGCACGGGCTGGCAGGGGCACTGGATGCAGTAACCGGAAAAATCGCCCCCAAAACGGCGGCCCGTCTGCGCAAGGTGGCGGGTGTACGTCAGGTCGGCGATCCGTGGCAAAGACTGCGCGACATCCCTGCCGAGGATCTTGCCGCCATGGCTCAGGCGGAAAGCACCGAAGTGGCTGCTGTGATGCTATCCAAAATGGACACCGCACAGGCGGCTCAGATGCTGGGTCATATGCCCGGCCCGGTGGCCCGTCGGATCACTTACGCAGTTTCAAAGACGGCAAATGTCACCCCCGAATCGGTTGAACGAATTGGCTGGTCCTTGGCTGCGCAACTGGATCAGCGCCCGGCTCAGGCGTTCGATGACGGCCCCGGCGCGCGTGTCGGCGCGATCCTGAACCAGTCTGCGGCTGCAACGCGTGACGATTTGCTGAATGCACTGGATGAGGATGACGCCGCTTTTGCCGATCTCGTGCGTCAATCAATCTTTACCTTCGCCCATATCTCCAGCCGTATCGCAGCCCGCGATGTTCCCGCCATACTGCGCGAAGTGGACCAACCCGTTCTGGTCACGGCCCTAACCGGAGCAGCCGCCGATGATGACAAAGCATCGGTCGAGTTTCTTTTGTCCAACATCTCGTCCCGCATGGCGGATAATTTGCGCGAAGAGATGGGCGAACGTGGACGCGTCAAGCAATCTGAAGCTGAAGACGCGATGACACAGGTGGTTGGTGCCATTCGGACATTGGCTGATGCAGGAACAATCGCTTTGGTCGATCCCGAAGAAGAGGCCGGATAGCACTTAAGTCAAGATTATGCGCCGCGATCCGTCCACTTTGATCGGCACCTTGCTGAACGCTTGAGCTTACCAACATCGGCCTGTATGTCTGGCACAGAACTTCGCAACACGCGGTGAGATGCCTCCATGCCCGTCGAAAAGTCGGAGCTCAGCAAGTTTGAGCTTGGAAAATACTATGTCACCAATCTGGTCCTTCAGGGGATTATCGGGGCAATGCGCCTGCTTCCTTATGAACGGCGCATCGCGACCATGGGCGCGATCATGCGATCACTGGCCCCGGTGGTTGGTTTTCGCACACGTATCCGTCGCAATCTGAAGCTCACCTGCCCTGACCTGTCCGATGCCGAGGTTAAAAAGATTTGTCGTGATGTGCCGGACAATGCAGGTCGGGCGATCATGGAGCATTTTTCGCCAGAGGGCTTCACCGAGCGTCAGAGTACAGCAAAGATTTCAGGCCCAGGCATTGCCGCCTTTGATGCAGCAGTCGCCGAAGGGCGCCCGGTCATGATGATTACTGCGCATTTTGGCCACTATCTGGCCGCGCGCATTGCCCTGCAAAAACACAGCGGTCAGCCGATAGGCTGCCTGTATCGCAGGATGGCAAACCCTTATTTCAACGACGCTTACGTAGAAGCCTTCTACAAGACCGGTGCCCCCATGTTCGAACAAGGACGTCGAGGGATGGTTGAAATGGTGCGCACGCTGAAAAAGGGTGGCATCATTGCCATCGTGTCTGACCTTCACGCCATGGGGGGCGAAGAACTGATGTTTTTCGACAAACCCGCCGTGACCTCTGTGCTGAACGCTGAACTCGCGATGAAATACAAGGCGGAACTCATCCCTTGCTACGCTGTGCGTCAACCCAATGGCATAGATTTTGAGATCATTTTGCACGATCCGGTTCCGCATACGGATCCAAAAACCATGACCCAGTTCACCAATGATGACCTAGAGAAGATGGTCCGCCAGCATATGGGGCAATGGTTCTGGATTCACCGCCGCTGGAAGCACTGGAACGGGCTTGGCATTGCCCCGGACGAGATGCCTTGATCACTTCACGCGCGTTGCCGCAACAATAGGGCCGTGGCCTGCGCGTTGAACCAAAACAACCGCCGGAAGATCCGATCCAAGTTGGGCTGAGAAGGTTTGTGGTGCGACGCCGTCCCATTGCCCGGCGATCTGCCAGGTTTCCACCACATTGGCATAGTCCAAGTCGTGCCCAGCCAGCTCTCCACGACGGATCGAGGCGTGGCGCATGGGCGAATACTGGACGACACGAATGTCATAGGTCTCGCCCTCCGGCAATTCCACTGGCATGACTTCCACAGTCACTTCATCCGCTGTTCGGATTGCGATCACCGAAGCCTCGGGCACTGCCTTAAGATGCGCATTGATCAGGCGGTCGAGCTCTCGAGATTGGGCACCCACAATGTCATGCTGCCCGTTGATCACCATCTGCGGCGTATAGATCATCGAGCGTCCGCCTTCCCGGGCATAGGCGCGCTGCCGTGTGGTGTGGTCCGGGTCAGCGTATTCATCCTTCCACCCAATGTAGTCCCAATAGTCCACGTGCAGCGCCAAGCCGATGACGTCGTCTCGCTTGGCCAGATCATGCATCAGCCGGTCCGCCGGGGGACAAGACGAACAGCCTTGTGACGTAAACAATTCAACCACCACAGGATCATCCTCGGCCGCGACAGATGCAGCCAGAAAACAGGATATCAGGGCAGTCAAAATGGCGGGTCTGAACATAAGAACTCTCGATTTCGGCGGTTGGGATTCAGCAATAGCTGCTTCGCTGTTCAACGACCAATCAAGGTTTCTTGAGGCGCAGGTGCACATTTGCCTCATCAATGTGTGCGATGGTATACAAAATTGCTCCCTTTGTTCTTGTTCTTCCTTGAACGAAGGGGTTTGGTGATACAGATAACAGACAGCGAATCCCATTGCCCAAGTCATTTGAGAGGGAGGCCACTGATGCCCATCAGAGTCGGACAGGACACTGCCAAGACACGCCGCAGCCTAAGCGTGAACGGCAAATCCATTTCATATTATTCCATCCCCGCCGCCCAAGAGGCCGGTCTGGGCGATTTCTCGAAACTTCCCGCGGCACTGAAAGTCGTGCTGGAAAACATGCTGCGGTTCGAAGATGACGGCTTTTCAGTCTCTGTCGAAGACATCAAAGCATTCGCCGAATGGGGCGTGAACGGTGGGAAGAACCCGCGTGAGATAGCGTACCGCCCTGCCCGCGTGCTAATGCAGGATTTCACCGGCGTTCCGGCGGTCGTGGACCTTGCTGCGATGCGCGACGGCATCAAAGAACTGGGCGGCGATGCACAGAAAATCAATCCGCTGAACCCGGTTGATCTGGTCATCGACCACTCGGTCATGATTGACGAATTCGGCAATCCGCGCGCATTTCAGATGAACGTGGACCGCGAATACGAACGCAATATGGAACGCTACCAGTTCCTGAAATGGGGCCAGTCGGCGTTCAACAACTTCCGTGTCGTGCCCCCCGGAACCGGTATCTGCCATCAGGTGAATCTGGAGTACCTCGCACAGACGGTCTGGTCGGACACAGACCAAAACGGGGATGAGGTCGCTTATCCTGATACGTTGGTCGGCACCGACAGCCACACCACCATGGTCAACGGCATGGCCGTTCTGGGCTGGGGCGTTGGCGGCATCGAAGCCGAGGCCGCGATGCTGGGTCAGCCGATCTCGATGCTGATACCCGAAGTTGTGGGTTTTGAACTGACGGGTTCGATGGTCGAAGGCACCACCGGTACAGACCTTGTTCTCAAGGTCGTGGAAATGCTGCGCGAAAAGGGCGTTGTTGGTAAGTTCGTCGAGTTCTACGGCGAAGGCCTGGACCGCCTGCCGCTGGCCGATCGTGCGACCATCGCCAACATGGCACCGGAATACGGCGCGACCTGCGGCTTCTTCCCCATCGACGGCGAGACCCTTCGTTACATGCGCAATACCGGCCGCGACGAGGACCGTCTGGCGCTGGTCGAAGCCTATGCCAAGGAAAACGGCCTCTGGCGCGACGCGGACTATGCTCCGATCTACACCGATACCCTAACGCTGGACATGGGCACGATCGTCCCGGCGATCTCGGGCCCGAAGCGCCCGCAGGACTATGTTGCCCTGACCGACGCCAAGGCGGCCTTTACCAAGGAAATGGCCGAGACCTTCAAACGCCCGATGGGCAAACAGGTCGAAGTCAAGGGCGAAGAATACGGCATGGAGTCGGGTAAGGTCGTGATCGCTTCGATTACCTCCTGCACCAACACCTCGAACCCTTATGTGATGATCGGTGCCGGTTTGGTGGCGAAGAAAGCACATGAACTGGGTCTGAACCGTCAACCCTGGGTCAAGACGTCTCTGGCCCCCGGTTCGCAGGTCGTGTCTGAATACCTCGAGGCCGCCGGTCTGCAACAGCATCTGGACGCCATCGGGTTCAACCTTGTTGGTTATGGCTGTACCACCTGCATTGGGAACTCGGGCCCGATCCAGAAAGAAATTTCCGAGGCAATTGCCGAGGGCGATCTGGTCGCCACGTCGGTTTTGTCCGGCAACCGCAACTTCGAGGGGCGTATTTCACCGGACGTCCGTGCCAACTATCTGGCCTCGCCGCCACTGGTGGTGGTTTATGCACTGGCCGGCACGATGGATGTTGATCTGACCTCGGAACCAATCGGTCAGGACAAGGACGGCAATGACGTCTTCATGAAAGACATCTGGCCGACCCAGAGTGAAATCGCTGAACTGGTCGAGGCCACTGTGACCCGCGAGGCGTTTCAGTCAAAATACGCCGACGTGTTTAAAGGCGACGAGAAATGGCGCGGGGTCGAAGTTCCACAACAGGAAACCTACAACTGGCCGCCGACCTCGACCTACATTCAAAACCCGCCTTACTTTCAGGGCATGGGTGCTGAACCGGGCACAATCTCGAATATCGAAGGGGCCAAGGTTCTGGCGATTCTGGGCGACATGGTCACAACCGACCATATCTCGCCTGCCGGGTCATTTGCGACGACCTCGCCCGCTGGCCAGTATCTGATCGAACGGCAGGTGCAACCGCGTGAGTTCAACTCTTACGGCTCACGCCGCGGCAATCACGAGGTCATGATGCGCGGCACCTTCGCCAATATCCGCATCAAGAACGAGATGCTGGAGGGCGTCGAAGGCGGTTACACCAAGGGTCCGGATGGCGAACAAACCTCGATCTACGACGCGTCGATGGCCTATCAGGCGAACGGCACGCCGTTGGTGGTGTTTGGTGGCGAGCAGTACGGCGCGGGCTCAAGCCGCGACTGGGCAGCCAAAGGCACTGCGCTGCTGGGTGTGAAAGCCGTCATCGCCGAAAGCTTTGAGCGTATCCACCGGTCAAACTTGGTTGGAATGGGCGTCATTCCGTTCGAATTCACAGGGGGTGACACACGCAAGACGCTTGGCCTGAAAGGGGATGAAACCGTCTCAATCCACGGATTGGATTCGGTTGAGCCCCTGCAAGAGGTGCCCTGCACAATCGTTTTTGGCGACGGAACTGAGAAAACCATCACCCTGAAATGCCGCATCGATACCGCGCCCGAAATTGAATACATCGAAAACGGTGGCGTGTTGCACTATGTGCTGCGCAACCTTGCAAAGGCATCGTGACCAGACAGCTTAACGTGCGAATTAACCCCCCGGCCAAGCGCCGGGGGTTTTGTTTTCTGGCCATTCATTCGAAAACCTGAAACTGTTGGGCAAGGTCATTCACGGAAGCCACGCGCCATGCAAAAACCAAACGCCCTGCTGGTTTGTTCCCTCAGTGTCATTGCCGTGATCGGGATATGGGGGGTTGTCGACATCCAGAGTTTGGTGACCTGGGCCAGTGGTATTGTGCAACAGACCTTCCACAGCCGGGGATGGTTTGTGATGCTTGCCGCCTCGGGCATGTTGATCGGGTGTCTGGTTCTGGCGTTCTCGAAATACGGGAACATTCGCCTTGGTCGCGACGACGAAGAACCTGAATTCTCCACCGCCACATGGATTTCGATGTTGTTCTCAGCCGGGATGGGGGTCGGTCTTTTGTTCTGGGCGGTGGCCGAACCATTAACCCACTTCAATTTCATCTCAGGCATGGCACCCGATTACATCGCGGCGCAGCAGGCCATGCTGGCGACCAACTTCCATTGGGGTTTGCACGCTTGGGCCATATACGGATCAACTGCCCTAACCATCGCCTATTTCAGCTTTCGGCGCGGTACTGGGATGATGGTCAGCGCACCGATCATAAGCCTGTTTCCCGGTGAACGCTGGGCCGAACGTGTTGGATGGCTTTCAGACTTCATGGCGATCATTGCGATTGCCATTGGCGTTGGTGGCTCAATGGCCATGGGCGTCTTTCAGGTCGCAGACGGAATTGCGGTGTTGGGAGGCCGGGAAACGGTCGGAGCATTTTTGATTACCGTCGTGTTTCTGGCAATGGTCGGAGCTTACATCCCTGCGCTTTTGATTGATCTGGGGCAGGGTATGGCGCGCTTATCTAACGCTGCCATGCTGATTGCAATCAGCCTCGTGGCGTACACCATCATTCTTGGGCCAACCGAATATCTTTTGAATACCGTGGTGCAGGGATTTGGCGATTACGTCACCAATGTCATCCCACGCGGCTTTCAAACCTTCACGTTTTTTGGGGACGACGTCACCAGATGGTTCAGCGACTGGACCCTCACCTACATGGTCTGGTGGATCGCCTGGGGGCCTTTTGTGGGCGTCTTCGTGGCGCGCATTTCTCGCGGTCGAACGATACGAGAGTTCGTAATCGGGGTACTGTTCGCCCCCACCCTGTTCTCAATCCTCTGGTTTGGCGCGTTTGGCGGTATCGGACTTTTCGAGGCGCTCAACGGGGCCGGCGAACTGTTGGCCTATACGCAGACAAACATCGAACGCGTGACCTTTGCTCTGCTCGACCGGCTGCCGCTGTCCTTGATCACAACACTCGCAACGGTATTGGCTGCGTTTCTGTTCATTGTGACCAGCGTCGTCAGCGCGGCATTTGTTTTGGGCACTTTCTCGACCGGTGGAGACGAGAACCCGCCCCCCCGCGTACGCCTGATCTGGGGGGCGTTACTAGGATTATTGAGCGTTGCGATGATCCTTTCAGGTTCTGTGGACTCGGTCAAAATTCTGATTTCACTGGGCGCTTTGCCCTTTGTCTTCATTTCAGTCCTGCTGATGGTCTGCCTGTTCCGCGGCCTAAGAGAGGAGGGCCAGCACGATGCTGATCGGTGATCTCACAGATACTCTGATGAACCTGGTGACCTTTGCGTTCATCGCGGCGATGATTTGGATTCTGCTGCGCAGCTAACGCTTTTCCAGGACGATCAGATTAAGCGTTGAAACACATCCACTTTGCAGATTTGGTGTGCCTATGGACAAAGTTGCATTGATAACCGGCGGTGCCCGAGGGATTGGCCGGGCAATCGTCGAAGACCTTGGTCGAGATCACAAAATTGCGTTTACGTGGTTAAACAGCGCTCCCGATTTGGATGCGTTGGACGGCGACGTTCTGGCGATACGCTCAGACCTGACGCAGCAAGATCAGCCCACTCGCGTGATTGATCAGGTCATCGCACAGTTCGGACGGCTGGATGTTATTGTGAACAATGCCGGGCTTGTCCGCCCAACGCCTAAAGAGGCGTTCAATTTGCAGGATCACAGAGACATCCTTGACCTGAATTTGCTTGCACCCGTGGCCCTTCTGACCGCCGCCCTGCCCCATCTGCAAGCCGGGGCATCCATCGTGAACATCTCGTCCATGAACGCGACCCTCCCACCGCGCGATGCCGCGACCTATGGGGCCAGCAAGGCTGCGCTTAACCTGTGGACCCGTGCCATGGCCAAGGAACTGGGTCCGCAGGGTATTCGGGTCAATGCGATTGCCCCGGGCGCGATCAACATCCCCGAGGCTCCACGCTCTGACGATCTGACGGAATTGTTTGTCAAAGACACCGCCCTTGGCCGGGTTGGCGCGCCGGAAGACATCGCAAAAGTCGTGCGCTTTCTTGCCTCGGACGAAGCGGGGTTCATAACCGGTGAAGTCTTAGGTGTCACCGGGGGCTATCGGTTGTAATTATAGCTGATGCAAAATGAGGGCGTTATCCGCCCGCAGCCTTTTCTAAGGCAGGGCGGATCGTGCTTTCGATCACACGCTGCGTAATAGGCCCGGCAAAACGCTGGATGATGGTGCCATCGCCATCAATCACATAGGTTTCAGGCACGCCGTAAAGGCCCCAATCCAGCGCCATGCGGCCTTGCTCGTCCCGTCCCATCGCAGTGTAAGGATCGCCAAGCTCGGTCAGAAATGCGTCTGCGTTGGCCAACTGGTCCTTGTAGTTGATACCATAGACCGGAATGCCTTCTTTCGCCAAAGCGTCCAGATTGGGGTGTTCGGCGCGACAAGGGGCGCACCAACTGGCCCAATAGTTGACCAGCTTGACCTCTCCGTCGCGCAGGGTTGCGTCATCGAATGGGGTTTTGCCGGGAAACTCGCTTAGGACCACCGGTGGGGCGGGCTGCCCTTCCCGCGCGGATGGCAGAGCGTTTGGATCGTCGCGGAACATGCCGATTCCGGCCAATACGGCAAAGGCACCAAAAATCAGCGGCGGAGCGATCATCAAGGGCGAAATCTTAGCCATTGCGCGACATCCTTTGTTCGACGTGTTCCATATCTTTGCGCACCTTGCGTCCACGCATCACACTGAACGCAACCAACGCCACCAGAAGAACGATAGACACGGCATAAGACGACAGAACCGCATCAGCATATTTTCCAAGATCGGGAATCATCCGCCCACCCTTTCCCGCGCCATCAGCGCCTTGATCCGACGCGCGCGAATTTCGGTTCCGGTACGGTACAGCACCAATGCGATGAACAGCAGAACAAAGCCGATGATGCAGACCAGCAGCGGATAGAAGAAAATGTTGCTGACCTTTTCTTCGGTGTCTGTCCCGGTCACAGCCGCTGCGCGCATGACAGATGCGCCCTGATGAAGCCCCTGATTCCAGAAGTTCACCGCATAACGGCTGAGGATCGCAAAAACAGACCCCACAAGGCACAGGACCGAGGTCAGGTCGGCCGCCGTATCCGGATCTTCAATCGCCTCCCACAGGGCGACATATCCAAGGTAGAACAGAAACAGGATCAGAAACGAGGTCAGTCGCGGATCCCAGGCCCACCAGGTGCCCCACATCGGCTGCCCCCAGATCGCGCCTGTCAGCAAAGCAATAAGGGTCATCACAATCCCAATCGGTGCCGCCGCTCGCGCTGCCAGCGCACTGACATGGTGACGTCGTACCAGCCAAACCAACGACGTCGCCAACATCATAAGCCAGCAGTTGATCGCCATCAGTGCCGCAGGCACATGCAGATAGATGATCTTGACCGTCGACCCTTGTTTGTAATCGTCCGGCGTAAAGAAAAAGCCCCAGATCAGCCCAACGACGATGCAGGCAATCGAGGTGATCCAGAAAAACGGAAGGACACGCTCGCTGGTTGCAAGAAACTTGCGCGGGTTGGCATATTCCCAGAGGGCATTGGCTTTGGCTGCGATAGACATGGGCCCTATCTAGTCCGAGTTGGGGTGGTTCTCAATTGACCTCGGTCAATATTGAGACGGTTCACCGCAGATTGATCCGCAACACTGCCGCGCTGGCGAAGGGCAGCAGCGCGATCGTCGCCGCCGTGATGCCTGCCAGCATGAGCAAAGGCGTCTGTACTTCCATCCCCGTTGCACCGCGACGCGCAACCTCGGCCCCGAAAATCAATGTGGGCACGTATAGCGGCAGCACCAGCAGTGATAAAAGCAAGCCGCCACGCTTCAAGCCGACGGTCAAAGCCGCGCCAAAAGTTCCGATCACGCTCATCGCAGGGGTGCCGATCAGCAGTGAAATCACAAGCCAAAAAAAACCCGGCACAGGAAGATTGAGCAATACCCCCAGGAACGGAGCTGCAAGAACCAGAGGCAATCCTGTGGTCAGCCAATGCGCCAAAGCCTTGATGGTCACAACCGATTCCAGCGGCAGCGGTGCGGTGGCCAACAAGTCCAGCGACCCGTCCTCCCAATCCAAGGCCAGCAAGCGGTCGAGCGACAGCAAACAGGCAAGCAACGCCCCCAGCCAAAGAACACCGGGTGCGATGGTCGAAAGCAGCGAGGATTGTGGCCCAACAGCAAACGGCACCATCACGGTCACGATCAGAAAAAACGCCAGTCCCAGTCCAAAACCGCCGCCTGCACGGAAGGCCAGTTTCAGGTCGCGCAGCAAAAGGGCGATCACAGGAAGCCTCCGTCGAAATCGTCAATGGGTTTGGGTTTGGCTTTGTTGGGTCCCACGTCCAGAACCTCTCCGTCCAGGCCAAGATCGATATGGGTCGCAATCAGGGCCGACCCACCCTTCCCCAGATGGGCCCGCACCGCATCGGCAAACATCTGCACCGCGTTTTTGTCCAACGACACGGTGGGCTCATCCAGCATCCAGATCGGTCGTCCAGTCACCAGCATCCGGGCAAGCCCCAGCCGTCGCTTCTGACCAGCTGATAGATTACCGGCATGGCGATCGGCCAACTCGTTCAGATCAAACGCATCCAATGCGTCTTGTATACCGCTTGTCCCAAAGACCGAGGCCCAGAAGGTCAAGTTCTCGGTCACCGTCAGTGTCGGTTTCAACCCGTCCGAATGCGCCGCATAGGCAATTTGATCTTCGGCACCTTCAATGGTTCCTGCAAGCGGCGGCTGCAAACCTGCCAAAGTGCGCAGAAGGGTCGTTTTGCCGATCCCGTTCGGCCCACGCAAGATCAGTGCCTTACCGGGCGGCAGTTGAAAGCTGAGACCTTCCAGCACTGGAATGCCCCCACGCGTGATCGACAGGTCGGATACAGTCAGAGTCATGAAACCCGCTTAGCGGATTGTTTGCAGGGGCAAAAGGCAAGATTTGCCGCAGGGTCGCGGCGACATTGCCGAGTCCCGATGCCGAAACAGGGAGCCTGTCAAACAGGTATCAGCGCAAGCGCAATCCGACGGCCTTCCGAAAGTAGCACGTTATAGGTGCGGCAGGCGGCAGGTGAGTTCATGATTTCGACACCGATTCCGGCGTTCTCCAGATCGGCACGCAGAGTTTGCGGAATGTGGGACACGTCTTTACCAGTACCAATAAACAGGACGTCGATATCATCGGCGAGATTCAGAAGCGATTGAACATCGTCATAGCCGCTCCAGCCCACAGGCCCCGCCGGACCGGTCAGAACGGCCCCTTCGAACACCTCTCCGCCAATACGGAAGAACCCGGGGCCGTAACCGTCCACTGGTTTTGCATCGCTAAAGGTCACTTGGTTCAGACGCATGTCGTTCCTCCGTCAATCCAGGATCGGCAGTCCGGACACCACCGCGATCAAAATGACCGAATAAGCCGCCACGCGATAGATGCGTTCCAGTTTGGGATCAAACACGGCTTTGCCGATGAGCGTGGTGATCAGATAGGGCACCCCCAGCAACAGGACAATCCACAGGATCGACAAATCTGCCGCGTCTCTGATCAGGATGTTGAAGACAATCGCAATATCCAGCAATGCTAGGAAGATGATTGTATTGGCGCGAATTTTACGCACGTTCGTTGAACTGGCCAGATAGAAGACAATGACAACCGGGCCGGTCAGGCCAGTCATCCCGCCGATGACCCCAGCGCTGCCCCCAATGGCAAGTCGACCGGGCAGGCCCAGCCGCCCTTCCCAACGCCATCCGGTTATCACAGCCAATAGGGTCAGGCCGATGATACCGCAAGCAATCCAACGCAGAATGATCGTGTCCACCTGCGCCATAATCCACAGCCCCAGCGGTACGGTAATGGCTGCCGCAATACCCAAAGTGCTGATTTCTGATTTGTCACATTCACGCCAAGCCTGCGGTGCCAGCGCACAAGTCGAAACAATACCTGTCGCTGCCATCAGAAACACCACATCTGCAATCGGTAGGAACTGAGTGGCGACCGGGACAAAGATCATCGCTGTCCCAAACCCAGTGAAGCCGCGGACAAGGCCCGCGGCTCCGATGGTCAGGATTAGCCAGTTCAGGCCCGGCAATGCCAGGGCCTGCTGTAATGCGTCAGGCATCAATGTTGGCAAACTGGTTGCCCGCCGTATTCGACGGTTTGGACCAGTCGCGCTTGACCCCCAGCCACAACAGGATTGTCGAGGCCACAAAGACCGACGAATAGGTCCCGACGATAACACCCCAGATCATCGCAAAGACGAAGCCGCGGATCACGTCTCCACCCAGCACGTAAAGTGAAATCAGCGCCAACAGAGTGGTGACCGAGGTCATGACTGTCCGGCTGAGGGTTTCGTTGATCGAGATGTTCAGAACCTCCTTGAGATCCTTTTTCTTATATTTGCGCAGGTTTTCCCGTACGCGGTCGAACACAACCACCGTGTCGTTCAGCGAATAGCCCACGATGGTCAGAAGCGCCGCGATAATCGCCAGATCGAACCGGATTTGCAGTTCCGAGAAGATGCCGATGGTCAGGATCACGTCGTGCACAAGGGCAGCCACGGCCCCCAGCGCAAATTGCCATTCGAAGCGCAGCCAGATGTAAACAAGCACCGCGCCGATAGCCAGCGCAACGGCAATAACCGCAGTCTGGATCAACTCACCAGATACCTTTGGTCCGACCGACTCCACCGAGACAAACTGAATGTCAGGCACAACGGTTTGCAGTGCGCCCTCGACGGCGGTGATCGTGGCGGCCTCAACCGCTTCGGCATCCGCCTGCGCCTGAATTCGGATCATGGCGACGTTTTCGTCCGGGCCGAAGGTGGGATCGAAAATCTCGGTGATTGTCACATCACCCAGCTCCAAAGGCGCAATCGCGTCGCGGTAGAGCCCCACATCTATCGGTTGCGCGCTTTCCGTACGGATCGTTGTACCGCCACGGAAGTCGATACCGAAATTCAGGCCCTGCAACATGAAAGAAGCAAACGCCACAACCATCATCAGGCCCGAAATGCCCAGCCAGATTTTCCAGCGGCTGAAGAAATCGAACGAGGTGTTCTGGGGTACGAGTTTCAGTCTCATGTCAAACCTCGATCATTTTCGGACGGCGGCGTTCGAACCACATGACGACCATCAGGCGCGTCACGAAGATCGCGGTAAAGACTGAGGTCAAAATGCCCAGCCCCAGCGTAATCGCAAAGCCGCGCACCGGACCACTGCCCATGGCAAACAGGATGGTTGCAGTGATGAATGTGGTGACGTTGGCGTCCAAAATGGCCGACAGCGCCTTTTCATAACCCAGCTCAATAGCCCGCGCCGGGCCTTTGGCAGACTTCAGTTCCTCTCGGATCCGCTCAAAGATCAGCACATTGGCATCCACCGCCATACCGACTGTCAGAACGATGCCAGCGATACCCGGAAGGGTCAGCGTGGCTCCGATCAGGGACAGCAATCCGAACAGCAGGCCCACGTTGATGATCAGGGCGATGTTAGCAAAGATGCCAAACAGCCCATAGCTGAGGCCCATGAAAACCAGCACAGCCGCAAATGCCACGATGGTGGCAACTTTACCTGCATCAATACTGTCTTGCCCCAGTTCGGGACCGATGGTGCGCTCTTCCAGGAACTCCAGCCCGGCAGGCAACGCGCCCGCCCTAAGCAGGATGGCCAGGTTGGTGCTTTCCTCAACGCTGAAGTTGCCGGTGATGATACCAGACCCGCCCGGGATATGGCTTTGGATCACAGGGGCGGAAATCACCTCGTCATCAAGCACAATGGCAAAAGGCGCGCCGATATTGTCGCGAGTATAGTCGCCAAACTTGCGCGCACCCGAGGTATTGAACCGGAAGCTGACCGCAGGACGTCCATTCTGATCAAACGAAGGCTGTGCATCCACCAGTTCCTCACCCGTCACAACCGGAGCGGATTCAATGGTGTAAAACACGCCGTTTTCGTCAATCGAAGGCACAACCTCTTCACCGATCCCGACAGAGGCGTCCGGGTCGCTTCCACGCCCAGCAACGGGATTAAATGTCAACTGAGCCGTGGTTCCGATGATTTCCTTAAGCTCTCCGGCACTGCCGATGCCCGGCACCTGGATCAGGATACGATCCGACCCCTGGCGCTGAATGGTGGGTTCGCGAGTACCCACCTCGTCAATCCGGCGGCGGATGATTTCAAGCGACTGACGCACGGTCCGGTCGTCCGACGCCAGCTTTTCCGCATCGGACAGTTGAACCACAATAGTGTCGCCGTCTGGGCGGGCCTCAATATCCGTGGCTCCGACACCGGTCAGGGTTTGCACCTGACGGGCCAGTCCGCGCACCACTTCCAGTGCGCGGGAGATCCCTTCGGGCTGGCTGATCCGAACACGAATCTCATCCGGGGCCGAGTCCTGACGGCGGATTGTGCCGACCGTCGCACGTTCGTCACGCAGGGCATCCCGGATTTCGGGCCACATGGCCTCCATCCGGGATTCGTAAACGTCCTGCACCCGGACTTCAGCCAAAAGATGCGCCCCGCCGCGCAAATCCAGACCCAAATTAACCAGAGATGACGGAAGCCATGTGGGCCATTCCGCCGCCTGAGCTTGCATCTCGGGCGTGTCGTTGCCCAACTCGATGGCAACTTTTGCGTCGTTGGATTGTTCGACCCGCGTGTAGAACGCGTTTGGCAGGGCCATGAGCAAGCCGGTCACGCAGACCAGCCAGATCAGAACCCGCTTCCAGGTATCAATTTGCAGCATTACCCTGCCTTTTCAAGGGATTGTCGCGCGAACTTACTTCGCAGGTTCGGTCTTGTTCAGAACCTGAGCGATGGTCGACTTGACCACGCGGATCTTGACGCCCTCGGCGATCTCGACCTCGATCTCGTTCTCACCTTCCTTGACCTTGGAGACTTTGCCAATCACCCCACCCTGAGTAATCACCTGATCACCCCGGCGCACGGCTTCGACCATGGCCTGGTGTTCTTTCATTTTCTTCTGCTGCGGACGGATCAGCAGGAAATACATGATCGCGAAAATCAGGATCAGCGGGAGAAACTGGGCGATTGCGCCACCTTCCATGGGATATTCCTTTGTTCAGATCTTGCGGTACCGTTCCGCAAATTTGGCCGGAACCTATGCTTTGAGATGCCTGTTTGCAAGCAAAGGCGTTGATGTGTCCCACTTGAAAAAGACTACGACCCATCAACTAAGGACAAAGCGTTGCAGATATGTCCTAGGAACATATGCAAATCCGGTTATAGTTTGACTGAAGGGGGACATATGACACTGCCATTCAAGCCTTTCCTTTTGCTATGTTATTTGCTGATCACCATATCTGTGGGTTTGACGCTTTCCGGCCCGGCGCAGGCGCAAGAAACACCCTCTGAAATCGCTGAACCCGAAGCAGAAGAAGCGGACAGTTTCAAAGCGCCTGTCATAGTGGACGGCGAAATGTTGTTCTTCCTGCGTGGGTCCAGTGCCCTGCCCGCGCCGGAACGGGCGGAAGGCGTTCAGGACAAGATCATTGAGGTTGCCGAAGCCTCAGAAAGTCCTGCGGTCGACATCGCTTTTGAAGAAACCGATCTGGGCGTTCGCATCCGCGCCGACGGTGTGATCGTGTCAATCGTGACCGTTGCAGACGCCGAATTGGATCAGATGGAGCTGGATGTTCTCAGCTTCCTTCATGGTCAGGCTATCGAAGAAGCCATCCTCGCCTATCGTGCCAACCGCACGGACCAGGCGCGGGTGTCAGGGACAATTGAGGCTGCGGGATGGACACTTGGTTTTGTCGCTTTCGTGGCGCTGATCCTATGGCTGCATCGGCGGATAAGGCGGCGTACCCTGAAACTGGTAAAGCGATATTTGAAGGATGTTGAGACGGCGACTGCCAAAAGCGTCCAAGCTGAAGCGATCGCAGCCCTGATCCGGTACGGATTGAATTTCATCCTGCTGATTATCTTCTTTCTGGGTTTCTACTATTACCTGTCTTTCGTCCTTCTCGCATTTGCCGAAACGCGTTATTTCGCTCAACTGCTGCTCACTTACCTGACAGAACCTGTCCTTTTGATCTTCAAAGGCATCCTCAGCTACATTCCCAACTTGATCATGCTGGGCCTAATCACGTGGGTCACGATGTATATCATCAAAGGGATGCGCGTGTTCTTCGATGCGGTCGAAGCGGGCTCGTTCGATATGGGCGATTTCGAGAAACACTGGGTCAACCCGACATTCAATATCGCCCGTGTCATCGTGATTCTGATCGCGCTGGTTTTTGCTGTCCCCTACATCCCCGGCTCGGACTCGGCGGCGTTTCAGGGACTGACCATTCTGGTCGGCGCAATGCTGTCGCTGGGCGCTAACTCGGTCGTGTCTAACATGCTGGCGGGATTGTTCGTTATTTACCGAAGATCCACCTCAATAGGTGACCGTATCCAGATCGGAGATCACATCGGAGACGTGGTTCAGATCAAACTCATGGAAACGCATTTGAAGTCGATCAAGAACGAATTGATCTCGATTCCAAATGCGCAACTGATGAATTCAGACGTAGTGAATTTTTCAAAGAAGACCGATGGCAGCGGGCTGTTGCTGCACACAACGGTCGGCATCGGGTATGAAGAGCCGCCCGAAAAGGTCGAGGCGATGCTGATCGAAGCCGCCAATCGCACAAAAGGCATCAAGGCCAAGCCCGAACCCTTCGTGTTGTGGACCGCTCTGGCCGATTACGCGATCAACTATCAGATCAACGGCTACACAACGCGCGGCAGCATCATTCCGAAAATCCGCTCGGATCTGCATCGCAACATTGTGGCCGTATTCAACGAGAATAACGTGCAGATCATGACGCCGTCTTATATGGCCGACCCGCCGGAACCAAAGATCCCGGCAGAAGAATGGGACGGGCACTTGGCGCATGAAGTCCACGACAGGGACGATAAGTCGTAACCGGTGCTACACCCTGCCCGACAGATGGTGCATAAGCGGTTTCAGTGATTCACGCATTTAAGGATCTGAGACATGCACGACATCCGCGCCATTCGCGAAAACCCTGCCGCCTTCGACGCCGCCCTTGCGCGCCGTGGGGACGCGCCGGTGTCGTCAGACCTGCTGCGGCTGGACGAAAGTCGCCGGGCCAAGATCCTGGCCGCCGAGACCGCGCAGGCTGAACAGAACAAAGCCTCCAAAGAGGTCGGTGCTGCAAAGGGTCGTGGTGACGAGGCAGAGTTCGAACGCCTTCGCGCGCTTGTCGCCCAGAAGAAGGCCGAGATCGCCCAGATGCAGACCGAGGCAAAGGATCTCGACGCGCTGTTGACCGATCAACTGGCCCGCATCGCCAATCTGCCTGCCGATGACGTGCCGCAAGGCGCAGATGAGGACGACAATGTCGAGGTGAACCGTTGGGGCACCCCGCGCACGTTCGACTTTGCCCCGAAAGAGCATTTCGAAATCCCCGCCGTTGCCGCTGCGATGGATTTTGAAACGGCCGCCAAGACCAGCGGCAGCCGCTTTGTTAACCTGTCAAAGGGCGTCGCGCGCATCCATCGCGCGCTGGCTCAGTTCATGCTGGATACTCATATTGACAAGAACGGGCTGACCGAGATGCAGACTCCGGTTTTGGTTCGCGATGAGGCGATGTACGGGACAGACAAGCTGCCAAAATTCGGTGATGACAGCTATCAGACAACCAACGGCTGGTGGCTTATCCCGACGTCTGAGGTGACACTGACCTATTCGGTCGCAGGTGACATTCTGGATGAAGCTGCCCTGCCCATCCGCATGACGGCGCACACAGCTTGCTTTCGCTCCGAAGCCGGTAGCGCGGGCAAGGACACGTCAGGCATGCTGCGTCAGCATCAGTTCGAAAAGGTTGAAATGGTCTCGGTCACGCATCCCGACGAGTCTGATGACGAACAAAAGCGCATGCTGCGCTGCGCCGAGGACCTGCTGGAGCAGTTGGGTATTCCCTACCGCACCGTTGTTCTTTGCACCGGCGATATGGGTTTTGGTGCGCGCCGTACATTCGACATCGAAGCATGGCTGCCCGGTCAGGACACGTATCGTGAGATCAGCTCGGTCTCGACCACCGGAGCGTTTCAGGCACGCCGCATGAACGCCCGATTCCGTCCCGAAGGTGGTGGAAAACCGGAATACGTTCATACGCTGAACGGCTCGGGTCTGGCCGTTGGGCGCTGCCTGATTGCTGTGTTGGAAAACGGCCAGAACGCGGACGGCAGTGTAACCCTTCCGCAAGCTCTCAGCCCTTATCTGGGTGGCAAACTGACGCTGCAACTGGACGGCACATTGGTATAAGAAAACCGACGCCCCATAAGGCGTCGGTCGCATATGATGAAAAGGCGGAGAAGACTTATTTCTTCGCCTTTTTCTTATCCTTTTTCTTGTCTTTCTTCTTGCTGTCTTTCTTGTCGCTCTTTTTCGCGGCGTCTTTCGACTTATCGTCCTTCTTGGACTTCTTGCCTTTTTTGGACTTGGCTTTCACTTTGTCCTTGGCCTTTGAAAACGCGGCTTCCATTTCTGCACGTTTCTTGGCGGCTTTTTCAGCCTTGGCTTTGGCCTTGGCCTTTTTACGGGCTTTGGCTTCGGCGGCCTCAGCGGCTGCTTTTTCTTCTGCTGCCTTCTTCGCCGCCTCTTCGGCGCGTTTCTCGGCGGCGGCGGCTGCAACGGTCTTGCGGGCGGCCGTGCGTCGTGCCGCAGGCTTACGCGCCGCAGGTTTTTGAGCAGCAGGTTTACGGGCCGCAGGTTTTTGAGCAGCAGGTTTACGGGCCGGAGCCCGGCGCGCAGCGGGTTTAGTGGGTGCGGGTTTAGCGGCAGCGGGTTTTGAAGCAGTAGCTTCTTTTGCCGCAGCTATGAGCACCGCAGCACGCGCCAGACCAATCCGGGGAACCTTGACCAGATCTTCGGGCTTGGCCTTGGCAATCGCCTCGGCTGTCTTAAAGCCGTTGGTGGACAAAGCCGTGGCAAGCGCTTCGCCCACACCTTTAACATCGGTCACTGCGGTCATTCCGGATCCTTTCTCTTTCTCCCTGTATTAACGTATATACACAAGATATACGCCACTTCAAGCCGCGGGTCCAAACCGCGCGACTCTGTTTAACTATGGGCCAAGTCCGCCGTACGCCCTTTCTTGGGAAACGGTACCAAACGTTTGGCGTCCTCATCCCAAAGCTTGAGGTTCAGCGCTGCGACCGCCTCGGGGAACTTGATCCGACGCGGAGTATACTCGGGTGGCAGATTGTAATGGCAGGCACGCAGGCGATAAGACGGGATGCGTGCGTTGAAATGGTGAATGTCGTGCAAGGTGATGCAGGCCACTGCGGTGTCGAACCACCAGCCAAAATCCAATGCGGACGAGCCTTGCAGCGCCGCAAGTTGCGGATCCAAATCCGGGCGACGATCCCAGTACGTGTCCTCGAAGTTGTGCTGAAGATAGACAAGGAACACACCCAGCATCCCACCCAGAAGTGAGAAAACAAGCCAGACCAGAATGCCGGTACTGCCGGCAGTCAAATAAAGCAGCCCCAGAAAAACAACGATCGAAAGATTGTGCAGCAACACGCCTTTCAATCCGAACCGCATGGTATTCTTGGGCCAGCGATACCGGATGAAATAGGTGAACAGTGCCCCAACCGGCACCAGGACAAAGGGGTTGCGATAAAGCCGATAGAAAAGGCGTTTGCTCCAATCGGCCTCGTTCCATTCGCGCAGTGTCATCGTGTGAATTTCGCCCGTCTCGCGATGTTCAAGATTGCCGATCCCTGCGTGGTGCAGATTGTGGTTCTGCTTCATCACCTCAAAGGGGGCAAAGGTAAACGGTGACAACCCATGCCCCGCCCATTCATTCTGCTGGCGCGTCTCGAACAGCGAATGATGGCCGCAATCATGTTGTAACACATAAAGCCGCACCGCCGAGAAGGCAAAGACCACACCCGCAGGAACCATAACATACCAGCGATCCACATATCCGATCGCCAGCGCCAGCGATGCAAAATACACCGCGAAAGTTCCAAAATAGCTCAGCGCTGCAAGCCTGTTGTCCTGAACAGCGTATTGCCGCGTATATTCCCTCAGATCCATCCAGCCCTCTCCCACGATGGCCTGTTAAATTTGAACTAAAAATATGACCTGATTGAACAGGTGCAAGCCGCGCGCACGAAAACAGATGCACGCAAGTGAATGCTAGCGTGCCGAAAAGGCGCTGTCACGTCTTTGCGCCGAAAATGCTGATAATTGGCGCAGTTACGCGCGCCCCTTTAAATGCTTGGCCAGCGCGCCCGCGTTTTTCTTGCGGCGCCCTTTGTAGGGGTTCTTGTCCCCCTGTCCGCGCAGTGTCAGTCGGATCGGGGTGCCCGGCATATCGAAATCTTCACGCAATCCGTTGACCAAATAGCGTGTGTAGCTGGCCGGCATCTTGTCGGGGTGCGAGCACATCACAACAAAGCCCGGCGGGCGCGTTTTGGCCTGCGTCATGTAGCGCAGCTTGATCCGACGCCCTTGTGGCGCAGGAGGCGGGTGCTGTTCCAGCATCGCAGTCAGCCAGCGGTTCAGTGCAGCGGTCGGCACCCGGCGGTTCCAGATGTCATGGGCACGCAGGATCGCCGCGCGTAGTCTTTCGAGACCTCGGCCTGTCTTGGCAGACACAGTGATCAAAGGCGCGCCGCGCAATTGCGGTAGCAGACGGTCAAAAGACTCTTTGAGTTCGCGCAGTTTTTCCTGCTTGTTTTCTTCAACATCCCATTTGTTGACTGCAACGACAACGGCCCGGCCCTCGCGCTCGGCCAAATCGGCGATGCGCAGGTCCTGTTGTTCAAACGGAATGGCCGCGTCCAGCAAGACCACAACAACCTCGGCGAATTTTACGGCGCGAAGGCCGTCAGAGACCGACAGCTTTTCCAGCTTTTCCTGCACCTTCGCCTTTTTACGCATCCCCGCTGTATCGAAAATACGCATAGGCGTGCTGTCACCATCCGGATCGGCCCAATCAATCCGCAGACTGATCGCATCGCGGGTGATCCCTGCCTCGGGTCCAGTCAGCAGGCGATCTTCACCGATGATCTTGTTGATCAACGTCGACTTCCCCGCATTCGGCCGCCCGACGACAGCCACTTGCAACGGCTTGGCAGAGGTGATCAGAGGCGTTTCACCCTCGCCTTCTTCATCCAGTTCAATATCGGTTTCCGGGGCTTCTTCGGCCTGTGTTTCTTCGGCCGCATCTGCCAGAGGCATAAGCTGGGCGTAAAGGTCCGTCATGCCCTCGCCGTGTTCGCCGGACAGGCGCACGGGTTCACCCAGACCCAGATTATAAGCTTCCAGAACCCCCGCGTCCGCAGCAGAACCTTCGGCTTTGTTGGCCGCCAAGATCACATGCTTCGAGCGCTTGCGAAGAATCTCGGCGAACATCTCGTCCGTTGGGGTCAGCCCTGTGCGCGCATCGATCATGAACAGGCACACATCGGCCATGTCCACCGCGCGTTCGGTCAGGCGGCGCATCCGCCCCTGAAGGCTGTCATCGGTTGCGTCCTCAAGACCCGCCGTGTCGATCACGGTAAAGCGCAGATCGCCCAGACGCCCTTCGCCTTCGCGCAGGTCGCGTGTCACGCCGGGTTGGTCGTCGACCAAGGCCAGGCGTTTGCCCACTAGGCGATTGAACAGAGTGGATTTGCCCACATTCGGGCGCCCCACGATGGCGAGGGTCAGCGACATGATACTCAACTTTCAAGACTCAAGATGCGCCCTTTAACGCATCTTTCCGTCAACGGAAAGCGTGTAGATCACCCTTGGTCGAAACGACATACAGTGTTTGACCCGCCACAACCGGCGCCGTTGTGGCGCCTCCGGGTACTTCGACCTGATGAACCAGCGTTCCGTCGACCGGATTGAAGAACCGTAGATATCCGTCATTGGATGCTATCACTATACGGCCACCGGCGAGGATCGGACCGTAATGCGCAAAGATCGGGCCACGACGACCACGTTTGTCTTTCACAAAGCCCGGAAGATCCTGCGCCCAGACAACCGAGCCATCTGCCGCGTTCAGACGCACCAACTGGCTGCGGTCGCTGATCAGGAAAATGCTGTTGCCGGCAGGCCATACGGCGTCCACGGCCCCTTCGTCAGCTGTCCAACGGCGTTCGCCCGTTGCAACGTCAAAGGCGACAGTCCGGCCCGAATGGTTGCCGATATAGATCGTGTCCCCGGACACCATAGGACCGCCAGTCACATCAACGATTTGCGCGGCGGCCCGTCCTCGGCGCCCACCGGCAACCGATGCGTTCCAACGGCGAATGCCACCCCGACGGAACGTGGCGGCAACGTCGCCTGAACCAAAAGCAAATACCGCCAAATCCGAGGCGATCACAGGCGCAGGTGCACCAAGCACATTACCCACGCTGGGCGTGCTTTCGATTTGCCAGGCGATACGGCCATCCTTGGTTGCGATGGTCCATCCGGTTTCATCCCCGGCCACCAAATAGAGCAGACCGTCGTTGACAAGCGGTGCACCGCTTCCGGTGGCTTGCAAACGTTTCTGCCACCGAACAGCACCCGTTTTTGCGTCAAGCGCAGTCAGGCGACCATAGCCAGACGAGACGTACAGAACGCCGTCGGCATAGGCCATGCCACCGCCCGTCGCATCGGAATCCCCGTCACTGGAGGGGATCAAATCCGTCTCCCAGGCAACCTGACCCTGAGGCGTTACGGCTGAAACAATTGCTCCGGCATCCAGGGTATAGATCAACCCTCCCGCCACAACCGGCTCGGCGGTGATGCGTTGCTTGCGAGAGTCACCCTGACCGATCGAAGTGGACCAGATCCGCTGCGGCGTCGCGCGCAGTGCCGCATTTGTTGTACGGTACGCGGGCGTTCCCGGACTTTGCGACCAGCTGGCATTCGCCTGCTGTGATGGAAGGCTGATCGGCTGAGAGCCGCTTTTTTCGACTGTCTCCAAATCCGACAGCGGCCGGATGTCTTCGCGCTCGCCGGGGAGAATGGCCTCGGGTTCTTCACAGGCGGCCAATGCGGTCAAAGCCAGCGCCGCGACCGGCAGTCCCACGCGGGAGAATAGTCTAGTTACCATGATATTCCGAACTCGCCTGTCAAAATGTCTTTATTCACCGCCCGATCAGCCTTGTTGCGCCACCAGCGGTTCTGGTTCGCCGCCCAGCGCCACAATCAGTTGCGCTGCACGCTGTTGCAGGTCAATTCCAACCTCGGCATCCTGCCGCAGCGCCTGCAAACGATCCAGCGCCGCCTCGACATTGCCCTCGGACACGTCAATCAGCGCCAGTTGCTCTTCCGCAAGCAGACGCAGTGGGGCGCCCGGTGCCGCAAGCGCTTCGAACTGCTGCCGACGATCTGTCGCGGGCAAGGTGTCGCTTTGCAGCAATAAGGCTTTGAAGCTTGCGATGGCACGGTAGATCTCGGGCAGATCGCCCTGAACCGCAATTGCATTCAGGCTGTTGACCGCATCTTCGCGCGATCCGGCGTCAATCTGCGCGGTTGCAAGCAACATGTTCAATACGGCGTCACCGCCGGGCGATACCGTCTCAATGCTCTGCAACTCAGAGGCCCGCCCATCGGATTCATTCTGGGTCAGAGCAGCAAGAATCGAGTCGCCCAGGTCCTGTGCCTGTGCCGCGTCCCGGGATTTGCGATATTCATTAAAGGCCGCACCGCCGACGATCAGCACAACGGCAACCACACCGACCCAGCCCCAGCGGCGCAACAGCAGATACATCCGGTCGCGGCGTACCTCTTCCGTGACCTCATCAATGAAACTGTCTGTGTCGCTCATTCCCTGCCCCCTGGGCTGTATGTCTTGTCTTGGTGCGCCATGTCATACCCCGGCACCAACGCCAAGCCAAGGGTCCGAATTTGTACATTTTCGCCCTCAGGCATCACTCTTGCGAAAAAAAGTGAACCAAACTATTCAGTTCAGTGTAGAAAAGACATAGGCAAAGCCCCATTTCAAGGCATGAACGTCTCGTGTTCTTGGGCAAAGAATTCTAGGAGAATCCCCGTATGCGTTTGATTTCATTCATCAACGCCATTATGGTCATTGTTGCTTTGTATTTTCTTGTGTTCGAGCGTGATGCGCTGTTTGCCTTCGCCGGACGTGGTGAGGGCGAAGAAACCGCGCAAAGTGAAGCCGCGGCAACCGAGACTTCTGAAATCGCGGCGGTGGGTGTTGTCGCCCTGCGTTCGCAGGCCCGCGAGATCGACAGCGCGGTCTTGTTGCGCGGTCAGACCAAAGCAAACCGGCAGGTCGAGGTTCTGTCGGAAACAACCTCGACCGTGATCTCTGAACCCAAACGCAAAGGTGCTTTTGTCGAAGCCGGGGACATTCTGTGTGAACTTGATCCCGGCACGCGCCCCGCCCAACTGGCCGAAGCCATGGCCGGCAAGCTTGAGGCCGAAAGCCGTATTCCCGAAGCCGAAGCCCGCCTGCAGGAAGCCCATGCGCTGGTGGCCGAGGCCGAGATCAATCTGACCGCGTCACGCAAGTTGGCGGAAACCGGCTTTGCGTCGGAAACCCGCCGGATTTCCAGCGAAGCCGCAATGAGCACCGCCAAGGCCGGGGTGAAGTCGGCAGAGGCCGGTTTGGAAGCCACCCGTGCCGGGATTGAAGCCGCAGCCGCAGCCGTTGAGGCCGCACAGCGCGAGGCCGGTCGCGTGATCATCACCTCGCCTTTCAAGGGCCTGCTGGAAAGCGACACCGCAGAACTGGGCAGCCTGATGCAGCCCGGATCGCTCTGCGCGACGGTCATTCAGCTGGATCCGATCAAGCTGGTGGGCTTTGTGCCCGAGACCGAGGTCAACCGCGTGGTTGTCGGTTCCGAAGCATCCGCGACGTTGGTCACCGGGCGGCAACTTAATGGGCGGGTGACGTTCCTAAGCCGTTCAGCCGATGAGACAACGCGGACGTTCGAGGTAGAGATCACTGTCCCCAACCCGGATCTGACCATCCGTGACGGCCAGACCGCAACCATTCAAATCGCCGCCGAAGGGGCCAAGGCGCATCTGCTGCCGCAATCCGCGCTGACGCTCAGCAATGAGGGTCAATTGGGGGTTCGCACGGTGGGCGCAGGCAACACTGTCGACTTCAAGCCCGTCCAAATTCTGCGCGACACTGCAGAAGGTGTCTGGATCGGCGGGCTGCCGGAAACGGCTGACATCATCGTTGTCGGGCAAGAGTTTGTGACCCGCGGCGTCACTGTGAAACCCACCTATCGGGAAGCATCACAATGACGGGCGTTGTTGCTTGGGCCGCGCATCGAGCCCGTATGGTCCTGGCGTTTATCGCCATCTCGTTAGTCATCGGCGGGTTTGCCTATGTCTCATTGCCGAAAGAGGGTGAGCCGGATATTGAAATACCTGCCCTGTTCGTCTCGGTACAGTTTCCCGGCATTTCAGCGGAAGACTCCGAAAATCTTCTGATCAAGCCGATGGAGACCGAACTGGCGGATCTCGATGGCCTCAAGGAAATGACGTCGACCGCCGCCGAAGGCTATGCGGGGGTCGCGCTGGAGTTTGATTTCGGCTGGGACAAAACCGCGATCATGGCCGACGTCCGCGACGCGATGAATTCGGCGCAGGCGGATTTTCCTGAAGGCGCGGAACAGTATTCGCTGACCGAGATCAACTTTTCAGAATTCCCCATCGTCATTGTTAACCTGACCGGCGCAGTTCCTGAACGCACAATGGCGCGCGTTGCCAAAGACTTGCAGGACGAGCTTGAGGCACTGGATTCGGTACTTGAGGCTGGCATAGCAGGTAATCGCGACGAGATGCTCGAGGTTGTCATCGATCCCTTACGGCTTGAGGCATACAACGTCACAGCAGATGAGCTGATCAATGTGGTTCGGAACAACAACCAGTTGATTGCAGCAGGTGAAGTTGAAACCGCGCAGGGTACATTCTCGGTCAAGATCCCGTCATCGTTCAAGACCGCGCAGGACGTTTATGGCTTGCCGATCAAGGTCAATGGCGATCGGGTCGTAACTCTGGGTGAGTTGGCGCAGATCAATTACACCTTCGAAGACCGCGCCGGCACGGCCCGGTTCAACGGTGAACCAACTGTTGCCCTGCAAGTGGTAAAGCGTAAGGGCTTCAACCTGATCGATACAGTTGCTCAGGTCAAAGAGACCATCGAGCAAGCCAAAACAAAGTGGCCACCTGAACTTCAGGCCGCTGTCGATCTAGGCACGTCCAACGACCAGAGCCGCATCGTGGGTTCGATGGTCAGCCAGTTGGAAGGCTCGGTTCTGACCGCGATTGCACTGGTGATGATCGTGGTGCTGGCCTCGCTGGGCACGCGGGCTGCGTTGTTGGTGGGTTTTGCGATCCCCACCTCATTCCTTCTGTGTTTTGCTTTCCTGGCGGTCATGGGCGTCAGCATTTCGAACATCGTGATGTTCGGTCTTATTCTGGCGGTTGGTATGCTGGTGGACGGTGCAATCGTCGTCGTGGAATACGCCGATAAACGCATCAAGCAGGGCGTCGGACCGATGCACGCCTATGTTGAGGCGGCGCAGCGCATGTTCTGGCCCATCGTGTCGTCGACTGCGACAACGCTTTGCGCCTTCCTGCCCATGCTGTTCTGGCCCGGCGTACCGGGTGAGTTCATGGGAATGCTGCCCGTTACTCTGATCTTTGTTCTGTCGGCGTCGCTGATCGTGGCGCTGATTTACCTTCCGGTCATGGGCGGTGTGTCAGGGCGGCTAAGCCGCGTCTTCGACCGCTCGTCGATCTGGTTGCGCGCGCGTACGCCTTGGTGGCTGCGGGCTGTGCTGGTGCCTCCTTCGCTGTACATGATCTTTCTGGGCGCGATGCAGACCCTGAACCCGGATTACCTGCTACCCGGCGGTTCAATCGCTGGTGCGCTTCTGTTCCTGTTCGGGGCCTTTGCAGGATCCGTGACCCTGAGCGCGGCCAGGATCGAACGCAAAGTGGAAGAGCGCGTTCATACAGCCGACGAACACACGCCCTTTGGTCATGTGGTTCGCTTTCTTGTCGGCAATCCGATCATGCCCATCGTGTCGTTGGCCGCAGTGTTCTTTGCCGTCTACACCGTTGCCTTCGTCTGGTTCCCGCAGGAATCCAGAGGCGTCGAATTTTTCGTGGAAAGCGAACCGGAACAAGCCACCGCCTATGTCCGCGCGCGGGGGAACATCTCGCTTGCGGAAAAAGATGGCATGGTCCTGGCGGCAGAGGATGTGATCGCAGCCCACCCTGCCGTCATCAACGTGTTTTCTTTCGCGGGCGAAGGCGGTCTGAACCAGAACAACGGGGGCGCTCAGGAACCTGCCGATACGGTGGGCCGTGTTCAGTTCGAGATCATCCCCTGGGAAGACCGTCCCAACGTCTCGGAATCTGTTCTGTGGGGCCTGTTTGATCGTCACTTTGTTGCGCCTGAATTTGACGGTGACTTTGTGATTGACGAACTCAACGCGCAACTGGCTGAAATCCCCGGCATCGTTGTCGAGATCCTGCCATTGGAACAAGGCCCGGCCTCGGCCAAGCCCGTGCATCTGCGCATAAAGGGTGATGGGTGGGAGGATCTGACCTCGGCGACGCTCACCGCGCGCGAGGTGTTCGACACCACGCCAGGGTTGATCAAGATCGAAGACACCCTGCCCCTGCCCGGCATCGACTGGCAAATCGACGTGGACGTTGCCAAGGCCGGTCGGTTCGGAGCTGACGTGGCCACGGTTGGGGCCATGGTGCAGTTGGTGACACGCGGTATTCTGCTGGGAGAGATGCGCCCGGACAGCAATGATGAAGAGATTGAAATTCGTGTCCGCCTGCCAGAGGAAGATCGCGTGCTATCGACTTTGGACACGCTCAAGGTTCGTACCCCGGACGGTTTGGTGCCACTGTCGAACTTCGTGAGCCGTAAGCCCGTGGCCAAACTGGCCGAGATCAACCGGGTGGATCAGCAGCGGTACTATGACGTCAAAGCCGACGTTGAACCAGGTTTGAGCAAGGTTACGACCGAAGGCCCCGACGGTGAACTCGTCCGTCTTGCCGTGGTTCGGGAAGCTGCCGAAGGCTATACCCCCAACGGCACGGTCCTCAACAGCGGGGGCGGAAAGTCCTACGAGTTGGTTCAATTGACCGGCGCCGATAGCGTGGATCAACTCATCAGCACGGTTGAAAGCGGAGACGCACAGTTCGCGTTGATCAACCCAAATGAACGGATTGCGGTTCTGACCGAATGGCTTGAAACGGGTCCGTTTTCCAATTCGATCAGTTGGGAATGGACGGGCGATCAGGAAGAACAGGCAGAATCAGGCGCTTTCCTGGTAAACGCCTTCATGGGCGCGCTGGGGCTTATGTTCGTGATCCTACTGGCCCAGTTCAATTCGTTCTACAATTCGGTGCTGGTGCTTTTGGCGGTTGTTCTGTCCACCACCGGGGTTCTGATCGGCATGATCGTGATGGAACAGCCGTTCTCGATCATCATGACAGGTACAGGCATCGTGGCTTTGGCGGGGATCGTGGTGAACAACAACATCGTTCTGATCGATACCTATCAAGAATACAGCACGTACATGCCCCGGATCGAAGCGATCATTCGAACCGCAGAATCGCGCATTCGTCCGGTTCTGCTGACCACCCTCACGACAATGGCAGGTCTGACGCCCATGATGTTCGGACTGTCGCTGGACTTTATCAATGGCGGCTATTCCATCGACAGCCCCACTGCCCTGTGGTGGAAGCAGTTGGCGACGGCGGTGGTATTTGGTCTGGGTATTGCCACTGTTCTGACCCTGATCGTGACGCCATCGCTTCTGGCGTTGCGGGTTTGGGTGACAACCTATGCGGTGTGGCTCAGCCGTTTGCTGGCGCGCGTGACCGCTGGCAGGTCTAGCCAGATTGCGCAGGATATGGCGATTGGCCGCTCTGCCCGTCAAATGCAGGCAACCGAGATTGTGTGGGAGGATGAATCGCAATCAGGACGGCCGGAGCAGGACAGCGGATCGGATCGGCCGGATCATCCTTCGGGACCGCCACTGAAGGCCGCTGAGTAAAGCAAAGGACCGGATTTTCCGGTCCTTTTTCATTTGACCGATATCACAAACGATACCACGTCTGATGCGCGCAAATCTCATGCTCGCACCCTTTGACCAACAACGTGTCACCCTGCAATGTCATTTGCGGCACGGCGTCTACGTTGATCAGCGGAACCCAGAATTCTCCGCCGCCATATTTTCCACTGCCTTCGCTGGCAACATCCCAGAACAGCTTTTTACCAATGTTTGGCGTTTGGACTTCTTTGCCCGAGGCGTCATAGGCCGAAAGGATCTGGCCGCAGAATTTATCTCCACAAGCCGAGATTTTGATGTGTGAGGTCAGGTTCTTTCGATCCGGCTCGGTTTTCCAGACCCCAACGATGGGATCCGCTGCGACGGCAACAGGAAGACAAACCGCAATCAAAATCGGCAGCAGCCGTTTTTTCATTCTGGCAATCATTGAAGCCACCTTTTTCACTCATCGCAGCCTATCAAATATCGCGATGTTCAAAGAGCCTCAGGCCGCTTCACCGTCCGATTGCTGGCGGTTCCAAAGTTGAGCGTACCGACCCGACCTTGCCAGAAGTTGATCATGCGAACCCTGTTCGATGATCTCTCCGGCCTCCAGAACCACAATCTGATCGGCCTCGGCGATGGTGCTCAGACGATGCGCGATGGTGATCACCGTCCGCCCCTCACCTGCTCGGGCCAGGGCATCTTTGATGTCCTGCTCAGTATCCGTATCCAGCGCCGAGGTCGCCTCGTCCAACAGCAGGATCGGTGGGTTCTTCAGCAAGGTGCGTGCTATTCCGACACGTTGCTTTTCGCCACCGGAAAGCTTCAGGCCACGCTCGCCTACCTTGGTGTTATACCCTTCGGGCAATGAGGCAATAAAATCGTGAATCTGCGCCGCCTTGGCCGCTGCTTCGACCTCGTCCATGGTGGCACCGTCGCGGCCATAGGCAATGTTGTAGCGGATCGTGTCATTAAACAGCACCGTGTCTTGCGGGACGACACCGATGGCGGCATGCAGGCTGGTCTGGGTCACGTCGCGAATGTCCTGACCATCGATCTTCAGCGCCCCTTTGGTCACGTCGTAGAACCGGAACAAGAGCCGCCCGATGGTCGATTTACCCGACCCTGTCGCCCCCACAATGGCCACGGTTTTCCCAGCCGGGACAGTCAGGGACACGCCCTTGAGGATTTCACGCTCGGGATCATAGCCAAAATGCACGTCCTCAAGCGTGACTTCGCCGCCGTTTACCTTCAGGTTCGGCGCGCAGGCCTTGTCTGTGACTTCGGCGGGTTGTTCAAGCAGGTCGAACATTTGCCCCATATCGACCAAGGATTGCCGGATTTCCCGATAGACCGTACCAAGAAAGTTCAGCGGCACGGTAATCTGGATCATGTAGGCGTTGACCATGACAAAATCGCCCACAGTTAGGTTGCCGTTCTGTACCCCGATTGCGGCCAGAACCATCACACCAATCAGGCCGCAGGTGATCAGGAAGGATTGTCCGAAGTTCAGAAATGCCAATGAATAGGCCGTCTTCAGCGCAGCCGCTGCATAGGCCTTCATCGACACGTCGTACCGTTCAGCCTCGCGGGTTTCGGCGTTGAAATACTTGACGGTTTCAAAGTTCAGCAGGCTGTCGATGGCGCGCTGGTTGGCCTCGGTGTCCTGATCGTTCATCTCGCGCCGCAGCTTCACGCGCCATTCGGTCACGGCAAAAGTGAACCAGATGTAAAGGCCAATGGTGACGGCAACGACAACCAGATACCACACGTCGAACAGCCACATCAGGATGATGGCGACCAGCAACAGCTCCAGAATAAGCGGCCCGATCGAGAACAGCAGAAACCGCAGCAGGAACTCAACCCCTTTGACGCCCCGTTCGATGATACGGCTCAGCCCGCCAGTGCGACGCGTGACGTGATAGCGCATCGATAGGTTGTGGATGTGCTGAAACGTCTCAAGCGCCAGCGCCCTCAACGCGCGTTGTCCCACGGGGGCAAAGGCGGCATCCCGCAATTGCTGAAAACCCACCGTCATCATACGCGCAACGCCATAGGCCACTGTCAATCCAACTGCGCCCAGCGCCAATGGCGGCACACCCTCGCCTGCCAGCGCATCAACAGCGCCTTTGTACAGAATGGGCGTATAAACCGCGATCAGCTTGGCCAGAACGAGCATACCCATGGCTATGACGACGCGACGCTGTACCCACGGCTCGTCGTCGGGCCAGAGATAGGGGGCAACCTTGCGGATCGTCCGCCAGCCCGAGCTGCGTTCGTCATCCGACACCATGTCATCTGAAGTCCTAGGAGATGTGCGTCTCATCACGTGCCTTATCTGCGGTGAGAGTTAGACCTCTGCCCATAAATGGCCAGAAGGGCTGATTATTCCGGGATTGTAAAGATTTGCCCGGGATAGATCAGATCCGGATCGCGGATCAAGTCACGATTGGCTTCGAACAGCCGCACATATAAGACCCCGTCGCCAAATCGATCACGTGAGATGGCCCATAGCGTATCGCCCTGCTGCACCGTGACAGACCGGATTGCAGGGGTCGCTTGAGGCGTATCTGCCTGAGCCGTGCCCGTTGCAGCCTGAAGAACGTCAAGTGGTTCGCGTTTGAACGGAGTTTCGACCCGACTAAGGACCGTCCCATCCGTGTTTACCGCATCTACCCGAAGCGTGTAGACACCAGGATCAATGCCTTCCAGATCGCTGCGCCAGGATCCATCTTGTTCCGGGGCAAGATCCGCGACCAGACGGTTGTTCAAGTACAGCCGAATGGCGGCCCCATCCTGAACCCGCCCTGTCAACTGTACGTTGCCGGTGTCAGAATAGCCGATCGTGTCCAGGGCGACCTGCTCGGGCGGTGTGTCGCGTACGACTGGAGGCTGGACAAGTTCAACACCCTCTTCCCCTGATCGCAGCACCGCAACCTTTTGGTCCTGCTCGGGCGTTTCGGCGGGCAGATCAGCGGTTTCTACTGTCTCAGCCTCGGGTTCTGAAGTTTCAGGTTCCGCAACCTGTGCTGTGGTATTCGTGTCGGACTCGGTTTCATCAACCTGTGCGACCTGTTCTTCGTTCGACGTGCTCGGCTCCGGTTCGGGCGTTGCCTCGGCAACAGGTTCTTCTTCAATTGGCTTGGGCAAGGCGGCAATCAGATAATCGTCGGATCGCGTTGCTGGCGCCCCGTCCATGCTTTGCAACACAAGTCCCTGCGCCGTGTCGCTGAAGGGGATCGTCACAAATTCAGCAAACTGACCGCTGCCATCCACGGTGAAGGAATGTGCGACTTCGCCGTTCAGCAGAACCTCTATCCGACTGCCTGGTTCTGCATCGCCCGACAACAGCGCAGTTCCGTCGGTTTCAACAAAAATCTGATCAAGGACCGGAGGCGCGGCTGGCGTGGGCGCAGTTTCTTCCTCTGCAATCTCAGGCGTCTCCGCTTCTACCGGTGCTTCTACCTGCTCAACCGTATCTTCCTTGGGCGAAGAGGTTTCCTCGGTCTTCTCGACGTCCGGCTCAGACGGTTCGGTGACTGCGGCCTCTTCCGTCACCTCAGCCTTGTCCGGCGCCGGTTCTGACGATTCCGAAACAACAGGTGCAGAAGCTGTTTCTTGCGGTGCACTCTCCTCAGGTTCTGGCGCAGTGGTGAAGGCACCCGAAAGATACAGCCCCCCCGCACCCAATACCGCAATAAGACCCGCAATCACCCCCCAGATGAAGTTGCCCGAGCTTCCGTTTCCCGACTTGGCGTCCATTCTTTTCCTTTCACGCCGCCGCGCAAAAGCTTTACGTTGAAAAGCTTTCCGACGGACAGTTGAGGCAATCTATCAATCCCGCTATCACGGGTCAAAACCTCTGACACAACCCCGGAGCCCTTGTTTGATGTCTCAGAAATCAGTCTGTGTGTATTGCGGGTCACGCAATGGTGCCGAGAAGTCTTATTCTGAAACCGCGCGGCAGTTCGGCATGCTGCTGGCACAGGAAGGCTGGCGGCTGGTTTATGGCGCCGGGGATGTGGGATTGATGGGCGAAGTGGCCCGTGCCGCGCAAAATGCCGGTGGTGAAACCTTTGGCGTCATTCCGGTGCATTTAGTTCAGCGAGAGGTCGGAAAAACCGATCTGACCCATTTCGTGATCACCGAGACGATGCACGAGCGCAAGAAGGTCATGATCATGAACGCCGACGCGGTGGTCGTTCTGCCCGGAGGGCCGGGCTCGTTGGATGAATTGTTCGAAGCCCTCACTTGGCGTCAGTTAGGGCTGCACGACAAGCCCATCGTCGTGGTGAACGTGAATGGCTATTGGGATGCGCTGCAGACGCTGCTGGGTCAGGTGATCGGACAAGGCTTTGCCGACGCGTCGCTGGCAGATTTCATCACATGGGTACAAGATGCAGATGCCGCCATGGTCGCCTTGCGGAACAAGCTGAACTGACACCAGAAACGGTGCGGGCGGCAAAACCGCCCGACTTGTTGATCAGGCCAGTCGGGCCTTGGGTTGCAGGCTGTGGCGCACAACCTGCTCGACCTTGTGCAATGGGTGATTGGTCAGGGTCTTGTTGACCTCGGCCACGACCTTGCCCAGCACTTCGCTGTGCAAACGGCGGCGCAGCAGGCCCAGAACATGGGGGCTGGCCACAAGAACCAACCGGTCATAAGCGCCTTTCAGCCCTTTGCGATTTAACAAATTCGCAAGATCCTGCACAAACAGGGACTTTGCATGGGTCTTCCACGTTGGGTCCTCTAAGGCTGATTTCTGCTTTGGCCCGCCATCGTTCCGGCGACCCGCGCGGTCAGTCGGCTTTGAGGCTGGATTGTCTTGTTCCTCGACAGCGACAACAACAAGATTGGGATCGTCAGCATCGGTGATATTCTCCATCACCAGCGCTTTCTCTCCATCTGCAACAATAACCCAAGTTCCCTGTGTAAGTGCGACCATTGCGATCTCCTGTTAAGGTTGTTCTCTGGGTATCCCTCGACCTGCCGGGCATACGGGTTCGTTGACGCACCAGCGGTGCGCAGCCCGGTCGTTGATTGAATTGGTGTGCGGTTCTCTCCCTCCGCCCTACAAAGATGTGCATTGCGGAACGGCAAACAAGATGCGGTTGTGCCGAAAAGAAACCCGTCGGCGGGTTTTCACCGGCGGATCATCATTCCTTTAGGCCGACATCTCTACGACAGTGATTTCGGGTGTCACGCCGAAACGCACCGGCAGGATCGAACATCCGATCCCCCCCGACACCACCAGATCACGCGCACCTTCGCGCACATGGCCATAAGCGAACCGGTTGCCAAACTTCGACGGCACCACAGGCGACCACCCAAACAGGCGCACTTGGCCGCCATGCGTATGCCCCGAAAGTGTCAGGGCCACCCGGTCTGGCACCTTGGGGAAAACATCTGGCTCATGTGCCATCATCACAACCGGAGCATCGTCGGTGATCTGCGCCAAAGTTCCTTCCAGATCATCAAGCCCTTTTGGTTTACCGTTGCGCCAGATCGCCAGTTGATCCTCAAGCCCCGCCAGCCAGATGCCAGGGCTTTCGAGTTTCACGGCGGTGTTAGACAAAACCGAAATGCCGTTCTGTTCCAGAATCTCGGTATAGCGATTGGGTCCTGCCCCACGGCGCTGTGCTGGCTTGTCATCCCACCAGTCGTGATTGCCCAGCACGGCAAAGACACCGTTCTTTGCCTCTAAACCTGCCAGGACAGGTGCCAGATCCTGCATCTCGACGGTTTGAGAGACCCCTTTGTGGCTTGCGAAGAAATCGCCCAGCAGCAGGACAACATCAGGTGCCAGCGCGTTTGTACGGCGCACAACCTGCCTTATGCGATCCAGACCAACATAGGGTTCGCCCACGTGCAAATCGGACAGTACCGCAATCTTGAGCGGTGGTGCGGTCCAATCGTCACGTTTGACGCGCCATTTACGCACGCGCAGCCGCACTGCGGGTTCGATGAAAAACCCGTAGGCTGACGTGATGAGACCTGCCAGCGTCACCGCCAGCAGGCCCTTTATAAACCGACGTCGGTTCAATTCATTACATCCGCGATGCGACGTTTTCCCAGTTCACCAGATTGTCGAGGAAGTTCGACAGGTATGCCGGGCGCTTGTTGCGGAAGTCGATGTAGTACGAGTGCTCCCAAACGTCACAACCCAGCAGTGCGGTTTGGCCAAAGCACAGCGGGTTCACGCCATTCTCGGTCTTGGTCACGGCCAGCGAACCGTCGGCGTTCTTGACCAGCCAGGCCCAGCCCGAACCGAACTGACCGGCACCAGCCGCGCTGAACTGCGATTTGAACTCGTCAACCGAGCCAAAGCTTTCGGTCAGCGCTTTTTCCAACTCACCGGGCATCGCGCCCGCGCCGGGGCCCATCATTTCCCAGAACTGGTTGTGGTTCCACAGCTGGCTGATGTTGTTGAAGATACCGTTTTGCGCCACTGCGTTTGCGTCATAGGTGCCAACGATGATCTCTTCCAGCGACTTGCTGTCCCATTCGGTGCCGGCGATCAGCTTGTTGCCGTTGTCGACATAGGCTTTGTGGTGCAGGTCGTGATGATATTCCAACGTTTCCGCGGACATACCCTTGGCTGCCAGCGCGTCATGTGCATAAGGAAGATCAGGAAGTTCAAAAGCCATGTCGGCCCCCTGTTAAATTAAAGTTGCGGTTCCCATCGGTTAAATGCTGTGGCAGCCGCCGCAGGTCAAGGGGCGAGACAATAAAACCCGGAGGTCCGCGATGCTGGCACAGGCGCGCAAGATGTTTTACCGCGCCCGCGGATACTATGCAGGCACCCTGAACGGCGAGCCCTTTCGCTTGGACCCCTATCATTCAAAATTCTGGCGCAAAGCGTCTACTGGCGCTTGGGAGCCGGAGACCTTTGCGGTTCTGGATCAGTTCCTTTCCCAAGATCGCGATTATCTGGACATCGGGGCTTGGATCGGTCCCACGGTCCTATACGGCGCACGAAAAGCACGGCATGTGTGGTGTTTTGAACCCGACCCCACCGCTTACAGGCATCTGGCCTGGAACCTGGATCTGAATGACGTTCACAATGTCTCGGCCTTTGGCGTCGCCCTGTCGGACCAGTTTGGCGTGGCGCGTATGGCCTCGGTTCGGGGCGAGCCGGGGGATTCCACAAGTTCGCTTCTGCATGACGGGGCGCATGGCTCTGATGCGTTGACAATAGCTTGGCACCAGTTCGCGTCTATAAATGATCTGTCCGGCGTGTCGTTGGTTAAGATGGATATCGAGGGGGCAGAGTTCTTTGTCTTACCAACCCTCGCCGCGTGGCTCAGAGAACATCGCCCCGCCCTGTTTTTGTCGTTGCATGCTCCTTTGCTGCCCGAGGCTGAAAGACGTGACCGGGTGGCCGGATTGTTGGAGGCGCTGGATTTTTACCCCTCTCTCTCGGATGACAAGATGCAACCGCTGAAACCGGCGGAGCTTTTGAAGCCAGAGTGGTTAAACCGATACAGCACAATCCTCTTGCAATAAAGAAACGCCGGGACCGGTATTCTACAAACTTCAACGAATTGATCTTGCATCTTCTGGGTGTGTTGGATTGTTTGCACTCATCCGAAATCAAAAATAACTGGATGAAATGAAAAGATTTTTATTGACGATTGCCGCGCTTGCATTTGCACAAACCGCAGCGGCCGAAACCGTTACTTATGTATGTAAGATGACAAAACAGGACGCCCACGGCTGGATCGCGCCAGAGTATGGGTTCAAGATTGATACAGCCCAAGCGTCGGCACAGGCAGCCAGCTCTTACCAGGAATGGGAGGCGGCACAATTTAAAGATCGAGGCGCGAAAGGCTATCGTGTTGTCTGGAACCTAGATCAAACCATGGCCGCAGGCGGAAACGTTCGTGTTCGCTATCAGGCCAACCTCAAACCTTCCGAAAAGTCCGTTACTGTGCGCATGGCCTTTTTGCATGGTAACTTTGCGAACAAGCCATATGGTGTTGGCACTTGTAGTGTCCAAAGCTGAGAAAAGCCCCGGATGATCCGGGGCTTTTAACTTTCTATCAATAAACGCCAACCTCACTGCCCGGCTGCGCGGCAACCTTCAGCAATTTAAAGACGTAGTCCGCAGCGGAGCGGAAGCAGACCACGCGGAAGGTCTGATCGTCGTCCATCCAGAATGCGCCAGCCACCTGCGCCAGACGCGAGCGACGGATTTGGCCGGGTTGGAAGGCTTCTGCCGACAGCTCAACCGGGGCCAGCTTGCCCAATACTTCACGCGCGCTGGCACCCGTGATGCTGAATACCGCACGCGCATCCGAGACGTTGACCGCCAGAGCATGCGTGCCGCTGAGCGCGTTGGTCATTGCGGCCAATTTGGCCTCGACCTCGGCGTAAGGCACCAGCACCAGCAATTCATCGGTAGACATCCAAGCCACGCCGGTGTCGCCCTTGACCAAAGCCTCGCGCTGACCCGGCACTTTCTGCCCGGTTGCGTCCTTGACGGCTTTGGCCAGCACCTTGTCGGACAGATCACCGCGCAGGGTGATCATGCCTTGCAGGCCACATTCCGCGATCTTGGCGATCCCGTCATAACTGGCGTGGTTCAGTGCGCTGATGGGTTCAGACATTCTGCTTCTCCCCTTCCTTGTCGAAGAAGATCGGGTCCACGATCTTGGCTTTGAAGGTTTTACCGTCGGTGCCCGGGAACTCGACAATCTCACCCATGCGATCCGGGCCGTGCTTGATCAGGCCCATGGCGATGCCTTTGCCCAGATTGGCCGAGTAATAGGTCGAGGTCACGCGCCCGATCATGTTGCGCTGACTGTTGGCGTTGACACCTTCGCCCACCGCATAAGCACCGTCGGGAATGACAGAACCATCCACAGTCTCAAGACCGACCAGTTTCCAGCGCTCTGGATCGGTCATATGGCTGCGCGAATGGGCGCGTTTGCCCAAGTAGTCTTCTTTCTTTTTCGACAACGCCCAGTGCAGCCCCAGATCCTGCGGGATCACGGTGCCGTCGGTCTCGTCGCCGATCATGATAAAGCCCTTTTCGGCCCGCAGGATGTGCAGACATTCGGTGCCGTACGGCATCACTCCGAACTCTTTACCTGCCGCCATCAAGGCATCCCAGAACGCCTGACCTTGAGATGCGGGAACAGCGATCTCATAGGACAGCTCACCCGAGAACGAGATGCGATAGGCACGGCAATCGAAGTCACCGATCTTGCCATCGCGCCATTCCATGAATGGCAGCGCCTCTTTGCTGACATCCATGCCGCCCAGCTTCTCAAGCACCTTGCGCGCGTTCGGTCCGACCACGGCGACTTGCGCATATTGCTCGGTCACATTGGCGACGTAGACTTTCCAATCCCACCATTCGGTCTGCAGCCATTCTTCCATGTGACCATGGATGCGCTCGGCCCCGCCGGTGGTGGTGTGGCACAGCCAGGTGTCCTCGTCGATCCGGGCGACAACGCCGTCGTCGATCAGGAAGCCGTTTTCCGAACACATCAGGCCATAGCGGCATTTGCCGACCTTCAGCGTGGACATCATGTTGGTGTACATCATGTCGAGGAACTTGCCTGCATCAGGCCCTTTGACGATCAGTTTTCCCAGTGTCGATGCGTCCAGCAATCCGAGGTTTTCGCGGGTGTTCTTCACCTCGCGGTTCACTGCGTCATGCACGGACTCACCGGGACGAACATAGGCATATGTCCGGCGCCAGTGGCCGACAGGTTCCCAATCGGCACCGTTCTTGTCATGCCAGTTGTGCATCGGAGTCTGACGGATCGGTTGGAACACTTCACCGCGCGCCTCGCCCCCGATCGCACCCATCGAAATGGGCGTATAGGGCGGACGGAAGGTGGTGGTGCCGACTTTGGGAATCTCTGATTCAAGTGCATCAGCAAGGATCGCCAAGCCGTTGATATTGCTCAGCTTACCCTGATCGGTCGCCATGCCCAGCGTGGTGTAACGCTTGGTGTGCTCGACGCTTTCATACCCTTCGCGCGCCGCCAGCTGAACGTCCGAGACTTTGACGTCGTTCTGGAAGTCGAGCCACGATTTAGCGCGCAGCTGGATTTCAGCATTGGCAGGCATAAGCCAAACAGCTTCCATCGGTGCCTCGGCAGTGGTTTCACCAACCGGGGCTTTGGTGCGTTTGGGCGTGTGACCGACTGCCTTGCCTGCGGCTTTACCCGCTGCGTCTGCGTCTTTCAGCACATCCGCCAGAGCCAACGGACCATTCGAGCTGCCAGCAGCAAGAACAAAGCCTTCACCATCAGCACCCAGCGGTGGGCGATCAGGATCGGGGCGGAAATGCGCGTGCGCCTCGTCCCAGATTAGTTTGCCGCCGCAGTGCGACCACATATGCACAACCGGAGACCAGCCGCCTGACATGGCGACCGCATCGGCTTCGACCTCCTCGCGCGCGCCGCCGATACCCTCTTGGTTACAGATGGCAACCTTTTTGACGCGTTTGCCGCCTTTGACCTTCGCGATGGCCTTGCCAGGATCAACGCGGATACCAAGGTCCCGCGCCTCTTGCGCCAGAGGGCCAGCAGATGCACGGGCGTCGACCACGCGCAGAACATCAACACCGGCCTGTTTCAACAGTATCGCGGTGCGATAGGCGTCGTCGTTGTTGGTGGCAACAATCACACGTTCACCGGGTGTTACACCCCAGTTCACAACATAGTCGCGCATCGCAGATGCCAGCATCACGCCCGGCACATCGTTGCCCGCAAAAGACAGCGGACGCTCGATTGCGCCGGTGGCGGTGACAACCTGCTTTGCGCGGATACGCCACAACCGGTGGCGCGGGCCTTGCACGCCCGGAGTGTGGTCTGTCAGACGCTCATATCCCAGCACATAACCGTGGTCATAGACGCCCGCGCCCATGCAGCGCGAGCGCATGGTCACGTTGCCCATTGTTTCGAGTTCGGAAACTAATTGTTCCACGAACTTATCCACAGGCTCGCCATTCACCGTACCGCCGTCAACCGGAGCGCGACCGCCCCAATGCGCGGTCTGCTCGATCAGCAGAACCTTGGCACCGGATTGCGCGGCCGTTTTGGCGGCCTGCAGCCCGGCGACACCACCGCCGATCACCAAAACATCGGTAAAGGCGTAGAAGTGTTCATAGGTGTCCGCATCGCGGCTGTCTTTGTCAGGCGCTTTGCCCAGACCGGCAGATTGACGGATGAAGGGCTCGTAGACGTGTTTCCAGAACGGTTTCGGATGGATGAACGTCTTGTAATAGAAACCGGCGGGCAGAAACCGCGCCAAAGCCGTGTTCACTGCACCGATGTCGAACTCGAGGTTCGGCCAGTGGTTCTGAGAGATTGCGTTCAGACCGTTGAACAACTCGGTTGTTGTCGCGCGCTGGTTCGGCTCGAAACGATTGCCCTGCCCCAGACCAACCAACGCGTTCGGCTCTTCCGCGCCGCTGGCGACAACGCCACGCGGCCGGTGGTACTTGAACGATCGGCCCATCATCATCTGATCATTGGCCAACAGCGCCGAGGCGAGCGTATCGCCTTCATAGCCCTGCATCGCAGTGCCGTTGAACGTAAATGTGACCTTTTTCGACCGGTCAATCAGCCGGCCCTGTTTTGCGAGACGGGTGCTCATGGTGCGGACCTTTCGCAGGTGGAGGCGTCAGAGCCTCCGGCGGGAGTATTTTTGAAAACGTGAATCATACGGAGAACTCTCTCCATGACCATCCGGGGCGCTTGGCGGTGATGGCGTCCTTGATCTCTTGCGGTGGCTCGGTGGTCTGGGCCGGATAGGTGCCGAAAACTTCGAGCGTTTGTGTGCAGCGCGCGGCGTGGAACCACTTGCCACAGCCGTTGGCGTGGCGCCAGCGTTCAAAGTGAACACCTTTGGGGTTTTCACGCATAAACAGGTAGTCGTGGAATTCATCATCCGACGAACCGGGGCCATAGCGCTTCAGATGCGCTTCGCCACCGGCTGTGAGTTCGGTTTCTTCGGCATCGACGCCGCAGTATGGGCAGTTCAGGATCAGCATGTTGTCATCCTTTTGGCGGTTGGCCGGCGCGGAAGCCGACCTGAATTCTGTTGTTTGGCAACCCTGGGCAGACGCTTTAGTGCGCCACCCCAGCAGCGACGCTTTCGTCGATGAAGCGGCCCTCTTTGAAGCGGTCGAGAGTAAAGGCTTCGGTTAGCGGCGAATGGCCGGTGGCCATCAGCTGTGCCATGCCCCAGCCGGACCCCGGGATCGCCTTGAAGCCGCCTGTCCCCCAACCACAGTTGATGAAACAGCCACCTAGCGGTGTCTTGGACAAAATCGGGGACCGGTCGCCGGTCATGTCCACGATCCCACCCCATTGACGCAGCATTTTCAGGCGCGAGATCATGGGGAAGGTCTCGACCAAAGCGCGGACGGTTTCCTCGATGTGATGGAACGATCCGCGTTGTGTGTAGTTGTTGAACCCGTCGGTGCCGCCACCGATCACCATCTCACCCTTGTCGGACTGAGACATATAGCCGTGCACGGTGTTCGCCATCACGACCACATCCATGCAGGGTTTGATCGGTTCCGACACCAGTGCCTGCAATGCAATCGCTTCTAGCGGCAAACGGAAACCCGCCATTTCGGCCAGTTGACCGGAATGTCCGGCAACGACGATACCCAGCTTGTCACAATCGATAGCGCCTTTGGTGGTGTTGACGCCAACCACTCGGCCGTTGTCCGAGCGCACGCCGGTGACTTCACACTGTTGGATGATGTCCATCCCCATGGCCGAACAGGCACGGGCATAGCCCCAGGCCACGGCATCGTGGCGCGCGGTGCCGCCGCGTTCCTGCCACAACGCGCCCAGAACCGGATAGCGCGGACCGTCCAGATTGATGATCGGCACCAGTTCCTTGACGCGCTCGGGCGTAATCCATTCAGTTTTCACGCCCTGCAAAGCGTTGGCATGGGCCGTGCGTTGATAGCCGCGAATCTCGTGCTGTGTCTGCGCCAGCATCATCACGCCACGCGGGCTGAACATGATGTTGTAGTTCAGGTCCTGGCTAAGATTCTCGTAGAGGCCCCGCGCCTTTTCATAAAGGGCTGCCGAAGGGTCCTGCAGATAGTTGGACCGGATGATCGTGGTGTTACGGCCGGTGTTGCCACCACCCAGCCAGCCTTTTTCGATCACCGCGACATTCTGAATGCCGTAGTTCTTGCCAAGGTAATACGCAGTCGCCAGACCGTGCCCGCCTGCGCCAATGATGATGACGTCATATTTCTTCTTGGGTTCGGGTGAACGCCAGGCGCGTTCCCATCCGGTGTGATAGCGCAGCGCTTCCCGCGCCACAGCAAAGGCTGAATAATGTTTCATGTGCGAATCCATCCGGTTCGGTGATTGGGCGCAGATATGCCGTGTACGTGCAGTTTACCCCTGCCGTGCAACGCCGCAATATCGCACTATTGCGACATGTCGTTCATTCGCGGCCATTTGTCCCTTTTGTCGGGCGGCGCGTAGGTCTAAGTCAGGACAGCATCTTCGGAGGGACCATGACGTTCTGGGTTCTGATTTTCATTGTCGCGCTTCTGATTGCGGCTTTCCTTTGCTTTACCCTGCTGCGCAACCGCCGCGCGGAAAAGCCTGCAGCCGCATATGACCTTGAGGTATACCGCGAACAATTGGCGGGGGTTGATAAAGACCTTGCGCGCGGCGTGATTGGCGAGGCAGACGCCGAACGGGTTCGCACCGAAATCTCTCGTCGCATTCTGGCTGCGGACGAGAATTTGAAAAAGGGCGGTGCCGCGTCTGGCCCGTCGCGGGCTGTGTCCATCGTCTCGGTGGTGGTGATCGCGCTGATCCTGATCGGTGGAGCGATGGCGCTGTATGATCGCATCGGTGCCGTCGGTTTGCCGGACATGCCACTGACGGCTCGGTTGGAGCTTGCCGAAGATGTCCGGGCCAACCGACCACCCCAAAACGCCGCCGAGCAACTGGCGACTCCGCCCCAGCCTGCACAGCTGGACGAAAGCTATGCGGCGCTGCTGAAACAACTGCGAGATACTGTCGCCAACCGTCCAAATGATCTGCAGGGCCAGATGCTGTTGGCACAACACGAAACAAATGCAGGTAATTTCAAGGCGGGATATACCGCACAGCAAAAGGTAATCGAACTGTCCGGTGATGCGGCAACTGCGGACGCTTATGCCGATCTTGCCGAAATGATGATCCTTGCGGCTGGCGGCTATGTCTCGCCCGAAGCGGAACAAGCCCTGACCGAGGCATTGAACCGAGATCCACGCCACGGGCCCGCCCGGTATTATTGGGGGCAAATGCTGGCGCAGGTCGGACGGCCCGATCTGGCCTATCGCATGTGGGTGCAAACCTTGCAGGACGCCCCAAGCGACGCGCCCTGGGCCGGGGCCATTCGGGCGCAACTGGATGAACTTGCTTTCCGTGCAGGTGTCTTCAATGCGCCGGACCTGAGCGCAGCGCCCGGTCCAAGCCAGGACGACGTGAATGCCGCAGCCGAATTGACCCCTGAAGAACGGCAAGAGATGATTCAGGGAATGGTGAACCAACTGTCTGACCGACTGGCGACCGAAGGTGGCGCGCCCGAAGAGTGGGCTCGCCTGATTGCAGCCTTGGGCGTTTTGGGTCAGGGCCAGCGGGCCATCGACATTCACAAAGAGGCCATGCAAGTATTTGCCGGGAATTCCGAAGCGCTTGAAATCCTTGACGCAGCCGCGTTGCAGGCCGGGATTGCCCAATGATCCATGACGTCTTTGAAGAGTTCGCTGCGGCGTTGTCGCCGATGACCGCATTGATGGGTCTTGATCTTGGCGAAAAGACAATCGGTGTTGCCGTCTCTGACCGGATGCGCGGCGTGGCCAGTCCGTTGGAAACTGTTAGGCGCAAGAAATTCACCTTGGATTCCGCTCGTCTGATTGAGATTGTTACCGACCGTGAGATCGGCGGCATACTGTTGGGATTGCCGAAAAACATGGATGGGTCCGAAGGCCCACGTTGCCAGTCAACGCGGGCTTTTGCGCGAAACTTGTCACGTTTGACGGATCTGCCAATCGGTTTCTGGGACGAGCGGCTCAGCACGGTTGCGGCAGAAAAAGCACTGCTTGAGGCGGATACGACACGAAAACGTCGCGGACAGGTTATTGATCACGTTGCTGCCGGTTATATCTTGCAAGGGGCGCTGGACAGGCTGCGCTTTTTGTAACCAGGTCGGAGACCGTCAATGACGAATATGGTGTGGAAACGGAATGAGGTCGAAAGCCCTTGCGTCCAGATCTGCGTTGTTCATCCGACCGAACGCATCTGCACGGGCTGCTATCGCACGATCGACGAAATCACGCGCTGGTCCAAAATGGACAGCTCTGAACGTGCCGACATCATGGATGATCTGCCCTCGCGCAAACCACGGCTTGCCAAACGGCGCGGCGGGCGAGCAGCCCGATTGAACGGCTCCTGAGCTATCAGCCCACTTTTTTTCGCGCTTTGGTTTGAGCGTGCCCGCCCCTGAGCGGGATCGGTTTGCGCAATTCCTTGCGGAACAAAACAGTCATCTCTGATCGCGTCGCCTTGTCGTGCCGAACAGCTTCGCGTTTTTGTGTCACGCGCCAATTGTCCGACGTGCTGCGGTTAAGAAATCTTCCTATCAGACCTTTAAGTGCCATTTCAGAATTCCCGCTTAAAAAACAATGTCGCTGCGGGTCGAGTTCGAGCTCCGAGGGTTCAAGCTCTTGAACGTGACTGTTCTACGTGAGTGGTGACCCGCAGCGACAAAGCGTGGCTAAAGGTGTTTCCCGTAAAAATTAGGGGGAAAACACGTGGGTTTTGATCTTTTTTGACGCGCTGATCAATAAAAACCCAATATGACGCAAAATTCCCTAACGTCACAATTTGGCTCAGCCGACGTGGCAAAAGGCGAATAATCCGCGCGATCCCGGAAAAACCGCCTGTGGATTGCGAATCGCAACGGAGTTTGCAGGCAAAAAAGCGGTCAAAAGTTGACCGCTATCTTTTGAATCCCGCCAGAAACTAACCTGTCGCCAGCCAGTTCTTCGCGTTGTCGAACTCTTCAGACGAGAAGAACTGAGTGCGCGTGCCCAGAACATGACTGGCAACCTTCTGGGCCATATGCTGCCAGCTTTTGTCCCCTACAATGGCCGCCCGGTCCAACAGACCGATATGGCGGCTGGCCAAACGAAAATGCGCAGCCAGGGCAGACAACCCCTGCCAGCCGTCAAATTCCCGCAGGTCAATCAACAGGCGAAAACCGGCGCGATCCTGAAGCAATACGTCCAGGTCACGCTCTGCCTGCTTGTACTCTTCGGGGTCCAGCTTGCCCAACAGACTGATCTGCACACAAGGTCCGCCCAGATCTGTCAGGTGTATCGATCCCAGCGACTCGCGCATCCAACGGCGGGCTGCTTCCAGATCGGCCAAGTCAAATAATTGCACAGGGCACGGCAAGATCGGGGCTGCCAGCCGAATACTGGTCTGCACCCACCCCTGATCGGCAACAACGGCGATCCGGTCAAAGCCACGCCAATGACTTAGCCCCAGCTTGGTGTCAGACCATGCCGCACCCAGATCATATCCTTTGAACTCGGGCTGCACGATGGCCAGCAGACGCACCGAGTCATGCTCGGCCAGCGCGGCTTCAATCGCGGGGACCAGAGTGTTGGTGTAGTCGGCACTAGTAACCTGCCCCGACAACTCGACTTCAATCAGTGCGCCATCTGAATTCGTATGGACCGTAATCATCCGTCAAAACCTCCAAAGCCAAACAATGACAGGAGGTTAGGCAGATTCGATCCATTCGGCTACACCCCCGGCGCATTCGGGGCGGAAATAGGCAATCATCCGTCCATCTGGCCCTGCCGTCGCCGCGTCGGCCCAAGGTGCAACACCGTGCAAACAATGGCGATGCAGCAGATAGGCTTCGCCGGGCTTGGCGGGCAATTCAATCCGTGGACAAGTCTCGAACACCTCGCGACGCGCGGCCTGGTAGATGTCGGTTACATCAACTTCGTGCAGCGCCTCGTTTGACGTGCCATTCAGCGCATCCCTGAATGCAGCGCCCAGAATTTGGTGGCTGCCTTCCCACAACACCATAGGCGATGCATCCGCGCTGGCCTCGGTCAGGGGAATGCCCAATATCCACGCATGAGGCTCATCCACGCGTCGGCGACGATCTGGTCCCATCGGACGCAAACCATCCACATGGGCCGCATCCCGGTTCCGGCGATACCGGGTCGCGGCCTCATTTTCACCACGACGCGGGCGCGGATAGCCCGGATAAATGACCGACACCTGCCCTTTGTGCAGGGGTAAATCACCATAATGTTTGCGAATAAACGACACGGCTTGCCCAGATAAAGGCGCAGACTGACCAACCCTACCCTGCGTGTCGTTGGGCAGCGCATCTACGCCGATGAACCATGTCCCTTCACAGTCTAACCATTCCGCATGAGCCGGGTCTGAAGTCGAGGCGCGGGCTGCGGGCAGCGCATGGCTGACCCACTCGGCCAGCGATGGGTCATAGGCAAACTTTACCCAGCCCTTGGCCCAAAAATCACTCATAGGCCAATTGCCTTCCGCAGCATGTTCAGCGCCACCAGCGTCAGAAACACCGCGAACACCCGCTTTAGGGGTTTCGGATCCATCGCGTGCGCCAGTTTCACACCCAAGGGTGCGGTCATCATCGTCATCGCAACAACAATGGCAAAGGCCACAAGATTGACGGCCCCGATTGTCAACGGAGGGCGGTGTTCGGGCGCAATTTCGAGAAACAGAAAGCCAATAACCGACGGCACTGCGATGATCACACCAAAGCCTGCCGCTGTTGCGACCGCACGGTGGATCGGGGTGTTATAAAGGCTCATCAGCGGAACACCAAAACTGCCACCCCCGATTCCCATCAGAACCGAAAGAAAGCCCACCATGGGCGACAGAACTGCCCTTTTGATCCCCCCCGGCATGACATCGCCCAGCCGCCATTCAGCACGGCCCAGCCCAAGATACGCGCCGATCACCATACCCAGAACGCCAAACAAAGCCTGCAGGGCCTCGGTCCGCAGGGCAGATGCGACCAGAACACCGATGACCGCACCGATGACGATACCCGGGCCCCAGCCACGCAATATATCCCAATCCACAGCACCCTTTTTGTTATGCGCCATTACTGAACGAACCGATGTCACAATGATCGTGGCAAGCGACGTCGCCAAACACAGCTGCATCAGTTGCGGGCCGCCATAGCCAAGGGTTTGGAACGCATAAAAGAACGCGGGGACAAGGACGATACCTCCGCCGACCCCCAGCAACCCGGCCAGAACGCCTGCAAGCGCCCCGATCACAAGCAAAAGGCCCAACATCTGGGCCAGCAACATCGTTTCGGGCATTGTTCCCCCTGCTTGTTACGCCTCTGCCATTGGCGCAACGTGGTTCAGCGCCTGCAACATCACTTCTGGCCCGGCCCCTTTGTGAACGGCCCCTTCGGACAAGGCACGCCGCCACGCGCGGGCGCCGGGGCGACCCGCAAAAAGACCGAGCATATGACGCGTGATCTGGTGCAAGCGTCCACCTTTGGCAAGGTGCTGATCGACATAGGGCACCATTTGTTGAACGATCGCAATCGGATCTCGCGCGTCTCCAACGCCAAAGATACGTGGGTCGGCCTCAGACAGGATGTCTCCTGGTTGGTGATAGGCGGCACGTCCGATCATCACCCCGTCCAGACCTGCGTCCAAATGAACCTTCGCCTGGTCCAGTGATGTGATGCCACCGTTGATTGAGATATGAAGGTCGGGAAACGCCGCCTTCATCCGATGCACCAGATCGTAATCCAAAGGCGGAATGTCCCGGTTTTCTTTGGGGCTGAGCCCTTGCAACCAAGCCTTACGCGCGTGAATAGTCACTCTTTGGCACCCCGCACTGCGGATCTGGTCCAAAAACGCAGGCAAAACCTCCTCGGGGTTTTGGTCGTCCACACCGATGCGGCATTTGACGGTCACGTCTACATCCACCGCCGCGCGCATAGCGGATACGCAATCGGCAACACGACCGGGATCCTTCATCAGAACCGCGCCAAAGGTGCCCGATTGCACCCGGTCCGACGGGCAACCGCAATTGAGGTTGATCTCATCATACCCAGCCTCGGCCCCCAGCCGCGCCGCTTGCGCCAGCTCTTCCGGGTCTGACCCGCCCAATTGCAAAGCCAAGGGATGTTCGTCTTGGGAATACTCTAGCAGATGCATCGCCCCACCCCGCACAAGTGCCGGGGCCGTCACCATCTCGGTATACAGCAAAGTCTCGGCGCTGAGCAGACGATGAAAAAACCGACAATGTCGATCGGTCCAATCCATCATCGGAGCCACGCTTAAACGCGCTGCCTTTTGTGCGTTATTTTTCAAAGCGTTAACTCCATTCATCTCCAAACTTCGCGAAGCACGATTTCCCCTGATTTCACCGTATTCCCGGGGGTTTTCGGAGGTTCTCGATTCGAGCGTGCTACGGTGTAGCACATCCAAAGCATACAAACAGCGGCCCAAATGCAGCTGATTTCTGGCCCGGGCGCCGCCGGTTCCATCTTCTGTGTTTCCCTCAGAATTCGGCAATCAAACCCCGGAATCTTTTTCGGACGACCGAACCGAATTCCTTATCATCGAAAGCAAGATGGGACGAATTCCATGACGACTATCAAGAACAGCACAACAGATGTGCTCGCGGCGATTACTGCCCAGAATCTCTTCCACCGCTCCCCTTCTCAAGCAACCGCTGTGACTGCTGCTGGGGTTTCAGAAAACGCCATGCCGGTTTCTTCGGTCGAGCAGAAAGAAAAGAAACCTCGCAAGGAGACCCCAGAGAAAAAGTTCAAGGAGCAGAACATCACCCGATTTGAAGATAAGAATGGAAAGTTCTCCTATCGGGTACAAATCTGCAAGCGTGTGGATGGCAAACAGCACAGCCTCACGAAAACCTTCAGACACCTGCCAAACGCAAAAAAATGGCGAAACAACAAACTCCGAGAAATCGAAGCAAACGGGTTTCCAATTCAAATCGTAACGGAGACAAAGATCTCAGATGTCATCGACGACCGTTTGAAGCGAGGGAAAACCCTCGGCCGATCGGCTCGTCAAGTTCTGACCTTTATCAAAGCCGACGAGTTCGGAAAGACCAAGGTCTCAACGCTGACGCAGCAACAGTTATATGACTATGCAGACCTGTTGTCGGCTGGTGAAAGAATGCCACAGACAGTCGCGAACTACATGACTCACCTGGCGAGAACGCTATCCTGGTCCAAGGACCGGGGTGCTTTGATCCCCATCGAAGTGGTCAACCTCGCCATGCGAACTCTTTGGGAGGATGAAGTCCTGGCTCGATCGGAAGAGCGAGATCGTCGACCGGAACTCTGTGAGCTAAACAAAATTCTGACTGCAATCTCGGAAAATACCCGGCAGAAGATCCCGGTCGCAATCCTGGTCGTCTTTGCGATTTATTCCGCGCGTCGTCTGAGTGAAATCTGCAACCTGAGGTGGGATGATCTGCGCGAAAATAGTGGCAGAATCCTCGTGCGCGATATGAAACACCCCAGGCAAAAGAAGGGAAACAACGTTTGGTGTACGCTACCGTGCCAAGCGTTGGAGATCATTTTGGCGATGCCCAGGACGTCAGAGTTCATCTTCCCTTACAATCCGCGCTCGGTTGGAACAGCGTACCGACGCTTTGGAGAAGCGTATTTCGGAACTTGTCGCGACCAAGGAGGATCGGAAACGAGCTTGGCTGGAGGAGCACGCGAAAGCTCTTGAGGAGCACGCGAAACAGCACCACAAGAAATTTGATTGAAGACCTTCCGGTCGCAAGCTTTCGTCAACGTAACCGAGCGCGCAAAACCATCACATGCCTTAATTGAAGGTTAATTTGCACAGGCTCGAAACAAAAAAGTGCGGAGAAACTGAAATGACGATTTGGGAAATCACTTTCAACATAGCAACCGCCGGGGTGACGATCGCGCTTCTTCTATATGTACGACATCTTCTGAAATACTGCGGGCGGTACCGCTTGAATGATCCTGAACTCGTGAAACAGTTCAGGGACACTGCGCCGTATCATCGATTGGAAGATTTGTATGCAAGCAAGAAGTGAGCACCCACATTTCAGTTCGCAAAAAACTCTTCGCGTCCATCAGTCACTTCTGGGTTTGTGCCCGATTTGGCTGATGTATGAAATATTGCAAAACAAACAGTGCAGTAAGGCGCGTACACGTGCCTCAGCTTTAATAGCTACGGCAGTTTCGCGAAGCAGCCTACCTTGTGCAACGAATTGATCTGCTCCGGCTTCAATGATTGTCAGAAAAAAATTCGCGTCATGCTCAGATACTGGTTTGTGCAAGGTCTGATGCCCGAGCTTGAAACCTGTGTCGGTGAGGACTTCTGGCAACTGACGCATGACCCAAAGGTTCGTTACGTTACTTGTCAAAATCCGGAGAATGAGCTGGTCCAAAAGGTCGTAGTCAGAGATTGGCGCACTCATGTTGTCGAACTCGCCGTCACAAATTGCCAGGACGCCTCCCGGTTTCAGAAGACGATGTGCTTCACGAACTACATTCTGAAAATCATGCACGTGACACAAAACAGAGTGCAGCAGGATCAAGTCGTAGGACTGACTCTCTAAACCGGTTTTTCTGGCATCTCCGACTTCGAAGCTGAGGTGGGGATTGGGCGAAAAAGCCTCTGTCGCCTTCGCCACCAAAAGCGGAGAAGCCTCAATACCATGCGCACGTGTTGCTCCTGCGGTTTCAATCAGATCCAAGGTAACATGACCGGTGCCGGATCCAAGTTCCAGCGCTGTTGCGTGCGGTGGGAGGTTCAGGTTTTTCAAGAAGGCTTTGCGCATCTCTTTGTGCGCCGGGTCTTGACCGCGCGCAGTCAGGATGTCTGCGACTCTTTCTTGAAGAGCAGTGTCAAGGGACGCCACGTCTGCGTAAGGATCAATCATTTTCGCCCCCCTAAGCACCCGAGATTCGTCTGCCGCAAGCAGACCCAGAAATCCCAAAAGCCCTAACCACGACCCATCGTCACCGTTAGCTCAAAAATGCAGGCATTGACGGAGCCTTGCGCGCAGCAGCTCGTTTCAACACAATTGACGTTTGGATGAACCAATTCCCGGTAGAGATGTTCAAAGACAGCTGTGTGCCAATGGCACAGCGGTGTTTGGCTTGTTTCGCCTCGAACGATTGGGTTGTCGGTAATTTTGAACGTCCACGAGCCCTGCAACTGGAACTTACCAGAGCCTGCGAAAGTCCAAGCGTGATCCGCGATGGCCTTTGACAGGAGCCGGGCAGACATAAAGGCTGGCAACGCTTTGAGAATTCGCTGAATGGGTTTCGGAATACGATGTTGCAGAATATACTGGGCGGTCCCCTTCCCGGCCGCAGCGGCCATGGCGCGGCTGTGTTCCGGTTCCTCCCGTCGTAGCATTTGATGCAGGCGCATGGCGTGGATTTCCGGGATCATATCTCGACCGTCGGGTGTTCGCGTCAGCCCCGCTTCCGCAAGCATCTGCGAGAGACGCGAAGCACCACAGATTTTTTCAATCTGCGGCAGAAGCTGAAGGACTGCATTCGGCCCTATCAGCGCCTCGCCTGTTGCCGCACGCTCAGACATCTTCCATCTGCTGATCGCCACCGCCACAGGCGCGCAACTCGAAACCCTTTGGCATTTTGAGAGCCTCGGATCGGTGGGTCGCTCGTTCCTTCATCTGGGCTTTCACGGCTTCGCGCCGTTCGGCTGCTCTGTCCGCGGCGGCCTCCCAGTCTTCAAGCTGAGCTTCGGCCAGTTGACGCGTATCGTCGAAATGGAAATCCACCTTGGACTTGGTTTGCGGCCCCCAGTACCCAGCCTTACCCAAATCATAGAACGTTCGCTGGAAACCAGCCTTCAGAAAGGCAAAGAGACAGCCCAAGAGATAGCGTCGCCGAAAGCCTGTGCCTCGCCATGGATAGTGGAACAGAGCCTTCTTCATGTAGAAGCGACGGTAGTTATTCATCACGCCGTCCAGTAGTTCACCGCGCTCCATGGCGGCGGGTTTCATGATTGGGGTGACGAAGTTGTATTTCGAAAAATCGAAGACCTGCACCTGATCCTTCAGATCCTGGAACAGCGGGGTGAACGGCCACGGTGTATACATCGACCAGTTTGCCAGATCAGGCTGCCAGTCCCACGCCATCCGATAGGTCTCTTCCAGCGTTTCAGGGGTTTCATTGTCGAGGCCCACGATAAACTGAGCCTCGACCAGAATATCCGCCTCGCGCAAGAGACGGATGGCCGTCTTGTTTTCCTCGACCTTTGTTTCCTTGTTGAATTGGTCCAGTTTCATCTGCGCGGCGGCTTCGGTGCCCAATGACACGTGAACAAGGCCAGCCCTGCGATAGAATTTCAGGTTCTCCTTGTCCCGATAAATATCGGTGACGCGCGTGTTGATCCCCCATTTCACCCGGCGCGGCAGATCCCGGTCGATGAGTTCTTGGCAGAAGGCCACGAATTTCTTTTTGTTGATGGTCGGTTCTTCGTCGGCAAGGATGAAAAACCCGACCCCGTGATTTTCAACGAGGTCTTCGATTTCGTCCACCACATCCTTTGGATCGCGCACCCGGTAGTCACGCCAGAACTTCCACTGGCTGCAGAAGGAACAGGTAAAAGGACAACCGCGCGCAAGATTGGGGATCGCAACACGGGTTCCAAGCGGGATGTAGATGTATTTCTCCCAATCCAAAACGGTCCAATCCGGTTTGATGGCAGATAGGTCTTTGACCGTCGATGCCGCCGGGGTCGCCACGATCTCATCGCCGTCACAAAACGCCAGTCCTTTGATCTTGCGCCGGTCGTGCGGCCAGCGGCCATCGCGGATGGCCTGCATCAATTCGGTGCAAATCTCTTCACCTTCTCCACGCACGATGACGTCAACCCAGGGCGCTTCGGACAAGACTTGCTTGTACATAAAGGTGGCGTGCACTCCGCCCAACACACGGATCGCGTTCGGCGCGACGTCTCGGGCTATCCGCAACACGTCTTCGGCACGGTAAATCGATGGCGTAATCGCAGTGACACCCACCACATCCGGCCTGAGATCGGCGATTCGAATTGATAAGTCCTCGTCCGACACATCGCCGGTCATCGCATCAATAAAGTGAATGTCTTCGAACCCGGATTGACGCAGATGCCCAGTAAGATACGCCACCCATGCCGGAGGCCAAGTGCCAGCGATCTCAGCCCCGCCAGACCGGTAATTTGGGTGAACAAACACAATTCTCATGGCAGCCTCCCAGTGTAACTTATTGTAGACGCCTATAGTGTCATTTTCAATTGACATAAATCAAAATGGGGATGTGGTCGCAGTTGAAGGGTAGGGTCTGCCCACAAAACGAGCCTCAAAAGTGTCTAATTGACCTGACAGTTTTTACTGTCATATAATAATGACACTCCGGTTTCTATTATTGCGCTCCATATCGGCTGTGCGCACCCGACCGGAGAACTTGCCGTGCAGGACCCGTTCCACACGTTTTTGGCACGTTATTTCCGACAGCCGATTAACGGGAGGCAATCATGTCTGACGACCCAGAAAAAGTATGGCCAACCGGTCTCAACCTACGTGAGGCTGAAGAGGTCCACAGCTACCTGATCGACGGGACTCGCGTGTTCGGCGTCATCGCCCTGCTTGCGCACATCCTTGTTGCGGTCGCAACACCTTGGCTCGGATGAAAGGAGCGATCAGATGAACAATTCAAAAATCTGGCTCGTCGTCAAACCCACCGTTGGTATTCCGCTGTTCTTGTCGGCAGTCGCGGTTGGATCGTTTGCAGTTCATGTTGCGGTTCTCAGCAACACGACGTGGGTGTCTGATTTCCTGTCTGGCAATCCTTTGGGCAGTGGTGCTGAAACCGCGATGCTGCCGCAGGAAGATGGCGAAGCGACCGCGAAAGCATCGTTTGTTGCGGCCAGCACTGCGTCCAGCGGCGATCGGATCCTGGTAGAGATGCCGGATGGTACTCTGGCAGTGGCTACGGTCGAGGCACCAGCTGTTCTGGCATCGGCTTCCGAGACGGTTCCGCCTCCGGAGCACTAAGACCAGCAAAAACAACGGAACGGGTCCGGTGCTAAGCGGCACCGGACAGACCAGTCGCTTGAAGATATCGGCTGGCATGAGACGATTTGGGACAAGTACTGAGCAATGCTCGACTTTCGATCATTTGCACTGAATAAGCTGTCGCGGCTTAGCACGCGGTATCTGCCTTTCGCGGATGTGGCGAGCGATGATGTTCCGATGACAAGGCTTCTTCGACTGTCTTTATTTCAAGTCACTGTTGGCATGGCCTTGGTCCTGCTTGTCGGCACATTGAATCGGGTGATGATTGTCGAGTTGGGTGTTTCCGCCGCATTGGTTTCGGTGATGATTGCCCTGCCCATTTTATTCGCACCTTTGCGCGCGTTGATTGGGTTCAAATCAGATACGCACAGCTCGGCCCTTGGCTTAAGGCGCTTCCCATACATTTACCGCGGTACGCTGCTGCAATTCGGCGGCTTTGCCATCATGCCCTTCGCGCTGCTGGTGTTATCGGGTTATGGCGAGGCGATCGACGCCCCCCGCTGGATCGGCTTGTCTTCGGCGGCGTTGTCTTTCCTGCTGGTCGGCGCGGGAGTTCACATGGTTCAGACCGTTGGCCTTGCGCTTGCGACCGACCTTGTTCCGCAAGAGGACCAGCCCAAGGTCGTTGGGCTGATGTATGTCATGCTGCTTATAGGGATGATTGGATCTGCATTCATCTTTGGTGCGCTGCTTGAAAACTACAGCCCGGGACGCCTGATCCAGGTCATTCAAGGTGCCGCAGTCATTACAGTTCTTCTGAACGGTTTCTCAGTTTGGAAACAAGAGCCGAGAGGTCGGCATGTCAAAGCCGTCCCAGCACCGCCATTTTCAGTCGCCTGGGAAAGGTTTGCAAATCGGGCCGGAGCAAAACGTTTGCTAACGGTGATCGCTTTGGGAACCTTCGCCTTCGGAATTGCGGATGTGATCATCGAACCCTATGGCGGTCAGGTTCTGAGAATGTCGGTTGCCGCGACCACTAAGCTCACCGCGACGCTGGCACTTGGCACGTTGTTTGGTCTGGCTGTTGCCTCGCGCATCCTGGGCCGGGGCGGCTCACCCACCCGTATGTGCCTGATGGGGGCTCTTGTCGGCATTCCGGGTTACATCGCGATCATTCTGGCCTCGCCGCTGGATTGGTTGTCCCTGTTCGTGGCCGGAACCTTTGCAACCGGTGTCGGTGCTGGTCTGTTTGGTCATGGAACGCTAACCGCAACCATGCGATCAGCGCCTAAAACCCAAACCGGGCTCGCGCTTGGCGCATGGGGGGCTGTTCAGGCGACAGCCGCTGGTGCTGGTGTTGCACTGGGCGGCGTCATCCGAGATTTGATGCTGCAATTGCAGGGTGATCACCAGTTTGCGCCCGAAGTCGCCTATCTACCGGTCTTTTCGATGCAGATTCTCTTTCTTGCCTTCGCTCTCGTTGCGGTTTTGCCGCTCTTGCGCCTGCACCCTACCCGGCCTGACCATTCGGCCTACCTTAACTGAAAGCAAATGGAGTTGACGAAAGCCAGACCGACCTAACCCGCCGAACCGGTGCCCGACATTGAACTGAAGAACAGGAGCGATCATGACGACTGTAATTTCAAGAATATACGCAGACGAAACCACAGCCGAAGGCGTGAGGACAGCGCTGCGCGAAGCCGGGCATCCCGATGCAAATATCGACGTCTTCAAAGGAGCTGCAAGGGGTCTGGCGGGTAAAATTCACGCCGCGCGGGTCGCCAAAGATACTGCAGCCGTCTATGCCAAAATGCTGAAAGAAGACGGGGCAACACTGATTGTGATGCGCGCGCCTTTCACCCCGTTCGGGGCCGCACGGAACGCCATGAAGATCATGGACAGCGTCCAAAGCGTGCCGGCAAAGGTCGAAACCGAAACGCAGTATGTCCGTGACGAACCTGACATGGACCTGTTCATCGGTCAGAAAATTCTGCGCGATCATCCCAGATTCCTGACCCCGGACATGAACCCCTATGCAAACGCAAATCGCGGGCTGGTATCGCGGGCGATGCACTGGAAACTGCTGACGAAGCACCGCACCAAACGCTCGGCGATGTCTGGGACACGTTTCATGTCGCAGCGGATTCTGCCGTTCAAGCTGCTGTCGAACAAGCCGAGAAAAATCTCGGTGATTTCGGGCGGCAAACGGATGCTTTACAACCCGTCAGTAGACTAACCAGCAGATATGGCTAAGATAAAAGGTCGGCCGTGAGGGTCGGTCCAAGAATTTTCTGCGCATGGTTTCGCATGTAAATCTGCAGCCACGGTGTAAAAGCGTCTGGCGTGCGGTCGATCTCAGCATTTAGATCAGACACATGAACCCAGCGCGTATCCGAGACCTCGTGAGGGTTTGCATTCACCACCAGGTCAATGGGCGCTTCGGCACAAAAGACGTCGACCAGTTCATGCTCGATCAACCCCTGCCCTACGTCGGCGCGATATTCCAGCACAGTGGTGAAGCGTGGCGACAAACCGGTGATCCCCAACTCTTCGCGCAAGCGTCGAGTTGCACAATCAAGCGAGACCTCATTCCACTGCGGATGGGTGCAACACGTATTCGCCCAGAGGCCCGGCGTGTGGTATTTACCCGCAGCCCGTTTCTGCAACAACAAGGTCGGCCCCCGCAGAACAAAGACTGATACAGCCTTGTGACGCAGACCCAACTGATGCGCTTTCAGCTTTTCTACAGGTTGCAGACTGCCGTCGAGCCAAGCGGGAATCATCGTGTTCATACGAATTCCGCCCGAACCAGCCCCGTCAGATGCGCAAGGTTCTTCAGACCGATGCGCACATGCGCCATCGGGCGCGCCTTGACCAGTTTCTTGTTCATATAGGCCTCGAACGTCAGGCGCTGCACATCGATGTCATGGCATAGCGACACGAACCGCTCGCGTCGGTCGTCTGAGCGGTAATAGGCGTTTTGCATCGAAGCCAGCACGCGGAAAACCGTCTTATGCTCTTTCAGGAACAGTCGCCGCGCCAGTTTGAGGTCGGAAACCTTGCATGAGGCAAGGCAGGCTTGCGCAGCGGTTGCCGCAACCGTGCCACCTACCATCGCGTAGTAGATCCCCTCGCCCGAGCTTGGAGCCACCACGCCTGCAGCATCCCCAGCCAGAACGACGTCTCGACCGTTGTCCCAGCGATCCAATGGTTTTAGCGGAATCGGTGCGCCTTCGTGACGGATTGTACGGCACCCCTCCAAACCGGATGCGCTCCGCAGCTCCTTCGTCGCTTTCTTGAGGTCGAACCCGTTGATACCGGTCCCCATACCTACGCTGGCGGTCTGGCCGTGAGGGAACACCCAGCCATAGAAATCTGGAGAAATCGATCCATCATAGACCACGTCACATCGGGTCGGATCATAGGCCTGCACCGCGTCCGGTGCTTCGATAATCTCATGATAAGCAATGACATAGGGGATCTTGTCACCACCGGGAACCTCGGCCCGCGCAACGTTTGACCGCGCTCCATCCGCACCGATGATCAGCCGCGTGGGCAGTTTCACCTCTTCCTTGCTCTGTTTTTCCCGATAGACAACCGAAGGGCCGCGTTCGTCTCGTTCGATCCGCAGGAACGTCCCCGTATGGCGCCGCGCACCGGCGGATTGTGCCCGCTGGCGCAGGAATTCATCAAAATACTCTCTGTCGACCATCCCGACAAATCCGTTTTCGATGGCAATATCCACCTGCCGCCCGGTCGGAGAGATCATGCGCGCCGTGTTGATCTTGGCCACCAATTGTTCGTCAGGGATGTTGTAGTCCTCGATCAAACGCGGCGGGATCGCCCCGCCACAAGGCTTGATCCGCCCGTCCCGGTCAAGCATGCAAACCTTATGCCCGGCTTTTGCCAGATCTTCGGCGGCTGTGGCTCCGGCTGGGCCGCCACCGACGACTACGACATCATACATGGCTATTCTCCCGCAACGACGTGCGTATCACGCCGTGTTTCGTGAATGACTTGAACGGCAAGGATTGCAGCGGCGACAAACAGGGCAGCTTCGGCGAGGAAGACCGCTCCGAACGCGTTTGCATCCGACATCGCTGACCGGAATACATCCGCCGCCGCTGCGCCCAGCAAACCTCCGACACCAGCGGCAATTGCTTGTGCTGCACCCCAAAGCCCCATGCGCGTGCCTTCTTGTCCACTGGCATGCTCACCGGCCAGTTCCATCATGGCGCCGATCGCAGCCACAGCGAACATGCCATTGAAGAAGCCAAGCGCCACAACGGCCCATATCAGTGGGGCACCCGGCCCCATCTGGCCCATCGCGAAGATCACCCCCAGACTGACCGCAGAACCCAGGCAGCCTGCAACCACCCAACCGCGCAGCGATCCGATCCTCAGCCCGGTTACGGCGATCCCAACTGAGAGCATCCCAAGGAATACCCCGCCGTTTTGTGCCCCAGACAGGGATGTGGATTCGCCCGGCGTAAAGCCGAATACCAGTCCCGCATAGGGTTCTAAGATCAATTCCTGCATGAAGAAGGCTGTCATCGACAGGAAGACAAACACAGTGAACCTGCGTGCCGCATCATCCGCCCAGACGTCGCGCAGAGCGTCGCGGAATCGCAGCTTAGCTTTCGATGGCCGTGTAACAGTCTCTACGCCCGCCTCGATGCGCCATGTGGCCACAGACGTCAGAACTACGGCGCCCAACCCGACACACGCGACGATGACAAGCAGTCTGAACGGGCTATACGGATCGAGCATCGCACCAACAGATGCGGCGGTAATCGCGATCCCGGCAATCATCATAAGCCATGTGATCGTTGCAGCAGCCGCGCGGCGGCGAGGCGCCGTGGCAGTAGCGAGTAAAGCCAGCAATGACGTGCCTGACGCGCCGACCCCCACGCCGATCGCTGTGTACGAGAGGACCGACAGGAACAGCGCTAACCAGAAGCTCTCGCCAAAGAGCGGAATGCAGAACGCCGCACCCAAAGCCCCAAACGCAAGGATCGCCATGCCCCCGATAACCCATGGGGTCCTCCGCCCCGTCGCGTCCGACAGAAAGCCCCAATGTGGGCGAGAAATCTGAATACCGTAATGCAGACCCACCAAAAGGCCCGGCAGGATCGCAGGCAGCGCCAGTTCGACCACCATCAGCCGGTTCAGGGTCGATGTTGTGAGAACTACGATGCTCCCCAAACACATCTGAACCAGACCCAGCCGGACAATTCCGATCCAAGAGAGATATCCGGAGTTGCTCATACCAAAGCCTCCAATCCACGCAGGCCAAAGGCCGCGATCATCATGCCACCGACGTAAAGGGATACGCCGGTGCCGTTGTACCAAGGTGCCTTTGCTTTGGGGTCTTTCAGCAAGACGCGCATTGCCATCAGCTGACCGATCACTGCAGCCAGGATAGCCACAGCAAAGATCGGTTGGCCCCAAAGCTTCAACAGAGCAATGACGGCCATTTGCGGCACAATCATCATCCAACATGCCAAACGAGCAGCGCGCTCAGGTCCGAGTGTCACCGGAAGGGAGTTGATCCCCAATTGCCGATCACCCTCTAACGCCTTGAAATCATTCAACGTCATGATCCCATGCGCGCCAAGCGCATAGAGCGCAGCGATGATCACGACTTGCGAGGAAGGTGTCCCAGCCGACAGAACCGCCGCGCCGGTGAACCAGGGCAGGCCTTCGTAACACAGGGCCACAAGGCCCGGACCCCACCAGCCTGAACGTTTCAGCCGTACGGGTTCAGCCGAATAGGCCCAGGCTGCAAGCACTCCAAACACGGTTGCGCCAAAGCCCCAGCGCCCCAACTGCCAACCGACCGCCAAGGCCAGAACGCTCATCGCGATGGCGATCCAAGCCCCCCACATACCGGGGATACGACCCGACGGAATAGGGCGGTGGGGCTCGTTGATCTTGTCGACATGACGGTCGCACCAGTCATTCGCGGCCTGACTCATTCCGCAGACAATCGGGCCGGCAAGGACGAGGCCCAACAGGATCAATCCGATCTGTCCAGACAATGCGCCGCCCGAGGACACCACCCCGCACAAAAACGCCCACATCGGTGGAAACCAGGTGATGGGCTTGATCAACTCCAACGCCGCCAGTGGCTGCGGCCAGGAGGATGAGTGTAAATCAGGATTTGCGCTCATGTGTCAATCTTGATTGACAACTTGAGTCGATGCAAGAAAAACGCGCGCTATTCGCCGTCTTGTTTTTCCTGAATTCCCAGCTTGTGCAACTTGACGTATAGACTTTGGCGCGACAGGCCCAACATTTCGGCAGCGGCAGCCCGGTTATTGCCCGTTAGCTCAATCGCCGTCTCAATGCACATGCGCTCGATCACATCCGTGGTCTGGGACACGATTTCCTTGAGATGCGCCGAACCCACCAGATCAACCACGTCCCCACCCGCCAGATTCTGACGATTGTTGACCGGCGCCCGCATCGCCTCGGACCGCGTTGCGTCCCGGATCACAAATGCGACGGATGGATTAGAGCGGCTGTTCAAATAGGAAACCGAGACCTCGGCAGCTGTCCAAACGCCCACGTCGTTGCAAAACTTGGTCGCATATACGGACATGCGACCTGATTTCATTGCATTATCAAGCAGTACATTCAGGTCAATCTGACCGCGCGACATGTATTCAGCCAGGCTGGTTCCCCGCACGTCTACGTGATGGGCAAAATCGACGAGCCTGAGAAATGCTTCATTTGCCGACTGAATGACACCCTTGCTATCCGTGAAAACAATCGCCTCAGTCCCCGTCCGGAACAGCCGAGCCAGATTGTCCGACAGCTGATCGCTGGCGTGTTCTTCCGTTGTGCCAGATTCCAGACGACAGATCAGCAAACGCTCCCCGCCGGCCCGGAAACTAATCGGCGTTATCGTTATGTCACTGCGCGTACGCTTGGCCTGAATGGTCACCTCAGCGTCGACCTCTGAAAGCGCCAGAGCCAAAATGTTCTGAACAAATTCGGAACGTCCGCGATCCTTGAATTCATTTGCAAAGGGCTGGCCCTGAAGCTGGTCTTTAGCAGCCCCTAACAGATGCGCGGCCGCATCGTTCAAATCGCGAATACGCCCATCTGTGACCGACACCAACGCAAAAGCGTCACGCGTGACCGACATCAGCATGCGGTAGCGCGCGTCAAACTCACGCCGCTCCTCATAGCCTTGCTCCAACGCCAGTTGGGCCTGAACCAATTGCTGTTGAGTTTCAGCGACTTGTCGCAAATCACGCCCAAGCATCAGGATGGCAGGCTCGCTGTGTCCGACCGGATGTATCGAATATCGAACCGGATATTGCCAAGCCATTTTGTCCCGATGGTTCAATTCGACCTGCTGAATACTGGCGCTTTCGGCAGTCTGCTTGAGTATGCGGTCCAGCTTGGGAAGGCACTCCTCGGTCAAATAGTCTGTCAGATTGTTGCCAACCCAATGATCCAGATCGCCGTAAGGGGCACCGTTTTCGCTGACCAACGCGGCCATGACCACGCCCTCTGCATCTATGATCAATGCTATATCTGACGCTTCAGAAAGAACGCCTGCTAAGAACTCTGGTTCGATCATTGGCAGTGCGGCGATCTGCCAAGGGTTCGGCTTGCCCGACGTCATGTCATTGAGCCGCGAGAGGACCCGCACGATCCTTGGCGTTCGCCAGTCCGGCAAGCGCAACTTCGAAGTTGGATGTGGTAATATCCGCGCCTGTTCCTGTTGAAGTCAACTTCACCTGCTTCTCTATTGCCCCGCCAATAACCAGCCTTGGCGGCCGGTTTATTTCTGACCGAATACGTGTGATCAAACGTACCGCATTGTCAAGAGCCTGGGTTCCAGCACAGGAGATCAGCGCAGCATCAAACCGCCCCCGCCGAATGCATGATACCACTTCCTTTTGTTTGGCTCCGGCGATCAACTGAACGGAACATCCCATGCGGCGCAACTGCGACGTCATCACGACTGATCCGATCATGTGCTGCTCACCAGGTGCTATAGCGACAAGGATCGTGGGCTGCCCAGTACGACGCGGGCGCATGTCCCAGTTATCTGACAAGGCCTTGCACAGTGCATAGAGACGCGAAGACGCAAATGTTACCGTCGCGAAACTCGCTTCATCATCCACCCACATCTGACCAGCGCGACGAGCGGCTTCAGGGATGCATACGTCAATAATCTCGGACGATGACACACCAGTTTCCCTCAAGAAATCAATTGCCGTTTCTTGAGAAAAGTCTCCGTCGTACATCACCTCGGCAAACAGCCAATCTGTCACCTTATTGAGATCCAGCAACGACGGGTTCTGTGACTGCGAGTCAAGGGAACTCAAGACCTGCTTCGCAAACGCTTCAAGCTGGTTTTGATCCAGTGGTCGATTGCCTTGAAATGGATCGACAGGTGGCATCGGAGTATCCAATCCTTGCTAAAGGGCTGCGACTGGAATCGTTATTGGGGTGGTTAACTGACCTCGGATCAGTCTGGTTCAAGTGGACGGATTTGTCAAACTTAGTAGACATATTGTGGATATCTCCATCCGGAATGAACGCGGAACTTTATATTATCATTTAATTTCAATAATATAATTCAGTATCCAAGTTGCAAATCCAGAAAGTCGTGGATTCTCTTCAACTTTTCCAGAGTGTAAGTTTTAATTGACACTTTCCAATCCAGCCCTCTACGCTGGTGTAGAAGTTCAGGAGGGAGGCCACCATGGCGCGACCAGCCATGAGTACGCCTGGAACGCACCAGCTTTACACACCGGACCAACTGGCGCGCCGGGACAGCACATATTGGACGACCGTTCAGGGCATCCTGGCACCGCTGCAATTTGCGGTGTTTCTTGTCTCGCTTGGGTTGGTGCTGCGCTACCTTGCAACCGGTGAGGGATACACGATCGCCACCGTTTCGATTGTCCTGAAAACGCTCGTTCTGTACCTAATTATGGTCACCGGTGCGATCTGGGAAAAGGTCGTGTTCGGGCAGTACCTGCTGGCCCCTGCCTTCTTCTGGGAAGACGTTTTCAGCTTTCTGGTCATCGCCCTGCACACGGCGTATTTGGTCGCCCTTTCAACAGGTTGGCTAACACCGACACAACTGATGCTGCTGACCTTGGCCGCGTATCTGGCGTATGTGATCAACGCTGGGCAGTTCCTTTGGAAGCTCCGCCGCGCGCGGTTGCAGATGCAGGCCCGCGCATGAATACCGCTGCTCCCATATCCACGGGCTGCACCCAGACGCCGCTGCTGCGTGAGCGTGGCCAGCACGAGGTTTTCTGCGGTCTGACATCAATTATCTGGCTGCACCGGATGATGCCGGATTCCTTCTTTCTGGTGGTCGGCTCGCGCACCTGCGCGCATCTGCTGCAAAGCGCCGCCGGCGTCATGATCTTCGCCGAGCCGCGCTTTGGCACAGCGATTCTTGAAGAGACTGATCTGGCCGGCATGGCCGACGCGCAGCAAGAGATCGACCGCGAAGTTGACCGTTTACTGTCAAGACGGGCTGACATTCGCCGATTGTTCCTTGTTGGCTCTTGCCCGTCCGAGGTGATTAAGCTGGATCTTGCCAAAGCGGCTGAACGGCTGAACGCGCGCTATGCGCCAAAGATCCGGGTGCTGAACTTCACCGGCTCGGGGATCGAGACCACTTTTACGCAGGGCGAAGACAGTTGCCTGGCCGCGATGGTTGCGGCGATGCCCAACAGCGACGCAGCGCAGCTGGTCGTCGCCGGGGGTCTGCCGGACGTTGTTCAGGATCAGATGCTGGACCTGCTGTCGAAGATCGGTGTGTCGAACGTCCGGCTGCTCCCCAATCGCTCCAGCGACCAAGAGTTCGGGATTGGACCGAATACTCAGGTGGCCTTTGTGCAGCCCTTCCTGGGTGAGACCCACGACATTCTGGTGCGCCGGGGCGCACAACCAATCCGCGCGCCGTTCCCTTTGGGTGAGCAGGGTACAACTGCATGGCTGCATGCCGTTGCTGCCCGCTTCGGTATTTCGGCAGATCATGTGGACGCGGTCACGCAGTCCGCGCGCCTGCGGGCACAAAAGGCGATTGCGCAAGCCTCGGAACCGCTCAGAGGGAAGCGCGTTTTCCTGATGCCTGACAGTCAGTTAGAGGTTCCGCTGGCGCGTTTCCTGTCTCGTGAATGCGGCATGGAACTGGTTGAGGTCGGAACACCCTATCTGCACCGCGATCTGGTCGGCCAAGACCTTGCTGAAATCCAAAACGGTCCAACCCTGTCCGAAGGCCAAGATGTCGAAAAACAACTCGACCGGGTGCGCGCTGCGCAGCCCGATCTGACGGTTTGCGGCTTAGGACTTGCCAACCCGCTCGAAGCCGAAGGGCTGGCGACCAAATGGGCCATCGAGTTGGTCTTCTCGCCCATCCATTTCTACGAACAAGCCGGTGATCTGGCTGGTCTGTTTGCCCGCCCACTGCGTCGGCGCAGCCTTTTGGGGGTGGCGGCAGAATGAAGCTTTCGGTGTGGACATATGAAGGCCCGCCCCATGTGGGGGCCATGCGCGTCGCAACGGCGATGACCGGGCTGCATTATGTTCTGCACGCTCCGCAAGGCGACACCTACGCCGATCTGTTGTTCACCATGATCGAACGTCGCAATCACCGCCCGCCGGTGACCTATACGACGTTCCAGGCGCGTGATTTGGGGTCTGACACTGCCAAGTTGTTCCGTGACGCCTGTCAGGCTGCGTATGACAGATTCCAGCCACAGGCTATGATCGTTGGCGCCTCCTGCACCGCCGAGTTGATCCAGGACGATCCCGGCGGGTTGGGCGAAGCCTTGGGACTGCCCGTTCCGGTGATCCCGCTGGAACTGCCCAGCTATCAGCGGAAAGAGAACTTCGGTGCGGATGAGACCTTTCTACAAATCGTGCGTTGCCTCGCCAAACCGACCGAACGCACGAAACGCGTGTCATGCAACCTGATCGGTGCCACCGCGCTGGGTTTCCGACATCGCGATGATATCACCGAAATCACAGCCCTACTGAATGATATGGGCGTCGAAGTTAATGTTACTGCCCCTTTTGGCGCGACACCGTCCGACATTACGCGCTTGGGGGCCGCACATTTCAACGTGCTGATGTATCCCGAAACCGGTGAAAGCGCCTGTCGCTGGATGGAACGGAACCTCGGCCAACCCTATACACGCATTATTCCCATCGGCGTCGGTGCGACGAGGGAGTTCGTCAATGAAGTAGCCGCGCTCGCCGGATGCGCACCGAGCCTGGATACCGACCGGCTGCGCCTTCCGTGGTACTCGGCCAGCGTCGACAGCACCTATCTGACTGGCAAGCGCGTCTTCCTGTTTGGCGATGGCACCCATGTCGCTGCCGCCACTCGTATCGCGCGCGAGGAAATGGGGTTCGAAGTCGTCGGCATCGGTTGTTTCAACCGCGAAATGGCCCGCCCGATCCGCGCACTGGCCAAGGAGATCTGTGTCGAGGCGCTGATCACTGATGATTACCTTAAGGTCGAGGCGCGGATTTCGGACCTCGCGCCTGAACTGATCCTCGGCACGCAGATGGAACGCCACATCGGCAAGCGTCTGGGCATTCCCTGTGCCGTCATCTCAGCTCCGGTTCATGTACAGGACTTCCCCGCCCGCTATTCGCCGCAAATGGGTATCGAAGGCGCTAACGTGATCTTTGACACTTGGGTACATCCGCTGGTCATGGGGCTGGAGGAACACCTGCTGCACATGTTCCGCGAAGACCCCGAATTCAACGACGCCGCCGGCCCCTCGCATCATGCCCATGGAGCCAAGCAGGTTGCAGAAATAGCGGATTCCACCGGCGCCCATATCATCTGGCTGGATGACGCCGAGCGTGAGCTGCGCAAAGTCCCCTTCTTCGTGCGCGGCAAGGCGCGGCGCAATACGGAAGCGTTTGCCGAGGCGCGGGGCGAATCCGAAATCTCCGTCGAAACACTTTACGAGGCCAAGGCCCACTATGCGCGATGACAGCCAGACATATCGGCCCTATCGCATCGCGATCGTGACGCTGGACAGCCACGCCGCCGGTCCGTGTGATCGGGTTCTGGCGCGACTACAATCCGATTTTCCCGGCTTGGAACTTGAAGTGTTTGCCGCTGCGGAATGGGGCGAAGACCCGACTGCGCTTGAAGCCGCGCGACAGGGTGTCGCCAAGGCCGATCTCGTCATCGCCAATCTTCTGTTCCTTGAAGAACATATCAACGCAATCCTGCCCGCGCTTCAGGCCCGGCGCGACAGTTGCGACGCGATGATCGGCATCATTGCCGATGCGCAGATCGTCAAGCTGACCCGCATGGGCGCGCTGGATATGGCCGCGCCAACCTCAGGCGCTCTGAAACTGCTGCGTAGGCTGCGGGGCTCGTCCAAGCCATCCTCCGATACCGGCCAGCGCAAGATGAAAATCCTGCGCCGCCTGCCGCAGATCCTGAAATTCATCCCCGGCAAGGCTCAGGACTTGCGCGCTTGGTTCATCACCATGCAGTACTGGCTTGGCAGTTCTGACGACAATATGGAGGCGATGGTTCGTTTCCTAATCAGCCGCTACGCTGACAGGCCGGAATGGCAGAACACGGAGGCTCCGGACCCGCGCGAGTATCCCGATGCGGGTCTGTATCACCCGGACTTGCCCCAGCGTATCACCACTGATGTGGAGGACCTGCCTGCTCCTCGCAAACCGCGTGCGACCGTGGGTGTTCTGATGATGCGGTCCTATGTGCTCAGCTCTGACACCGCGCATTATGATGCGGTTATCCGTTCCCTTGAAGCCAAGGGCTTGCGGGTGATCCCGGCCTTCGCAGGCGGGTTGGATGCGCGGCCTGCCGTCGACCAGTTCTTTCAAAAGGATGGTGCTCGCAAGATTGACGCTCTGTTGTCGCTGACCGGTTTCTCGCTTGTGGGCGGTCCGGCTTACAATGATAATGAAAACGCGATCAAGGTTTTGGAAAACCTTGATATTCCTTACGTATCGGCACACCCGCTTGAGTTCCAAACTCTGGATCAATGGGCCGCGTCTCCGCAAGGGCTTGGGCCGATTGAAACCACTATGCTGATCGCCCTGCCCGAGTTGGATGGCGCAACCGTTCCCACCGTTTTCGCCGGGCGCCACGGGCCAAATGGCTGCACTGGCTGTTCTCTGAACTGCAAAATCATCACCAGCAAAGCCATGGCCCCCTGCCCCGAGCGGATTGAGGTTTTGGCCGCCCGTATGGCTCGGTTAGCTGCTCTGCGCAAATCCCGCGCGGCCGAGCGCAAGCTGGCAATTGTTCTCTTCGGCTTCCCACCCAATGCCGGGGCCGCTGGAACCGCCGCACATCTGGATGTCTTCGCGTCTCTGCTGAACACGATGCGGGCGTTGAAGGCCGATGGCTATGATCTCGAGCCGCCCGAAACGGTCGAAGACCTGCGCGAAGCTGTGTTGGGCGGCAGCGCCGAGATTTACGGGCAAGAGGCCAACGTCGCTGCCAAGATCAGCGCCGATGACATCGTGCGCGATACGCCATGGCTGGATGAGATTGAGGCAAGTTGGGGACCCGCCCCCGGTCGGGTTCAGACGGATGGGCGCGACGTTTTTGTTCTGGGGCGTCAGTTCGGCAATATCTTCGTCGGTCTGCAACCGGGCTTCGGATACGAGGGCGACCCAATGCGCCTGCTGTTCGAACACGGCTTTGCCCCGACCCACGCCTTTGCTCAGTTCTACCTATGGCTCCGCAACAGCTTCGGTGCGGATGCCGTACTGCACTTCGGTATGCACGGCGCGTTGGAATTCATGCCGGGTAAACAAACTGGTCTCAGCGGCGCGGACTGGCCAGATCGCCTCATCGGAGACCTGCCGAACATCTACCTCTACGCCGCAAACAACCCGTCCGAGGCCACTCTGGCCAAGCGCCGGTCTGGCGCGGTGACCGTCAGCCACCTGACTCCGCCGCTTTCCTGCGCGGGGCTGTACAAAGGATTGGCTGAACTGAAAGACAGCCTCAGCCGCTGGCGCGCCCTGCCCCCGAATGCACCCGACCGCGCGGATCTTGAAACGCTGATTGCGGATCAGGCCGAGGCCGTGGATCTGGACGGACAAGACCCAGCGGCCCTGTGGCATACCCTGCTGGATACCGAAGGCGCGTTGATCCCGGAAGGTCTGCATGTGGTCGGCCAACCGATGGCTGAGCACGAGCGCTCAGACTATCTGGACCTGCTCGATCTGGACACGACAGGTCGCGCCGAAATGGACGCAGCGCTGTCCCGAGAGACCGAACTCCCCGCCCTGCTGCGAGCGCTGGAGGGTCGGTTCACATCGCCTGTTCCCGGCGGCGATCTGCTGCGCAACCCCGATATTCTACCCACAGGTCGTAACATCCATGCCTTCGATCCGTTCCGGATGCCCACAGCCTATGCCTGCCAAGACGGTGCGAAACAGGCGGAACTGCTGCTCAAAACCCATAACACCCTGCCGCGCAGCGTAGCTTTAGTGCTGTGGGGCAGCGATAACATCAAATCCGATGGCGGCCCGATCGGGCAGGCTTTGGCCCTCATGGGTACGCAACCCCGGTTCGACAGCTTTGGCCGTTTGTCCGGTGCTGACCTGATCCCGTTGTCGGAGCTGGGCCGTCCACGGATCGACGTGGTGATGACCCTTTCGGGTATTTTCCGCGACCTGCTGCCCCTGCAAACCCGCTTGCTGGCCGAGGCCGCGTTGAAGGCCGCGCAAGCCGATGAACCACTGGATCAGAACTTCATCCGCGCGCATTCACTTGCCTATGCCGAGCGCATGAATGTGTCCTTGGAAGAGGCCGCCCTCCGCGTCTTCTCGAATGCCGAAGGGGCCTATGGCTCGAACGTCAATCAACTGGTCGACAGTCTGGCCTTCGTGGACGAGGACGAATTGGCCGACGCTTACGAGGCCCGCAAGGGTTTCGCCTATGACACCAAGGGCAAAGCGCACAAGAACACCGATCTGCTGCAACAAACGATGAAAGACGTCGAGGTTGCGTATCAGAACCTCGAATCCGTCGAGTTAGGCGTCACCACCGTTGACCACTATTTCGATACTCTGGGCGGTATTTCCCGCGCCGTGCGCCGGGCACGGGGTTCGGATGTAGCGGTCTATATCAGCGATCAGACACGGGGCGATGGCAAAGTGCGCACCTTGGCCGATCAAGTGGCGCTGGAGACACGGTCCCGCTCGCTGAACCCGAAATTCTACGAAGGATTATTGAAGCACGGCGCCGAGGGCGTTCGCCAGATCGAGGCGCATGTGACCAACACACTGGGCTGGTCGGCCACCACCGGTCAGGTGGAACCTTGGGTGTATCAGCGCATCTCGGAAACTTTCGTGCTGGATGAAGACATGCGCAACCGGCTGGCCGATCTGAACCCGGTCGCCTCCAGCCGCATGGCCAACCGCCTGCTCGAGGCCAGCGATCGCGCCTATTGGCAACCCGATGCGGAAACCCTCGACGCGCTGCAACGCGCGGCAGACGCGCTGGAAGACCGGATGGAAGGGATTGCCGCGGAATGAGGAACACATCATGAGCCCATTGGACAAAAACCCTCCAAACCTGACTGGCCTTGATGGTGAAGGCTCGGTTCAAGTGCATCAGGACCCGACTGCGCGGATAGAAGGGGCCAAGGTTTTCTCGGTCTACGGCAAGGGCGGGATCGGGAAATCCACCACAAGTTCGAACCTGTCAGCCGCGTTCTCGACTTTGGGCAAAAGGGTGCTGCAGATCGGTTGCGACCCGAAACATGACAGCACCTTTACCCTGACCGGGTCCCTGGTGCCGACCGTGATCGACATTCTGAAAGAGGTCGATTTCCACCCCGAAGAGCTGCGCCCAGAGGATTTCGTATTCGAAGGCTGGGGCGGCGTGCAATGTGTCGAGGCCGGTGGTCCTCCGGCAGGCACAGGGTGCGGCGGGTACGTGGTTGGGCAGACCGTGAAGCTGCTGAAGCAGCATCACATGCTGGACGACACCGATGTGGTGATCTTTGACGTGTTGGGCGACGTGGTCTGCGGCGGGTTCGCTGCGCCGCTTCAACATGCCGACCGGGCGGTGATTGTCACTGCGAACGACTTTGACTCGATCTATGCGATGAACCGGATCATCGCTGCTGTTCAGGCAAAATCCGCCAATTACAAAGTCCGTCTGGCCGGGTGCGTCGCCAATCGCAGCCGCGACACGGATGAGGTGGACCGCTTCTGCGATCAGGTCGGCTTCAAGCGGATCGCGCATATGCCCGATGTCGACGCCATCCGCCGTTCGCGCCTGAAGAAGAAAACCCTGTTCGAGATGGATGATGACGAGGACATCGTCCGCTGCCGTGCTGAATATGTCCGGCTGGCTGAGACGCTTTGGAACGGGACTGAGGCATTGGCGCCTGAACCTCTGCCAGACCGGGAAATCTTTGAGCTGTTGGGGTTTGACTGATGACCTATGAAGCCACACGCGCTCGGGTCGAAACCTATTTCGACCGTACCGCCACCCGCACGTGGGAGCGGCTGACCAGCGATGCGCCTGTTTCAAAGATCCGCCAGACTGTGCGCGAAGGCCGCGATCAGATGCGCAACCGCCTGTTGGAGGGGTTGCCCGCAGATCTGACCGGACGTCGTGTTCTGGATGCGGGCTGTGGCACTGGCCAATTGACCGAAATCCTTGCTGCACGTGGGGCCGAGGTGGTGGCCATCGACATTTCCCCTGCCCTGATCGACATCGCCCGAGCGCGCTTGCCCGCGGCGCTGCAGGACCAAGTCGATTTCCACGCGGGCGACATGCTGCATGAGCCCAATGGCCCGTTTGATCAAGTCTTCGCCATGGACAGCCTGATCTACTATGACGCCGACCATATCCGTGACGCGGTGGATCGCTTCGCAGGTCACGGCGCAAACGTCCGGTTTACCGTGGCTCCGCGCACGCCTCTGCTGGCCGCCATGTGGTACGCAGGCAAGGTTTTTCCAAAAAATGACCGCTCGCCAACTATGGTGCCCCACAACACCAAGGTGCTGACCCGTAGGCTCGATGATGCCGGAACGGTCCGCGATCTGGGTCGCGTTAATTGCGGCTTTTACATCTCTCACGCGCTGGAGGTTGCTTTATGAGCCAGCGCCCCTCGCCCTTCACCCGGATACCGGCCGAGTTCCTGCCCTTCGCAGATGCCGCCAGTGCGGACCTGCCGATGGGCCAGTTGCTGCGGCTGTCGCTATTCCAAGTGTCGGTCGGGATGGCCTCGGTCATGTTGCTGGGCACGCTGAACCGTGTGATGATTGTCGAGTTGGGCGTGGCCGCTACGGTCGTTGCGATCATGATCGCCCTGCCGGTCCTGATTGCACCCTTCCGCGCTCTTCTGGGCTTCCGCAGTGACACCCATCGCAGCGCGATAGGATGGAAACGCATCCCGTACCTGTGGTTCGGCTCGATCTGGCAGATGGGCGGGCTGGCTGTGATGCCGTTCGCACTGCTGGTGTTGGGCGGCCATTCCACGCTGCATGTCCCCTACGCCGGTGAGGCGCTGGCGGCGATTTCTTTCCTGATGGCGGGTTTGGGCATCCACATGACCCAAACCGCCGGGCTGGCATTGGCCTGTGACCGGGCCACACCCGAGACGCGGCCCAAGGTCGTCGCCCTGCTTTACGTGATGTTCCTGATTGGCATGGGGGCTTCGGCCCTGATCGTTGGCTGGCTGCTGCGCGATTTCTCAGACCTGCGCCTGATCCGCGTGGTTCAGGGCGCGGCAGTGGTTGGCATGGTACTGAACCTGATCGCCCTCTGGCGGCAGGAAAAAGTCCGCCCCATGAGCGCCGAAGAACGTGCAGCGCCTCGCCCCCGGTTCAGCGATGCCTGGTCCGATCTGCTAAGCGGAGGTCAAGCTGGGCGCCTGCTGGCGGTCGTCTTCCTGGGCACCATGGCTTTCAACATGCAGGACGTGCTGCTTGAGCCTTATGGCGGTGAAATTCTTGGCCTTTCGGTCTCGTCCACGACCGTTCTGACGGCCATGTGGGCCACCGGAGCACTCGCAGGGTATGGGCTGTCCGCGCGCCTCCTCGGGCTGGGTCGCGATCCGATCCGCCTCTCCTGCGGTGGCATCCTGGTCGGGATCGCCGCGTTCAGCGCCGTGATCTTCTCGGCCCCGATGCAGGCCCCGCTGTTGTTCTTCACCGGCGCCGGGCTGATCGGCTTTGGCGGGGGTATCTTCGCCGTTTGCACTCTGATCTCAACCATGTCCCTGCCAGAACAGGGCTTTGCCGGGCGTGGCTTGGCCTTGGGGGCATGGGGTGCTGCGCAAGCAACCGCCTCGGGGCTTGCTATCGCCCTTGGCGGCGCACTGCGTGACATCGTCAACATACAAGCGCTGCAGGGCAACCTCGGCACCGCACTGAATTCGAACGCGACGGGTTATTCCGTCGTCTACCACACTGAAATCGCTTTGCTTTTCATCACACTCATCGTGCTTGGGCCGCTGGCGACGCGCAAACGTCGGGCGACTGGCCCAACCGGTCTGCCGGAGTTCCCGGCATGATGCGCAAAACACTGAATGAAAGGATCACGGCATGACCCAGACCTTTTTCGGAGAATTCGACCTCGCCAGCCTGTCGATCTGGCTTTTCTGGGTCTTTTTCGCCCTTCTGATCTTCTACATCCAACGGGAAAACATGCGCGAGGGCTTTCCTCTGGTCGATGACGACGGTGAGGAAGCGCCCAATCAGGGTCTGTTCCCGGTCCCGGATGACAAGACCTTCAAACTGCCCCACGGACGCGGAGAGTTGACTGTTCCCAGCGGCCAACGCGGTGATCGCGATGATCTGGCACTGGAACGCACAAACGCCGCTGGAGGGTATCCGTTCGAGCCCACCGGCAACCCGATGGTCGACGGTGTGGGGCCCGCCGCCTGGGCTCCGCGACGCGATATTCCGGAACTGGACGGCCATGGACACCTCAAACTGCAGCCAATGCGCAAACTTGAGGCATTCTCGCACGCCGCAGGCCGAGACCCGCGCGGCAAACCCGTTGTGACCGGCGACAATCAGGCCGTCGGCACCGTCACCGATATGTGGGTCGACGTACCTGAGCAACTGGTCCGCTATCTCGAATACGAACTGGACGCGGAACATGGCGGCGGCACCCGGCTGGTGCCTTTGACCATGGCGCGCATCTGGTCAAACCGGGTCAAGGTCCGCTCGATCTTTGCCGAGCATGTCAAGGACGTGCCGCAGATCGCGAACCCCGATCAGGTCACCCTGCTCGAGGAAGAGAAAATCAGCGCCTACTACGCCGGCGGCACGCTTTACGCCAGCGAAGCCCGACAAGAGCCGCAGATCTAAGGACAGGAGCCACCCGCATGTCACATGACGATTTCGCAGTCGAACCGGTGCCGGGCCTGCCGGAACGCCCGCCCGAGGGTGAGGTGATCCTTTGGCAGGGTCGCCCGCACTGGTGGGCGCTTGCGAAATCCTCTGTCAGTGTCTTGTGGATTGCGGGCTATTTTGCGGTCCTGACGCTCTGGCGCTTTGTGTCGGTGGTGGACCTGATGCCATTGGATCTGGCCTTTGCCGCGTCGCTGCCCTTCGTGATCCTTGGGGCCGTAACCTGCGCGCTTCTCGTCCTGTTTTCGGTCATTCAGGCCCGGTGCACGATGTACACGCTGACCAACCGTCGCGTCGCCATGCGGATCGGGGCCGCGCTGACCATCACGCTGAACCTGCCATACTCGAAAATCGCCAGCGCCGATCTGGATTTGCGCAAGGATGGCACCGGGACAATTGCCCTGACACTGCAAGGTCCGACGCGGTTCAGCTATCTGCTCTGCTGGCCCCATGTGCGGCCGTGGCGTTTCAACACCCAGCCTGCCCTGCGCTGCATCCCAGATGCGGAAAACGTCGCGCGCATCTTCGCAGATGCCGCCGAGGCGCAGGTCAGCATCCCGCGCGTCGAGCGCACCATGAACCCAATCGCGGCGGAATAGGAGAACGGCATGACCGATACCCAATCCCATAGCCAAGACCGCGAGTTGATCCCGCGCACGCTGCTTCGGGCCATGGGGCTGTTGGTTTGTGCTGTTCTGGCCATCGTCACCTATGCCCGCATCGCCGATGTGCCACTTTCGGCGACGCCTCCGGCGGCCGAAATTACGCATGAGCGTGCGATGATCCTGATCAGCGATGGCGTCAGCGGTGCCGTCAGCGTGCTGTCGCCCGAAGGTGCAGTCATTGCCCGGCTGGACGCCACCCAGGGCGGCTTTGTCGCCGGTGTTGCCCGGGTCATCGACCGCAATCGCGCGCAGGCCGATCTGCCTGCACACACCCCCGTCATCGTAACGCGCCGCGCCAACGGCCGTCTCGATATTACCGATCCCGCAACGGGATGGAGCGCCGACCTCATGGGATTTGGCGCTGATAATGCCAGTCGTTTCGCCAGACTTCTGGACCAACCTTGAAAGGAAGCCAACATGGGACTTTTGACAAAAGACTTTGAACGCGCGCCCTGCACAGTCGAGGTGAGCCACAAATTCGAGAGCCTGCACGCCCATGTAAGGTTCGACAACGGTGCCGTGATCTATCCCGGCGACGAAGTGCAGGTGAAAGGCCCAGAAATCATGGCCCCGTTCGGTGAGATCGTCATCGAACAGCGCGAAGCGACGATCATACGCGCCAGCCTGCTCGAACGTCTCTGGACCCGCCTTACGGGCGATTTCGAAGTGATGGAGCTGTGCGAATTCTCCTTCTCTGAGGAGGTCACGCTATGAACATGCAATCCAAACACACCGCCGACGCCACCACGGTCGAAGAGGGCCTGGCCATCGCAGCCGAACAGGACGCGATCTATAACGACGAAATGGCGACCGAGACGGCGATGCAGAACACCCTGCTGACTCCACGCTTTTATACTACTGACTTTGATGAGCTGGATGCCATTGATGTCTCCTCGGTGCGCGAGGACTGGGACGGGCTGATCGCCCAGATGCTCTCGGACCCCAACAAGGGGCATTTCAAGAAGAACGAGGATTGGGACCAGATCGACTGGGGCGGAATGGAGCCGCAGTTGAAGAAAGAGTTCATCGACTTCCTGATCTCGTCCTGCACCGCCGAATTCTCGGGTTGTGTGCTGTACAAAGAGATGAAGCGGCGTGGGAACAACAAGGACATCACCCAGCTGTTCCAACTGATGGCTCGGGATGAGGCGCGCCATGCGGGTTTCATCAACGATGCGCTGCGCGAGGCCGGGCTACGGGTGAATCTGGGCTTCCTGACCCAGAAGAAGAAATACACCTACTTCCGGCCCAAATTCATCTACTACGCCACTTACCTGTCGGAAAAGATCGGCTACGCCCGCTACATAACTATCTTCCGGCATCTTCAGGCCAACCCCGAACATCGGTTCCACCCGATCTTCAAGTGGTTCGAAGAGTGGTGCAATGACGAGTTCAGCCATGGCGAGGCGTTTGCTTTGCTGATGAAGACCGACCCAAAGCTGACCTCGGGCGTCAATGTGCTGTGGATCAAGTTCTTCCTGACCGCCGTCTACGCGACCATGTTCGTGCGCGACCATCAGCGGCCCGCCTTCCATGAGGCATTGGGCGTCGATCCGGATTGGTATGCCCACGCGGTGTTCGAGAAGACCAGCGAGCTCAGCAAGCAGATCTTCCCGATCACGCTGGATATCGACGATCCACGCTGGCTCAAGAACTGCCGTGCGCTGTATCGGGCCAACGCAGACATTGCCAAGGCGAAGGAACGCGGTGGCATCGCGGGTAAGGTCGCTCAGCTTTGGGGTTCGCTCCGCGCTGGTCGCGCCTTTGCCGCGCTGTATTTCATCCCTGCGAAAAAGCATCAAGTTCCGGCTCAAACAAGATTGGAGCCCTGCTACTGATGACCCTCGCCCCCTGGATCGCCGCGCCTATTGCGCTTTTCCTCTGGTGGTTCTCCACCGGGGCGATCCTGTGGGTTGTCCGCCGTAGCGCGGGCGGACGCAACCGCACTGCGCTGTGCTCCTTGCCCGTACTCATCGCAGGGCTGGCCGGGTTCTGGCTGTCGCTGGGCGATGGCAGTACCGGCTCGATCTATCTGGGTTTCACAAGCGCTCTGGCGATTTGGGGCTGGATCGAGTTGGCCTTCCTATGCGGTATGATCACCGGCCCAAACGCCTATCCATGCCCCACCGACGCGCCATTATGGGAGCGTTTTATCCGCGCCTGGGGCACCATTGCTTATCACGAGATGCTATTGGTCCTGATAACTATCGTGCTGGCGCTGATCAGTTGGAACCAGCCCAACACTGTCGGCGCTTGGTGCTTCGGCATCCTTTTCTCCGCCCGCATCTCGGCCAAGCTGAACCTGTTTTTCGGCGTGCCGAAGTTCAATACCGAGTTTCTGCCCGACCACCTGGCGCACTTGCCCAGCCACTTCCGCATCGCCCGGATGAACTGGTTTTTTCCCATTTCCGTATCGCTGCTGTCCGTCGCCGTCGCCCTGTTCATGGCGCGCGCCGGACATGCCGCGACTGACCCGATCAAGACAACGCAAATCTTGTTGGCCAGCCTCACTGCGCTGGCCTTACTGGAACACTGGTTGCTGGTTCTGCCGCTGCCCGACGCCAAGCTGTGGCGCTGGATGCTGCCGGACCCGAAACCGCTCACCATGAATACCGAAAGGGAGGGACGTCATGGAATTTGACAAGATGTTCAACGCGCAGCTGGATCAGCTGAAAAAGGAAGGCAATTACCGGATCTTTGCCGAGCTTGAACGGCTCTGCGGCGCGTTCCCGACCGCGAAATCCCACGTAGAAGACAGCCCTGACAAGGTCACTGTCTGGTGTTCCAACGATTATCTTGGCATGGGTCAGAACCCGAAAGTACGCGAGGTGATGAAAGACGTCATCGACAGCTGCGGCGTCGGTGCTGGCGGTACGCGCAATATCTCGGGCACCAACCACCATCACGTTCGGCTTGAGGCGGAACTGGCCGACCTGCATGGCAAAGAGGCTGCTCTGGTTTTCACCTCGGGCTATGTGTCAAACTGGGCGTCGCTGTCGACCCTGGGCAGCCGCCTGCCGGATGCGGTGATCCTGAGTGATGAACTGAACCACGCCTCGATGATCGAAGGTATCCGCCATTCGCGGACCAAGAAAGTCATCTGGAAGCACAACGATCCCGAAGACCTCGATCGCAAGCTGGCGGCCCTCCCTGTCAACAGCACCAAGATCGTGGCCTTTGAATCCGTTTATTCGATGGATGGCGATATCTGCCCGATGAAAGAAATCGTCGAGGTGTCCGAGAAGCACGGCGCACTGACCTATTTGGACGAGGTCCACGCCGTCGGCCTATACGGTCCGCGCGGCGGCGGCATCAGCGAACGCGAAGGGCTGGCAGATCGCATCACCCTGATCGAAGGCACGTTGGGCAAGGCCTACGGCTGTGTCGGCGGCTATGTCACCGGGTCCGAGGCGCTGTGTGATTTCCTGCGCAGCTTCTCAAGCGGGTTTATCTTCACGACCGCCCTGCCGCCGGCGGTTGCGGCGGCGGCGACAACCAGCATTCGGCATCTGAAAACCAGTAGTGCTGAACGTTTGGCCCAGCGGCGCCAAGTGAAGCGTCTGCGCGACAAGCTCAACGCCTATGGCATCCCGCATATGGACAACCCCAGCCACATTATCCCGGTGATGATCAAGGACCCGGTCAAATGCCGGATGCTGTCCGATATCCTGATGCGCGACTACGGCATCTACGTGCAACCGATCAACTATCCGACCGTCCCGAAAGGAACTGAGCGGTTGCGGTTTACACCGTCGCCCTTGCACAGCGATGACGATATCGACCGCCTGGTCGAGGCGTTGATGGTACTTTGGAAGCAGTGTGCTTTGGCGCACGCGGTTGCCTGATCTCATTGTGTGCAAAATTGACTTTGAGACTGATGCTCTAACTTAAAAGAACTTCGGAGGAGGAAATACAGATGAAAAGAATCCTGTCTGCCGGCGCAGCACTGGCTGTTTTCGCGGGCCCCGTTTTTGCCGAGGGGGACGCTGAGAAAGGCGCAAAGAATTTCAATAAATGCAAAGCCTGCCATGTCATTGTCGATGACGCTGGCGAAGAAATTGTAAAAGGCGGCAAGACCGGGCCCAACCTGTATGGTGTCGTGGGTCGGACTGCCGGAACGTATGAAGGCTTCAACTACTCGGACTCGATGGTCGCGGCAGGAGAAGCCGGTCTGGTCTGGGAAGAGGCAGACTTTACCGCTTATGTGGCTGATCCGTCCAAATTCCTGAAGGAATACCTCGACGACACCAGCGCGCGTGGAAAAATGACTTTTAAACTGCGCAAAGAAGATGAGGCCGCCAACATCTGGGCCTATCTGAACTCGGTCGGCCCTCAGACCTAACGGGCAGCAGGGAAAGAGATGACCTTTGTCTCGCGAGCGTAAAGCCCGCGGACAACATCTGCGATATCCCGCGCGGTCATTCCCGCATCTTCATACATCTCACTCGGCGCGGCCTGCTCGATAAACCTATCGGGCAGCGTGGCCGTACGCATCTTCAGGCCCCGATCCAAAGCGCCCGAATTCGCCAGATGTGACAGGACATGAGCGCTGAACCCGCCCTGCGCGCCCTGTTCCACCGTGACGATAGCACTGTGGCGGGCCGCCAGTTCAGCCAATAGCTCGGTGTCGATTGGCTTGGCGAATCTTGCATCTGCAATCGTTGGTTGGTGCCCTTCATCAGCCAGCATATCTGCCGCCGCCATACACTCGGCAAGATGTGCGCCCAGTGAGAGTATGGCCACGTCCTCGCCTTCGCGAACGATCCGCCCTTTGCCAATGGGAAGGATCTCTCCGCGTTCGGGAAGCTCTACGCCCACCCCTGCTCCACGCGGGAAGCGAACAGCCGACGGCCCATCATCATGGGACAGCGAAGTTGCAATCATGTGGCGCAGCTCAGCCTCATCCGACGGGGCCATGACCACGAATCCAGGTAGGCTACACAGATAGGTCAAATCGAAAGCCCCTGCATGGGTCGCACCGTCAGCCCCGACAAGGCCCGCGCGGTCAATCGCAAAGCGGACCGGCAACCCCTGTAAAGCAACGTCATGTACTACTTGGTCATACCCGCGCTGTAGGAAGGTCGAATAAATGGCGCAGACGGGCTTTAGACCACTGGCCGCCATCCCGGCCGCAAAAGTGACGGCGTGTTGTTCGGCGATGCCGACATCGAATACACGACCAGGGAACCGTTCAGCCATCGTTTTGACCCCGGTCCCGGCCGGCATTGCAGCGGTCACCGCAACGATAGACGGATCTCGGCTGGCCACGTCTGTCAGGGTGTCGCCAAACACCGAGGTATAACTGGGCGCGTTGGCCTTAGCTTTGTTCATTGCCCCTGTTGAGACATCGAACTTGGACACGCCATGATACTTATCTGCGCTATTCTCGGCTGGGGCATAGCCTTTGCCTTTGACGGTCACACAGTGGATAAGGACCGGCCCGGTCGCGCGCGTCCTCGCGGCGCGCAACACGGGCAAGAGCTGGTCCATGTCATGCCCATCGATGGGACCGATATAGTCGAAACCCAATTCCTCGAACAGCGTACCTGCGCCCGGCAGCCCCGACACCAGCTGTCGCGCCCGGCGCATTCCGGCACGCACTGGTGGAGGCATGGCGGCCTCGAACCCTTCGGACAGGGATTGCATCCGAGCCAGCGGCTCCGAGGCATAGAGCCGCGACAGATAGGTCGACATTGCACCGACTGGCGGAGCGATGCTCATCTCGTTGTCATTCAGGATCACGAATAACCGCCGCCCTTCACAACCCGCGTTGTTCAGCGCTTCATAAGCCATACCGGCACTGATCGAGCCATCTCCAATCACCGCAATCGCATCCCCTGTTGGCATGCCCATATCGCGACCAATCGTGAACCCTAACGCTGCGCTGATCGAAGTAGAACTATGCGCTGCTCCGAATGGATCAAACACGGACTCTGAGCGTTTGGTAAAACCGCTTAGCCCATCCTTTTGGCGCAAGGTCCGCATCCTGTCGCGCCGCCCGGTCAAAACCTTATGCGGATAACACTGGTGGCCCACATCCCAGATCAGCTTGTCCATTGGCGTATTAAACACAGCATGCAATGCAACAGTCAGTTCAACCACGCCCAGCGAAGACCCCAGATGCCCGCCGGTTTCCGAAACAATGTCGATCACTTCATCCCGCAATTCATCGGCGATCAGTGCAAGCTCTTCATCGCTGAGCATCCGCAGATCAGCTGGCCCGGCAACGCGGTCCAACAGCGGTGTATCTGGGTGTGTCATAGCCTTACTCCGGTCAGTCGACCGGCGATCTGCACGGTACCGAACGCACGTCCGTGCAGATCACCAGCCAGATGTTCTGTCGCCACAGAACAGTTGCGAGGCATTTTGTGCCCCATGCGCGGACCGGGGAAGCCACCAGGTCCGTGCTGCGTAAGGGCGTCAGCCGGTCATGGGGAGACGGCTGGCCCTATTCGTACTCTGGCACCTCTGACGTCGTCAGTTCCGGCCAATCCGCGATCATGTTCATGCCTTGCAAGGGCTGCTGATAGCCCTTGTGGCAGGTCCGGCACGCCGCTTTGGGCGCGTCCTGATGGATCGGCCCCAGTCGCTCTTCCGGGTAAAGCTCGCCCAGCGGCACCAGGTAATCGTTGTTCAACTCCTGCACCATTGCGATGCCAAGGCTGGCGGTGGCCCATTGCGGGGTGACCTCGGCCGTGTCGTAGAAGGCGCGGCTGTTGTGGCAGAACACGCAATTCACTCCCAAGGAGTTGTCGATGTAGTTCATCAGTGAATAGGTGCGTTCGGTGTCCTGAATGGACCGGAAGCCTTCGTCTGCGGGCGAACCGGCAACGCGGGATTCCAAATCATGAACACCGATGATTCCGTAGTCCAGAAGGTAGGTTTCCAGTGCATCTGATGGCAGCGATGTTGACTGGCTTTGCACCGTCGCACGGTTCTGTACCGCACCCCATCCCGTCATCGCATCGACGACTGGAGTGATGCGGAACCAGATGTCGCTGGGTACGTTCTGACCTCGGTGACAGGTATAACAGTTCACGCCGACCTCTTTGTTGGCGTTCACATGCCCATCCCAGTTTTCATTGATGTTCTGGGTCATCTCGATCATGCGCCGGGAAACCAGTTTGGTGTAGAGATTATCCTCGCCATAGGTTTCCAGATCCCCATCGCCATGGCAGTAAGCGCAGCCTTGCTCGGGCGAGACCCAGAAGGTCATCGCCGTCATCAGGCGATTAAAGTTGTCCTCAGTCAGATCACCAAGCACCTGCACGTTTTCGTAGATATCCCGGGCCAGAACGTCGCCAGGCTGCGGGGGATAGGGTTCTTCGGTCAGGTATTCCTCGATTGTTGGATCGGGACGTTCGGCATCCTTGATGAATTCTGTCACCGACATGCCGGTTCCGCGCGGGCCGGTCTGGATGCTTTTGGTGGCAAAGGGCTGGCCAAAAGCCACCAGCATCGCAGCGATGAAGATAGCGCCGCCCAATGCGCCAATCAAAATAGCAGGACCAAAGACATCCGTCGGGTTTTCTCTGTTCCACTTATCGAACCACTTGGGAAGCATCTCAGTTCTCCTGCCCTATGATGCCTTCGTAGGTGCCAAAGGCTTCGTACCCAAACGACCCGTCATAGGCGGGGGCGAAGTTGTGTTCCTGTGCCCAGATGAACCAGTTGTCGACCACCGTGCCGGTCAGCAGGATGCCAATTCCACCGGTGATCGGGGTAAGCACCGCAAACCACCAGGCCCAGCGGTGGATACCCTCCATCGTGGCATTGAATCCCATCGTCCAGCGCCAAAACAGCGCCGCACGTTCCGAGGCGGTACCGCGATCCACGATCTGCTCCAACTCGCGGTCGCCGCCAAATCGCGTGACTGCCAGAATTGTTGCTCCATGCATGGCAAAAAGCAGGACGGAGCCATAGAGGAATACAATCGAGAGACAGTGGAACGGATTATAATACAGGTTGCCGTAGCGGATCGAGAACGCAGTTGTCCAATCCAGGTGAGGAAAGATGCCATAAGGCACCGCTTCGGACCACGACCCCATCAGGATTGGACGGAAAAGACCCAGCACTAAGAACAGCCAGATGGCTGAGGCAAAGGCCCAGGCCACATGCTTGCCCATCTTGTGTTCCGCCGCCAGCGCGTAGGTGCGCAACCACCAGGACAAGACCGAGACCAGCAAGAAAAAACTGGCGATGATATACCAGCCGCCGTCACTCAACGGCGGGATTGTAAGACCATACTCCGGGCTGGGCGGCTCAAGCGCCAACCAGAAGCCTTGGCGCAGAAACTCTGAAATAGACCAGTTGACCTGCGCCAGCATATTCAGACCGATGATATTGAGCCATAGGATGCCCGTCGCAATGCTGACAACACCGAAGGTGCCCAGGTAAATTGGCCCAAGTTGCGCGTTACCAAGCCAGCCCACGAGTTTCGAGAAGAACGGCTTGCCGATACGCTCACGGCCCATCCGACGGTTGTCATCCATGCCCCATTCAGGCTCGCCCTGGACCTGAACTTGGGAAAAAATGTTCTGATACTCAATCATGGATCACATCCCCGCCTGCGAGGGCCAGATCGGCAGTTCAAGCCACCAGTTCCACCATTCGGGCCAGCCCTTCGTCCATACGGGCCCCGAGATGATGATGCACACGGCAGAGAAGAAGACTGCGTTGATGGCCAACAAAAATCCGAGACGGTGAATGCCCAGCGTCCCGATCGAGTACCCGATAAAATCGCGGAAGAATGTGTCTTCATGATCGGGCGTTTTCATCTCTTCCCCTTTTTCCGGGTTGGCCGCGGAAAGGATCAGCGCACCGTGTAGGGCAAGGGCAAAAGTGGTGGTGAAGAACAGAGTCACGGCCAGCATATGAGCCGGGTTGTAGTGGAAATGAAGATAGGCGTAGCCGGTATTTGACACCCAATCGAGGTGGCTGAAGATGCCATATGGAAACCCATGCCCCCACGCGCCCATCAGCAGCGGGCGGAACACAACCAGCGTGACATAAGCCAGAATGGCAAAACTGAAGGCGAAGGGCACATGATACCCCATCCCCAGCTTACGGCAGATTTCAACCTCGCGCAGCGCCCAACTGACAAAGGCGCCCACTGCACAGAAAGTTATGATCTGCCACAGCCCGCCTTCCATTAACGGGGCCATCCCCAGACCATAGCTGAGGTCTGGCGGGGCAATGTTGATAAGCCAGGGGTTGAACGTGCCTTGCATCGCCGCACCCCAAAAGATCAGGATCGTGCCAAGCGCGGCGAAGAACACCGTCGTGACGCCAAAGAAGCCAACATAGAAAGGACCGAACCAGAAATCGAACAGGTCGCCACCGATCAGCGTCCCTCCCCGGACTCGGTACTTCTTTTCAAAGCTCAGCATCGCCATAGTCTTGCTCCGACGTTTTCGGTCCGTGCCGGGTGCCAGTGTCCCGGTCTGCGCCGCGGGCGAGTCATGCCGCCCGCGGCAGTCTCTTAGTCCATCACGCGATGCCGCCGAACGGGTTTAGAACCCGGCGGTTGATGCCGCGTTCTCAAACCAGTTGAGACCGCTGCTAAGCACAACGAGGTGGATCATGACGGCGAGCAGGAAGAGGAATACGCCTTGCGCTACAAAGACGCGACGCGGATCGAAGATCAGCCAAATCTTGTAAAATTTTGCCATTGTCGATCCCTCCTCAGAACCACGGAGCCCAGATGTAGGTTGCGATATGTGCAACCAGCGCAACGATCGCGAACAGCCATAGGCCGCTCATGTAGACCGAATGCAGCTCCTGAGCTTGCTCGTCGGTAAGACCTGTGAAGGACAGGTCGTCATTATCAGCCATAAAGAACCTCCGGATCATTATGCTGACGCCGCTTACCCAGCGGCTGGGCCCCGTCCCGCGTGGTGCGGGCCGGATCTCGGGTCGCCGTCATCTGGAAAAGATGATTGGCGTGATCCTGTCGGCCTCGGACCAGGCCCGCGCCAAAGGTCCACGCAGGTTCAGCGTGCGGCGGCGCAGGGACAGCCTGATCCATTCGATCATCGCGAAGGGGATCGAAATCAGGAACAGGATCGCGAAGTAGAAAATGAACTCGGGCGGGCGCTGTGTCCGCTTTTTGTCCGTGTCACTGTGTGAATTCAGGGTTGCTGCTGGCACAGGTCTCCTCCTTCGGTTGGATCAGTTTTGGAACGCGCGGGGTCCAACGCCTGAACGGTGCTGGCAAAGACGCGCGCGTCCCCATTGGATAGGGCCGCCTTCTCTGCGGCGTCGCGCAGGGATTTCGCGGCGGAAATGCGGGTGAGAACGGGGTGAGTTTCCAGAATGCGTTCCAGCGCTGCGCTGGCATCCTCGTCCCACGGCAATTCGGTGCGTTGCGTGGCAGGCGTGGCCGGGCCTGCGTCCATCTCGGTGCCAAGCGGCAGGATGTGGAACAGGGCGTCGAACAGCCCGTTGCAGACTTCTTGCAGCACATAGGTCGCGCCCGCGTAACCCATGAAGGGCGTGCCGGTTGCCCGACGGATCGCGGCACCCGGAAAACTGGCTGGAATAAAGGCCGGGGATGGCCCGAACCCGCCCTTTTGTTCCGCGAGGTAGATCTTTTCGTTGATGCTGCCGAACACGACCAGAGGCTTCTTCTGCGCCACCAGCGCCCGCACCTGATCATTGTCGGTCTTGGTCCCGGCGCAGCGCGCGACCGAGAAACCGCAAGGCAGGCCCAGATCCTCTTCCAAGAACAGCCTCAGGCCGCGCGCGTAAGTTTCATTGGCGACAACTCCGAACGAAGCCGTGGCAAAGAAATCCTGCGTGACCGAACGCCACAGATCCCAGACCGGTTTGATGGTGGAATGCTTTTCGCGCGTTATGAACGGTTCCGGATCCAATCCCGTAAGCTCACCCAATTTGCGCAGGAATTTGGTGGTCGAGTCGACGCCGATCGGGGCTTGCAGATAGGGTTTGCCCAACAGCTCGGCCAGGCCCCGACCGAATTCGCGGTACATGACGATATTTACGTCGGCATTCACCAGATTGCGCATCTCGGCCAGATGCGCGCCCAAAGGCATGACCATATTGACATCGGCCCCGATGCCTTCGACCAGACGCCGGATCTCGGCCAGATCGCTGGGCATATTAAACGTGCCGTACATGGGCCCAAGAATGTTGACGCGCGGCTTTGCGCCCTCGTCCCGTTTCTTCTCGGGCGGCATACGGCCCTTGGTCATTGCGAATTCTGTGAAAATCCACGTCATCGCACGGTCAGCGGCTTCCCACTGATCCTCATCAATGGTGCGCGGCAGGAAGCGTTGGATGTTAGTGCCCTGAGGCGTCACGCCTCCGCCGATCATCTCGGCAATCGACCCGGTTACAACCACCGCAGGCAGTGCCGGATCAAGCGTTCCCCAAGCGCGTTTCATCGCCTCTTCGGTCCCGTCGCGGCCCAGTTCCTCTTCGCCCAAACCAGTCACAACGATGGGCAATTCATGCGGCGGCAGAGCGTCGGTGTAGTGCAGGACAGACGTAACAGGCAGGTTTTCACAGCCAACCGGCCCATCGATTACCACTTGCAGGCCCTTCACGGCGCAGAAAGCGTAAACAGCCCCCCAATAGCCCCCGGCGCGGTCATGATCTTGGATGAGCATCAGATCATCTCCTGCGCTTTGGCGGCCTTGGCCTGCCGTTCCAGTTTTTTCTGATTGATGGCGCGGAAATCGGGGCGCAGATTCGGATCGCCTTCCCAGATCCCGGCGGTATCCTCAGTGCCGACCTCTTCGAAGAAGTCGCGCATGCGGTCCATCCTGTCCTTATTGGCGATCGCCGCGTTGATCACCTGCGCCAATGATCCAGCGCCCGCAGGTCCCATCAGTGGACGGGCAGATATCAGGTTGGTGAAATAAAGCGCCGGGATGCCCAATTGCTTGGCCTTTTGCACCACCGGAGTTGTGCCGATGGCCAGATCGGGTTTGACCCCTTCCATCGCCGCGCAATCCTGCTCCAACGAGGCGCGGAACTGCACCTTAGCACCATGCGCTTCCAGCCAGTCAGCGTCTTGCGCGGACCATTGGCTTTTGGCGCAGGCGGTACCGATATATGGCACGCTCGCGCCGCTTTCGATCAGCAAACGCGCCACCAGCAATTCGCTGCCCTCATAGCCAGAGACAGTCACTGTTCCAGAAATCGGGGCAGCGGCCAATGCGCCCTTGATTGCGGGAAGGAACGCATTCTGCGCCGTGCCTACCGTCTCCGCAGGAAGACCGAACGCGTCACCGATGGACGACAGCCAAGCAGCCGTGCCCTCCACCCCGACTGGTCCACTTCCCAATACAGGACGGCCTGCGGCCTCAAATTCCCGAATGGCCGAGGTGTAGAACGGATGGATCGCGGCCACAGCACCGCAATCCAGCGCAGCGTAGAGCTCGCGCCATTCGCGGCAGGGAACAACTGGCCCAGCTGCCAGACCCAGCGGCGCCAACATCTGTCCAACCATCACCGGATCGGCGGGGAACATCTCGCCCAACAAACTGACAGTAGGCCGGTCCTGCCGCGCACCGTCCGGGGCGGAGACCGGCCCTGCCTCGACCTCAGAGCGGGCATAGGCCAGCATGGCACCGGCCAAAACGTCCTTGGCCTCGGCATGGGTTGGAATGCCGAACCCCGGCACATCAATCCCGACGATCCGCACCCCATTGATTTCATTTGGCAAAAGCCGCAGCGGCACGCCGCTGGCGGTTGGCACGCAGAGGTTGGTGACAACAACTGCATCGTACTTCTCAGGGTCCGCGAGATCGTAAACAGCCGCGCGGATGTCTTCGAACAGCTTGCCAGTGACCAGCGTTTCCGAGTTGAACGGCACATAGCCCACCGACCGCCGGGCGCCGTAGAAATGGCTGACAAAGGTCAGACCATAGACACAGCAGGCCGAGCCGCTCAGCACTGTAGCCACCCGTTTCATCCGCAACCCGACACGCAGCGAGCCAAAAGCGGGACACATGCTTTGCGGCTTGTCATGGGGGCCCTGCGGGTAATCGCGCGCATATTGGTCCAGCAACTCGGACTGGCCTGCGATGCGCGCGGCGTCTTCCATCTCGGACCCAGAATGACAGCCCAAGGCAGGCGGCTCACCGACGGTTTCCACGCGAGGTTCGCCCTTGATCACCTGCGCCTCGGCGGACGCGTCATATGTGACTTCTTTGTTCATGCGTCGTCGTAGATCACTTCCAGAGACTTCTTAGGCGCTGCGTTCTTTCCGCGCATGTCTTCGTCGGTGGCTGGAACCAACTCGATGCCCGCCCCGGTTTCCTTACCGTCGAACAGCGCCAGCAGACCGTCCTGATCCAAAGGCGCAGGCCGGACCGGCGGCGCGTCGGCCACGTTCACACCGAGGGCGGCGAAAAGAGGGCCCCACTGGCCGGATTCCGTGCCAACAATCTGATAGTTCGCTGATTTCTTACGCAGATCATCATCCTGTGGGATCGACGCGAGAACCGGGATATTTACCGCCTCGGCAAAAGCTTGCGCCTCGCCCGTTCCGTCATCCTTGTTCACGACCAGGCCGGCGACGCCAACGTTACCGCCGAGCTTGCGGAAGTACTCCACCGCCGAGCAGACATTGTTCGCCACATACAGCGATTGCAGGTCGTTCGAGCCAACCAGAATGACCTTCTGTGCCATGTCTCGCGCAATCGGCAAGCCAAAGCCGCCGCAAACCACGTCGCCCAGGAAATCCAGCAGAACGAAGTCAAAATCCCAATCGTGGAAGCCCAGCTTCTCGAGCAGTTCGAACCCATGGATAATACCGCGACCACCGCAGCCGCGCCCGACCTCGGGGCCGCCCAGCTCCATCGCGTAAACACCGCCACGCTTGAAGCAAACATCGCCGATCTTCACCTCTTCACCCGCCAGTTTCTTTTGGGTCGAGGTCTCGATGATCGTCGGGCATGCCTTGCCGCCAAATAGCAGCGAGGTGGTGTCGGATTTTGGGTCGCAGCCGATCAGCAGCACGCGTTTGCCTTGCTCGGCCATCATGTGGCTGAGATTGGCCAGCGTGAAGCTTTTGCCGATCCCGCCTTTGCCATAGATCGCGATGATCTGGGTTTTCTTGACCGCCTCGGTCGGCAACACGTCGGCCAAATCCTCATGGGCCTCGGCCTTGAGCCGGGCGTCGAACTCTTTCAGGTTGGGGGCGTCGTCTTTCATGTGATCTCCCAATCAAGAACAAGTTTCAGGCAGTCGGGATCTTCAAAGGCTGTGGCATAGGCCGTTGCGGCATCCGACGCGGGCGCGATATGGCTGATCAGATTGTCCAGCGACAAAGCCCCGCTTTCGACCAGCGAGCGGGTGGCGCGCATATCCTCGGGCGTCCATTCCGCCGCGATGCGCATCCGGGCTTCTTTCATGAAGGCGGGCGGGAAAGCAAAGCTGAGCGGTTGGGTGTAGAACCCGGCCAGCACGATCTCGCCCGTGCGTCTCAGGCGCGAGACCAGAGAGTTCAGGATCGCGCTGTCGCCCGAGGCATCGTAGATACAGCCATAGTCGCGGCGCGGGTCTTCCTCGGGGGCGATAACCTGATAGCCTTCGGCCCCATCGCGTCGGGCGGGGTTGGTCTCCCACACCAGCGGCGCTGGTGCTCCGGCAGCGATGGTGAGGCGCGCGAGCAGGCGGCCAACCACACCGTGGCCGACGATCAGTTCAGGGACCTGATGGCCCAAACCGGCCATCGAATGACGCGCTGTGGCGGCCAGCGCCAGCAGTGTCATCTCACGTTGACAGCCCGAGTCGAGTGGCGTGACACGATCCGCATCCGTCACGATCAGGCGCGAGGAACCTCCGAACAACCCATGCGCATCCTCGTAACAGGTGGCTCCGGGTACAAACACCGCATCGCCCACACCGTACCGCGTATCGGACCCGGCCTCGACCACTTCGCCTACGGCCTCATAGCCGGGAACCAGTGGGTAACCCATGCCGGGAAAGGGCGGCATCTCCCCGGACCAAAACAGTTTTTCTGTTCCAGTCGAGACCCCGGAATGACGGATTTCAACCACCAGATCCGATGCGGATGGCGGGGATAATGTCACAGACTCAACAGACAGATGCCCGGGTCCATGCAGTACTACGGCTGAAGATCTCACGGTCTTCCCTCCCCTCGCCGACTTGGGACACCCGATGGGTGAGTCCCTGGCGAGCTATTATGTCAGTTTAACTTTACGTATGTATCTGTCAATTAAAACTGACACTTTGAGAGATTTCCCGCTATTGCGGCTTCACAGCTGTGATAACCCCTGTGATGTAACTTCGAAGCGGCTTTGGATGACTGACATCCACAAACCCTGCCTCAGCCAGCAATTCAGTTATATGTGCTGCCGAACGGGTTTTCCCGGTGCCCATCGCAAGAGTGTATATTGCAAAATAGACATCTGTGATCCGGTCCGGCCTTTCTCCACCGGACATCGGTTCAGAAATGACCAGACGTCCACCGGGCGGCAGTGCCTCGAACACCTTATTCAAAAGATCACGAACCGTCGCATCGTCGTGGTCATAAAGCACTCGGATCAGGCTGATTGCATCCGCTCCGGTTGGTAATGGGTCCGATCTAAAGCTGCCTGCAATGCAGTTGATGCGATCCGTCAGCGCGACGGACGCAAGATAAGCATTTGCGGCTGTGCGTGTTTCCGGCAGATCAAACAGTGTAAACTGCATCTGCGAATAGCGCCGCGCGACTTCGGCGAGAAAGGCACCGCTGCCACCTCCGATGTCCATAAGATGGTCTACACCGTGAAGTCGAATTTTGCGCAGGGTATCCTCGGCCACCAACCGCTGGCTGCGCGCCATCAAATGGGAATAGCGGTCTGCCTCTTCCCGGCCAACTTTGGATGCGTCGTGAACATAGGGCCAAAACTCGGCAAGCTCGGTGCTCGTGCTGTCGCGCAGGAATGCGCTTGGATCTTTAAGGTCGCGATACAAAGCGCGGTGATGAAGGATCATATCGGCAAGGCCGGGAACACCACGCAATGCCGCGCCCTTGCGTGCAAGGCCAAACTGACCCTTTCGCTGGCGTAGAAAACCCAAAGCCGCGCCAGCCTGCAAAAAAACCTGCAGACGTTCCGCATTCACCCCGATTTCATGGGCCAGTTGCCGTACCGATTTCGGGCCATCCGCCAAGCGGTCGAAAAGCTCAAACTCAACCAGTGCCATAAGCACCTGGCTTGAAACAAAGCCTTGAATAACCTCGAATATCTCGGCCCCGTCCCGCTTGGCATACCGGCGTGCAATCGGAAGGCGCATCGCAAAGGATTGCACATCACTCCGTCCCAAAAGACGTTCAAGCTTAGTGCTGATCGAAAAAGGGCCCGCAACAAGAGGCGACCGTTCCATTGTCAGGCCTTCGCAACTGCCGGCGTAACTGGTGTCAACGCTTCTGCCTGTTTGCGCACCAGTTGGGCCAAGATGGCTTCTCCCGGACAGGACGGAATCGAGGCGATTGCGCCGCTTAAGATATCATTCAACCGCTGTATTGCGCCCTTGATGCCAAACTGCTCGACCGCACTTGGACGACCGTGAAGATCATCCTGCCCGGCAGGCTTGCCAAGTGTCTTTTCATCGTAAAGCGCATCCCGAAGATCATCTGCGACCTGATAGGCTTCGCCAATCCGTGCACCCAATTCATACCAAGGTTCAGCATCGTGCCCGGCGGCAACGGCTCCCATTTGAGTCGCTGCAACAAACAACGCACCGGTCTTGGATCGGTGATAGGCGCTCAGATCAATGCTCTGTTCGCTCTCCCACCCTTGCCCAGCGCAGATGCCATTCGGCATACCCGTCTGCTGCGCTAACAAGGACAGCAGCCCCAGTGCGCGTTGCGGTTCATGCGTGGCGGCGCGTGTCAGAATGTCAAAGGCCAAGATGATCAAGCTGTCACCGGTCAAAACCGCCAAAGGTTCTGAAAACGCACGGTGAACAGATGGCTTGCCGCGCCGGATGTCCGCGTTGTCGAAACAGGGCAAATCATCGTGAACAAGACTTGCACAATGGATAATCTCAAGCGCAGCCGCGGCAGCATCTGCTACGGCGGGTCTATCGTCACCACAGGCCAGCGCGACGGACATCAAGATCGTCGGACGCACCCGCGCGCCGCCAGGAAAGCAAGCATAGTCCAAGGCCCTTGCAAGCTGATCCGGTGCTGGGGCAACCCTTGCGCGAGCAATGTTCTGCTGTATGGCACTATCGATCCTTGTCTTCAGTTCCATGCGCATCCCTTTGCTCTGACAACCCAGTGTGAAAGTTTAAATTGACACAATAGTGTAAATTACACTGGACAGTTATCCGTTCGGAGTCAACAATTCCTTATGAGCGCGAAACAAACGCATATGCGCCACGCGGTGGTCATCGGCGCGGGCATTGGCGGCCTGTGCAGCGCCGCGCGGATGTGCGCGTCCGGGTTCAGTGTGACTGTTCTCGAACGACAGGCCGATCCGGGCGGAAAGGTCAGGACTCTCCCCTCTGAAAGTGGTGCTGTTGATGCGGGCCCAACTGTTTTGACCCTCAGGCATATATTCGACGACGTCTTCGCCAATTTGGATGAGCGGCTGGACGATCACATTGAGCTCCACAAGCTGCCCATTATCGCTCGGCATTTCTGGCCCGATGGAACTAAGCTTGATCTGCACGACCGACTGGATGCAAACCGCAAAGCGATCAAAGAATTTGCCGGACCCGAGGCAGAGGCGGAATTCATGCGCTTTAACGCTGAAACCAAAGCCCTGTTTGTCGCTCTGAGCCCGACGATGATGGAGAAACCGCAGCCATCGCCAGTAGATCTTGCGACGACGTTTCTTCGGCACCCCGCATTGCTTGGGGCAATGGCGCCAATGCAAAGCCTTCGCGGGAAGCTGGCTCACAGGTTCAGTGACCCGCGTCTTGCTCAATTGTTCAACCGTTATGCAACCTACGTTGGTGGTCTGCCGCACCAGTCTCCTGCATTGCTCAGCCTCATTTGGCAAGCCGAAGCAGCAGGCGTTTGGTCGGTTAAGGGCGGTATGCAGTCCCTGCCAAAGGCGCTGGAGGCGTTGTGCAAGAGGCACGGTGCACGTTTTCAGTATGACACCGAGGTGACTTCGGTGTCTTGCGAAGACGGCCACGTTAAAGGTGTCGAATACAACGGCGGGACTACAATCGAGACAGATCTCGTGATCTTCAACGGGGATCCCCGAGCGCTGGCTAAAGGGGCGCTGGGGCCGGATGTGACTGGTGTCGCTCAGCAGACACTGAACACCCCACGCAGCCTGTCAGCGGTGGTGTGGAGTTTCGATGCAGTCCCGCGTGGTCTGGATCTGGAGCATCACAACGTTTTCTTCACCGATCCGAGCAGTCCGGAGTTTGAAGAATTGCAAGCCGGTCTCTTTCCCCGCCAGCAGTCGATTTATGTTTGCGCGCAAGACCGAGGACCGGTTATGCAAAAGTCCCCCGGGGTGCGCGAACGGTTCGAAATCATTCAGAACGCCCCGCCCCTTGGCACCGGCCCTGCACCCGATATGGAGTTCCAGATATGCCAAACGCGTACTTTCGACGTGCTTCGCCGCTTCGACCTGACCTTCGATCCGCTACCGGGGCAAGCCAACCTGACTCGCCCGGCGGATTTCGAGGCTCTGTTCCCCGAGAGCAGCGGATCACTCTACGGGCAGAGCCCGCATGGGCTGACGGCAGCGCTGAAGCGCCCGCGGGCGCGGACATCGATCAAGGGCTTATATCTGGTAGGCGGCGGCACACATCCGGGAGCGGGGCTGCCGATGGCTGCGCTCTCCGCCCGGCACGCGGTCGAGACGATCATGCAAGACCAAACTTCGCCCTCAACGTCCCGCCCAACGGCTATGCCTGGTGGTATGTCGACGGGATCAGCGACGATCAGAGCCGGGCAATCTCGATAATAGCCTTTATCGGTTCGGTTTTTTCGCCTTGGTATCGATGGTCGGGTCGCAAAGACCCGGAAAACCATGTCTGCATCAACGTGGCCACGTATGGACCCGGCGGACGGTTCACGATGACGGACAGGGGGCGTTCGGCCCTACGACTGACGCGCGATAGTATGACCGTTGGCCCCTCGTCGATGCGGTGGGACGGCGACAAGCTGATCATCGACATCAATGAGATGGGGGCTCCACCAATGATCTCGCCCGTTCGGGGACAGGTGGTTCTGGAACCGACAGCCCTGACCGATGTGGAACTGCCGCTGACTGCAGACAACACCCATGTCTGGCGACCGTTTGCCCCAACCGCGCGGATCGATGTCGATCTGACAGCCATGGGCTGGCAGTGGACTGGGCATGGGTATTTCGACGCGAATTTCGGAACCCGCGCACTGGAAGAGGACTTCTCGTATTGGTCATGGGGTCGCTTCCCGACCGCCGAGGGCGGCACCTGTTTTTATGACGCTCAACGACTGGACGGCTCAGCCTTGAGTCTGGCCGTGTCTTTCGATTCAAATGGCAGAGCCAAACCTGCCCCCCTGCCCCCCAAGGCACGGCTGAACCGTAGCCTTTGGGCCGTCCGGCGTGAGACGCGGGCAGACGAAGAGTATCGCCCCCGACAGGTGATGAACATGCTGGATGCACCATTCTACTCGCGTGCTATGGTCAGAACTCAACTGGGCGGAGTGGAAACAACCGGCGTGTATGAAGCGCTGGACTTACGCAGATTTCGGTCTCCGTTGTTGAAACCAATGTTGGCCTTGCGAGTCCCACGCCGCGCAAGCTGGACCTTTTAGGTTTCGATCGGAGGCGGGCTATTGGCAGTTTCGGGGTTTAGTTGGAGCACCGACCAATTCAACGCCGCCGCGACACTGACCCAAGCCAGATAGGGAACGAAGAGTACACCCGCCCAAGTATCGACGGACCAAAGCGCAAGCATGGTCGCCGCCACCGCAACCCAAAGCGCAGACAGCACCACCATTCCAGCCCGCAAACGCCGCAAGCCAAAGAAGACCGGCGTCCAAAGCGTGTTGATCGCGATCTGCAACCCCCAAAGTGCCAGCGCGAGGCTTGCATCACCAGCCACCGCAGCACGGGCCCCTGCCCAGCTCATACAAACGTAAAGTGTCGTCCAGGCCACCGGGAATAACCAGTTCGGCGGTGTCCACGATGGCTTTCGCAGGTCACGATACCACTGGCCCGGCGGAAACATACCGCCAGTCGCACCGGCTGCAGCACAAGCTGCAAAGAAGATCAGAAAATACAGAATAAACATTATCTTGCATGCGTCCGTACTGAGGCCATAGTGTGCCGTCGCCGGGCGTTTTCCGACGTCTGCAACTGCGCAAAGGCTGTGTACAACGTATCGCTCCAATCCGTTTGAGCGGGCCGGTTATGCGCCGCAGCGTCCACCAGAAATGCGGTTTCAGTCAAGGGCCGAGCGTATAGGCGAGGTGACCGAGGCGCAACCGCGCTCAACGCAGTACGGCACAGGGACCACATCAGCCAGCCGAGTTTTTGCCCCTGCCCCGTCCGCGCACGCTGCGACACGCTGTCAAAACCGGACTTGCGAATTTGCCCGCCGATACCGGCATAAACAAAACGCGCGGCATAAATTCCCGGGCGACATTGCAATGGCAGTTCCGCAATTCCCGTCTCTGACCGCACATACAGGTCTTGCGCGTGTTTCAATAACCGAGAGACACAGATGCGTATGCCCGGCTCGGTGCGTGGATCTGCCATGAAAGCATTCGCGTCGACGCCTTCCTGCTTAAGCCATTTCAACGGCAGGTAAAGACGGTTTTCACGCGCATCCTCGCCAACATCACGGGCGATGTTGGTTAATTGCATGGCGACACCGAGATCACAGGCCCGCGCCAGAGCGTCCGCGTCGCGCTCGCCCATAAGCACAGACATCATCACACCCACGGCACTCGCAACCCGTGCGGAATACGCGATCAGATCTGAGATATCATCGTAACGCCGCTCCATCGCGTCCCAAGCAAGACCTTCCAGCAAGGCTTCGGGCAAAGCGCGGGGCATCTCATACCCCTGCACCAGCGCTGCGAACGCCCGGTCTGGTGCCGCATTACGCGGACGTCCGGCATAGACCAGCTCCAATCGTTCTTTCAGCATCAGAACGGCGGCGGCCTTTTCGGTTTTCAGATCAACCTCGTCATCCGCCAGCCTACAGAACGCATAGAGCGCCAGCGCCGGATCGCGCACTGACTGTGGCAGCAGCTTGGAGGCCGCATGGAAAGACAAGGACCCGTGCCGGATCGCATCCCGGCAGAATTGCATATCCTGGGGGTCGATCATCGCACACCCACCGGATCAGGGACGAGTTTCGCCAACACTTCGGCACTGCTGACCACGCCCGGCAAGCCCGCGCCTGGATGTGTACCTGCACCAACCAGATACAGCCCTTTTGCTTCTTCGCTGATGTTGTGCGGCCGGAACCATGCGCTTTGAAGGATGCGGGGCTCAATTGAAAACCCGCAGCCCAAAGGTGACAAGTAGCGGTCGCGGAACGTGTCCGGCGTGAATACCTCGGACGCTGTCAGGTGCTGGCCCAATCCGGGCAAAAGCTGATCCTCCAGCACCGCTTGCACGCGCTGGCGGTAGGTCTCGGCATGCGTGACCCAATCAACGGAACTGTCATGCCCCAGATGCGGCACGGGGCTGAGGGCATAAAAGGTGTCATCCCCCTCAGGCGCTGCGGTCGGATCGGTCAGCGACGGGCGATGGACATAGAGGCTCATGTCCTCGGCCAGACGCCCCTTTTTGAAGATATCGTTGATCAGCCCGCGATAGCGCGGCCCGTTCAGGATCGTGTGGTGCCCAACATCGGGCCACAGATTGCGGGTGCGTTTGGTTCCAAAATACCAAACGAACAGACCCATGGACCAACGGGTGCGCTTTAGCCGGGCATCGGTCCAGCGTTTGCGCCCGGTTTTACGCAGAAGCTTGGTGTAGGTATGGCCCGGGTCGGCGTTGGAGACGATGATGTCTGCGTTGATCACCTCTCCAGAGGTTAGCTTCACACCTTGCGCCGCGCCACCAGAGATCAGAATCTCATCCACCTCGGCATTCTGACGCACAAGCCCGCCCTGATCGCGAACGACATTGCGCATGGCTTCGGCAATAGCCGCGACACCGCCAATGGCGTAATGCACGCCAAACGCCTTTTCCAGATGGCTGACCAGAATATACATCGAGGTCACCTGCGTTGGGTCTCCGCCAATGAACAAAGGATGAAAGCTGAACGCCATCCTCAGGCGCGGGTCCTTGAACCGTCGCGCTGCGTGGGCATAGACCGAGCGATCCGCGCGCATCCGGGCGAAGGTCGGCAGGACCTTGATCAGGTCCCAAAGACGGTTCATCGGACGACGTCCGAGATCTTCGAAGCCAAATAGATAGCGCGCTTCGCTGTCCTTCAGGAACTTGCGCAAGCCCTTCACGTCGCCGGGCGACAGGCGTGCGACTTCGGTCTCCATTTCATCAGCGCCCTGCCGCGCTGCAAACTTCGAGCCATCCGGCCAGCGGATTTCGTAGAACGGGTCCAGCGAGACCAGCTTCACGTCCTCGTCAAAGTCGCGCTCGCAATCGGCCCAAAGGTCGCGAAAAACCTCGGGCACAGTTACAATCGTAGGACCCAGATCAAACCGATGTCCCTCGCGCCAGATAGCCGAACCGCGTCCACCGGGCATATCCAGCCGGTCCAGAACGCTGACACGGTAGCCTTTCGCCCCCAGCCGCATCGCAGCGGCCAAACCACCCAGTCCCGCACCGATCACCACGGCATGAGACCGGTCATCCCCAACAGGGATCGCGTCTTGGGTCAGTTGCGCGTCAAGGCGAGTCATACGTTAGCGGCCCAATCTGTTCACTTAAATTGACACACTCCATCAAAAGTCTTCCGGTTTTGACGTTAATATGTCAATCTAAATTGACACTATGGAGGTTCGATCATTCAAGTCGCAACCCTGAGCCTGTTTCGTTTCGACGGCGTTTTCAGCCGTCTCGGTGCCTTTGCTATGATGGGCTTGGCACGCTGGCCGTTGTCGCGACTCAACGGGCTGGAATTCTGGAAACTCTGCGGCTCTGGCACCGGCGAAGGGTTTACGCCGCGCCCCAATACCGCCGTTTGGGCTGTCTTATGTGTCTGGTCAGATGAAAAAACGGCGCAGAGCCTCCTGAAATCCGCCAGCCCGTTCAGATGGTATCGAAACCATGCTTGCGAACATTGGACTGTGTTCCTACGCCCGATCTCATCCCGCGGCGCTTGGTCGGGGCAGAACCCGTTCCATATCGACAGTCCGACGCCCACTGGGTCGCTTACGGCAGCACTCACCCGCGCGACGCTGAAGCCGAAGATCCTGATGCGGTTCTGGCGCAGGGTACCGGATATCAGTCAGATGATCGGCTCGAACTCGGATGTGCTGATGAAGGTCGGGTTGGGAGAGGTACCGTTCCTTAATCAAATTACGTTCTCGATCTGGCCAGATACCGGATCGATGGCCGCCTTCGCCCGTCACCCCGGCCCGCATTCCGAGGCCGTGAAAGCGGTGCGTGAAGGCAATTGGTTCCGCGAAGAGCTTTACGCAAGGTTCGACGTCATAAACGAAGCCGGCCACTGGGAAGGGAAGCACCCGGTGGTTTTGAAGGAGGGTCAGGACAACACATGACGCACGCGTTTCCATTCTCCGCAATTGTAGGTCAGGACCAGATGAAGCTCGCCATGATCCTGACAGCGATTGATCCGAAACTTGGTGGGGTCCTTGTCTTTGGCGACAGGGGCACCGGCAAATCCACCGCCGTCCGCGCGTTGGCCGCTTTGCTGCCACCGATCTCGGCGGTTGAGGGCTGCCCGGTGCAATCCGCAACACAGTCCGCTTGCCCGGATTGGGCCGAGGTGGCTGAAGATGCGCAGGTTCTCGACTACCCCACCCCTGTCGTCGATTTGCCTTTGGGCGCGACCGAAGATCGGGTGACCGGCGCTTTGGACATCGAGCGCGCCTTGGTGAATGGCGAGAAGGCCTTTCAACCTGGGCTGCTGGCACAAGCGAACCGGGGATACCTTTACATTGATGAGGTCAACCTGCTGGAAGATCACCTCGTCGATCTACTCTTGGATGTGGCCCAAACCGGAGAAAATGTGGTCGAGCGCGAGGGGCTTTCGATCCGTCATCCGGCTCGGTTCGTGTTGGTCGGGTCTGGCAACCCCGAAGAAGGCGAACTGCGTCCGCAATTGCTGGACCGGTTTGGCCTGTCGGTCGAAGTACGGTCACCTGATGATATCGATCAAAGGGTCGAAGTGGTACAACGCAGGGATGCGTTTGAGTTGCAACCCGACAAGTTCCTGAAGAAATGGCACCGCGAGGACACCCGTGTACGCAAAGCCATACTAACTGCGCGTGAAACCCTGCCAGACATCAAAATCCGCAAGCGCGAACTACGCGACTGCGCGGAACTGTGCATTGCGCTCGGCTCGGACGGGTTGCGTGGAGAACTGACCCTTGTTCGCGCCTGCCGTGCATTGGCGGCTTACGAAGGCGCGGCCTCGGTCACGCGTCGGCACATCCGTCGTATTGCGCCGATCGCGCTGGCCCACCGCCTGCGCCGCGACCCGATGGACGAGGCCGGATCTGTTGCCCGCGTCCGCCGAGCATTGGATGAGGTCTTGGGATGACACCCTCGCCCGATCCATGGGCGCATGTGTGGCGCAGCCTGCGCCTGTTCGCCGTCGACCCGGTTGGATTGGGCGGCATTGGGTTGCGTGCCCGCGCTGGACCCGCCCGCGATGTTTGTGTGGCGACACTGCCTGATCTGGGCTTACCACACCAGCGGCTGCATCCTTCTCTGACGGATGCCGAGCTATTTGCCTCGATGGATTTCGCGGCAACCCTTGCAAAAGGACAGCAAATCTATCGCCAAGGTCTTTTGCACCGACCAGCGGCTTATCACCTGTGCATGGCGGAACGCTGTCATTATCAACTGGCCGCCAAACTGGCGCGCAGGTTGGATGAAGGTCATTCCTGCCTGATTGCCTTCGATGAAGGCGCCGAGCCTGAGGAAACACTGGCCCCAGCCTTGGCCGACCGCCTTGCCTTGCGCATTGATCTGACTGATTTGCGCGCGTGCGATCCGCCTGCCATAGACACCGAAGATTTGAATTACGCGCGTGCTCTGCTACCAGCCGTTCAGACAAAGGCAACGGATATTTCCACCCTTGTGCATCTTTCTGCACGGCTGGGCATCCCCAGCCTGCGCGCGCCATCTTTTGCATTGAAAGCCGCTCGATGTAATGCAGCGCTGAGTGGGCGAATGCTTGTGGAAACCGAAGACCTCGAAATCGCAGCCACGTTGGTTCTGGCGCATCGTGCGACCTGCCTGCCTGCCCCAGAACCCGAGGCCGAAGCGCTCACCCCCGAACAGCCAGCGCCCTCCTCGCCATCAGATAGTAACCCCGATCAGGACGTGCTGGTTGAAGCCGTGCGGATAGCCTTACCCGAAGGGCTTCTGCCACACGCATGCTCCCGCCGCGCCGGAGCCACAGGAACTGGCGCCGGAGACGCGCGCATTGCTAAACAACGCGGACGGCCCATCGCGTCGCGTCGCCGCAGGCCGGACGGACGCAGCCGGGTTGATCTGATCGCCACGCTGCGCATGGCCGCGCCCTGGCAGAAACTGCGGCGCGCCGCCGAGGGCCATGTCAGCGTGCTACCCAGCGATATCTGCCTGAAACGGTTTGAGACCCAGACCGAACGGTTGCTGATCTTCCTTGTCGATGCCTCAGGATCAGCCGCACGTGCCCGCTTGAACGAAGCCAAGGGCGCGGTCGAACACCTGCTGGCCCGCGCCTATTCCCATCGAGATCAAGTGGCCCTGATCGGGTTCCGCAATGACTCGGCTGATGTCCTTCTGCCCCCGAATCGGTCTTTGGTCTTGGCAAAGAGACGACTGGCCGCCCTGCCAGGAGGTGGCGCGACGCCATTGGCTGACGGGCTGCAATGCGCAGGGATAATGGCGGGTAGCGCTCATAAGCGGGGCATGACCCCAACCGTGATCCTGCTAACAGATGGCCGTGCGAACGTGGCGCTGGATGGCCAGAGAAACCGACAAAAGGCCACCGAAGATGCAGAACACACCGCCGATTGGCTGCGCGCCTCTAAAATCCGCAGCGTTGTTCTGGATACCGCCATCCGCCCCCAGAAGGCGCTTCAAAGTCTCGCACATCGAATGGGCGCCGACCATGTCGCCCTGCCCCGCGCGACCACTGCGGGGCTGACGCAGGCGATTGAAACCGCAGTTCACACCTGAGCGATGGACTGGCAGCGCGACTTACCAACCTGGCCGCACAATGCATGGTCTCGACGCGTAGTCTGCGCACCACATCGCTGGCATGTACAAGAACATGGCAAAGGACCAACGTTGCTTTTCCTGCATGGTGCGGGCGCTTCAACTCATAGCTGGAACGCAATGATGACAGAGCTTTCGCGGGATCATCATGTCGTTGCAATCGATCTGCCCGGACATGGTTTCACGACTCTGGGTGCCTCGAACCGCAGCGGATTGACCCAGATGACCGAAGATGTCGCCGCTCTTTGCAAACAGGAAGGGTGGCAGCCGCAGAAGGTTATTGCCCATTCCGCCGGGGCCGCAATCGCTCTGCAACTCTGTGAACATCACCTGACGCTGGACACTCGGCCTCAATCCGTTTTGGCGATAAACCCGGCCTTCACTGACTTTGATGGTTTAGCGGGAGTGCTCTTCCCGCTCATAGCCAAGTCTTTGGCCGTGAACCCGCTGACACCGTGGCTCTTCACACTTGGTCCTGACGCCATGTCTCGTGCAAAACGGTTGATCGCTTCAACCGGGTCAACGATCCCTGCCGAGCAACTGTCGCTGTATGCAAGGCTGTTGAAGGACCGCAAACATGTTCAGGGGGCTTTGTTCATGATGGCGCAATGGTCGTTGAGGGGCTTCAAAACAACCCTTTCCCAATCGCAGACCCCGATGGAAATCGTCGTTGGCCTGAATGATCAGGCAGTGCCGCCGGACCGTACTGCTGAGGTGCAAAAATCGCTTCCAAACTCGACGCTGACCGAACTGCCCAATCTTGGGCATCTTGCGCATGAAGAAGCGCCAGAGCTGTTCGTTTCGCTTGTCCGCTCAGCGATTGAAGACTCCCGTCAATCGGACCCAAGACCGTAACGGTCCAACTTGCTGTAGAGACCTTGCCTGCTGAGGCCCAACACCTTGGCCGTCGCGGCTCGGTTATTGCCAGTCAGTTTCAGCGCAGCAAGTATCAGGTTTTTCTCCAGACCCGACGTTTCTTCCTGAACCAATTCGCGTAGCGGAGCCTTTCCGATCCGACTGAGCATCGCCTCAATCGACGCGTCAGCGACGAAATTTGCGCTATCGTTGGTCAACCGGGTTGAAAGGTTCCGAAAAACGAACCCGATCCTGCGAGGATCAGAGTCAGGGATTACAGTCCCGGAAAGCTCGACTTCAAGGGTTTGACCGTTGGGCCGTCTAACGCTGGCAGGTAGGGAGCGAATGCGGGGGTTATCCCTTAGAATTTTCAGTACGGAAGCGAAATCCAAGTCCGCAGGATCAAAGAACTCACCTAAACCCCGCTCGGAAGTCGACGGGGCGAGATGGACCAGTTCCTCAAACGCCGTGTTGTGCCAAATGACTTTACCCGCATCGTCAGTGACGACAATGGCTTCAACTGCCGCTCGAACCCATTCGACGAGAACGTCTTCGGTCACCATCTGCCCACCCTCAGACCCTGCCGGGCGCAACCGCACAACGGCCGTTTCGGTACCGCCGAAACTCGGCGAAACGTCCAAAATAAGCGGCTGCCCGTTTGAAAAGCGCGCTTGCATCGATGCCGGAGCCTGCGTACGCGCGACGGCATCAAGGAGCGCTTTCAGCTCTTTGTGATCCGATTTTCGAAACAGGGAAACAACTGGCCGGTTCGATAGCGATTCCAGTTCTTCCCCCAGAGTTTTGGCAACCGCCGGATTGGCGTCAATAATCTGCCCGGAGGCCACGTTCACAATCAAAAACGGCTCTGACCCAATGCTGAACAGGGTTCTGTATTCAGCCTCGATCCGTTTCTGAGCATCGAGCTTTTCTCCCATCATCCGATGCAATTCGACGACACGGTTTTGCAATTCCGAAAACGCGCTGATGTCCCTACCCAATACGATACCCGGGTGCGCCTCTTCCATAGGCGCGATCGAGTAGGCGATCGTTTTCGTACGGTCGTCGCCCGTCTCGTGCTGAACCACACATTCCCGCCGGAGTTGGTCATTTGCAGCGTCTGACAGGAACTCCCGGAACTGGGCACAAGCGTCGCCGGGTAGAGCATCACTGATGTATTGTCCTCCCCAACTGGAGGCCCCAAGGCTGTCGAGCAACTTTGAATCTCCGATGATATCGTTGATCAGGCCATCCTCACTAACGAAAAGAAGGACATCCGCCGCGTGTGTCAGCAAAGACTTCAGTGTCCCAGCATCAAGTTCGGAAAATTGGGTCAACAAACCCGTGTCTTGACTACTCACAACGCCGTCTCACCTTTTCCAGTGTAAAAAAGCAATACCGCAGAACTACCAGATTTTCAAATCGCTCACCCAGTGTCTCATTGATTTTGCACCAGATTTTTTTCACGATAGACCTAAGTTATGAGCGCACGGTCGTTTCGAAATGATCCTGCCAAGCTTGTGGAGGTCTCGTTCATCGCCTTGGTCCGTAGACTTGCCAATTGCGCAGATCGGAGGAAAACATTTGAAAGCTCTGTCAAAAATGGACGGCCAGTCCTTGCGGGCGGTATTGCGGAACGAAACGGACGTCTTGCACAACAAACTGCACGCGCAATTCAGTTTCGCGGCGCTGCTCGACGGTACGCTACAACGGTCTGAATATCAGGCGTTAATTAAACGCTTGCATGGGTTTTATGCGCCATTGGATGATGCGGTCTTAGCGGCGCTGGCCGACGATGACGTTTCGACACCACCTTTCTGGTACGAGAAAAGATCGCGCCTGATTGCGCAGGATATCCGCGATCTGGAAGTTGACCACGACAACGTTTCGACCGGTCCAACCTGCAGAGAAATTGCCGAGGTTGTGACACCGAAAACGGTAGGTGGTGTGCTTTACGTCGTTGAGGGTGCAACAATGGGCGGGGCGCTCATCAACAAGGCCGCGGAAAGGCTTCTGAGCACAGACAATACACTTGGCAGAAAATATTGGGACTGGTGCCGAGTCGAAGGCCGAAACCGGTGGCGCTTGACCCTGCAATATCTGGACCACCTGCAGTTTTCCGCAAGTTCGCTTGATGATCTTGTGTCTGGCGCAAAGGACACGTTTCGTTTGCTGGACGACTGGCTTGCGCCACTGGATCCGAGACCCAAACAGGGAGCGGTTTGATGTCCAATGGCGTCGATCTCAGCACGTGCGACCGCGAACCGATCCATCTGATCGGGGCTGTTCAGCCTCATGGCGCGCTGGTTGCCCTATCGGAAAAAACCCTCGAAATCGAATACGCCAGCCAGAACACGTACATGTTCGTCGGTGCTGCGGCTGAAGCCATTCTGGGCAGGCACATCTCCGAACTGATTGGCGATGAAAATACTTGGCGATTGCTTGAATTGCCTTTGGAGCCGTCCAACCCGGAACTCCTGAAACCCTGGTTCTTCAGCATTAAAAGCAGATCCGGCGATGTGCTTCGCGTCGAGTGCTTTCCGCACAAATATGGCGGCCATATTATTCTGGAATTCGTCGAACCCGAACCCAACCCCACTGCCGTTTGGGAAGACGAAATTCTGCGGCAGGGCATCATTTCCGAGCTCGTCAAACCCGGTGTTCTGGTCGAGATTGCCGAAGCCAGTGCCAAGATGATCCGGGACGTGACCGGTTTTGACCGCGTCATGATCTACAAATTCGCCGAAGACAAACACGGTGAAGTCATCGCCGAGAGTACAAACCGACCGGACAGCTTTCTGGGTCTGCACTACCCTGCGTCTGACATACCCGATCCAGCGCGCCGCCATTTTACGTTGAATGTCATCCGCACCATCCCCGACATAAACGGGACACGAATCCCGATCGTCTCCCGGTCAGGCGAGGTGGCCAGCGAAACGTCCTCTCGTCCACTTGATCTGACGTACTCGAAACTGCGCGCGGTGGCTCAGGTTCATGTCGAGTACCTGAACAATATGGGTGTTAGTGCAAGCCTTTCGATCTCGCTGGTGACAAACAATGAACTTTGGGGGCTGGTCGCCTGCCATCATTACAGCAAACGCCTCGTGTCCTCCAGCAGGCTGCGATTTGCAGAGCTTCTGGCCAGCACGACCTCAGCCCTGCTTCAAAGCATCGAAAACACAAACCAACTGAAAAAATGCATTACCGCGGAAAAGACCGCATTCCAAATCGAACAGCGCGCGCGAAGCGGAGCTGCTTTGAGTGATCTGGTCAGAGATCAGGCCGAAGCCTTGATGGAGATGATAGACGCCCAAGGCTTGGTTCTGGTTCTGGGTCGCACAGTCACCACAGTCGGTTCGGTACCATCGCATCCAATCGAATTTCAGCCTTTACGCGCACATTCCAATGACGGTGTCGCAACGTCCTCGCATCTGTCCTCAATGACGCAACTGAATGATGAGCAAATCGAACTGGCAGCCGGCGCAGCGTTTCTGGAACTTTCGGATGATGGGAAAGACTATTTGGTTCTCCTGCGTTCGGAATATGTCCAGACGATCAGCTGGGCCGGGAAACCCGAGAAGATTGAAACGCAAACAGATAAAGGTGCAACCCGCCTTTCGCCACGCGGCTCATTCGCGCTTTGGAGCGAGGAGCGACGCGGACAAAGCAAACCTTTTGACGCCATGGACCGGGATGCCTTGCGCATCCTACGGCGTGCGCTTTTTGCATTGAACAGTCTGGAACATGAACAGGCCGCGTTAGAGGCGCAGAAGAAAGCAGAAGCTGAGAAAATCAAGTTGCGCCATGCTCTGCTTGACGCAGCTCGGGCAAGTTCGATGGGGGAATTGGCCTCGGCCATCGCACATGAACTCAATCAACCCCTTACGGCGGTATCGAACTATGTAAACGCGTGCCGTCAAGAGTTGGTTCGGTCCGGCGTCGAAATTCCAGAGCCCGCCCAAAACCATATTGATATGGCCGTCAACGAGACAGCGCGCGCAGGCGAATTGGTTCAACGCATCAGAAATTTCATTTCCAGCGGTGATCTTAACACTGACCTCATTGACATCAACAAAGTGATACAACAGGGGCTGGATCTGGCATTGGTCGCAAGCGAGCTTCCTGACCTGCAAGTGACCACCCATCTTGATCACGGTTTGCCTAAGGTCGTGGGAGACCCGGTTCAACTATCGCAGGTAGTCCTCAATCTGGTGCGCAACAGTCTTCAGGCCATGGAAAACCGTGAAGACCACCGGCTGACCATAGAAAGCAAGAGGCTGGGAAACCATGTTCAGGTCGTGGTTCGGGATTCCGGGCCCGGGATTCCTGATGAGATACAGGACTTTCTTTTCGAGCCACTACGCGCAACGACAACAATGGGCATGGGTATTGGCTTATCTTTGTGCCGTTCTATCCTTGAAGCACATGGCGGAAAAATCTGGGTTGAACCCGCGCCCACCGGTGCGACTATGGTCTTCAACCTACCGCTGAATGAGGAAGCAAATGTCTACCAAGCTCAATGACATGCTGATCTACGTTGTAGAAGACGATACGGCAGTCTTGAACTCACTCTGCGCTGTCCTCGAAGCCTATGGATATCAAACAGAGCCTTTGACATCAGCTGAAGCTTTTCTTGATCAGTTCGACAGGCATGCAAATTCCTGTCTCATTATGGATCTTCGACTGCCGGGCATGAGCGGGATGGAACTACTTAAGCATCTGAGCGAAACGGATGCGCGCTGCCCAGTTATCGTAATCACAGCGCATGGCGACGTACCTGCCGCTGTTCAGGCCATGCGGCTGGGCGCCGTTGACTTTATCGAAAAGCCACCGCCCGTTGAACAAATTCTTGAGGCAATCAAATCGGCTGAAACCAGTATTGCCAACAAGCCGATTTCAACTGTGCCAAAGAAAATCGTAGAAGAGCGCCTGTCGAAACTGACGGATCGCGAACATCAGGTTTTGCAGTTGCTTCTTGAAGGCAAGCTCAACAAAGAGATTGCCGGTGAACTCGGGCTTAGCCGTCGCACGGTTGAAGTTCACCGATCCCGCATCCGCGAAAAAATGCAGGCACGCGGAATCGCAGACCTCATCAGGATGACGGAATAGAGCGACGGCTACACTTATACGTATTACTACGTAGTGGATCACCACAACTACCGGGCGACCCGAAACCTACCTACCCTAATGCTCACCGCAACTTAGGGGAAAGAACGTGCCAACTGACGCAAGTCAGCCTTTTGACGGCAGCACGCAGCATGGTCCTGCACCCAACGGAGCATCAGGTGCTACGACTTACCTGATTGAGTTGGATGCTGAGCTCGCCGCCGCGGCCGAAGGATGGCGAAAAGCAAACAGGATTAAATCAACGAATGAAGCTCTGTCCGAGCTCGTTCGCCTTGGGTTGCTCAGCGAAATTTCTCAGTTGCACGATCTGGTCGCCTCAATCAGAAACTCGATAAAGAAATGACCTTTCTTCCAATGCTTGGAAGCAGTTCCCAAGTTATTGTCAGTCGTTGATAGTACGACGCCTTTGCAGTGATTTTTGCCCACTCCCGGATTTCATTCTGAGTTGAACCTCATTTTGTAGATTTCGGATGGTTGCTGTGAAACAGACCAGCTTAGGTTTTCTCTTTCAAGGCCGTTGTCCGATCGACCCAGAGCAGCAACGCAAAAGCACCACCCAATGCCAACACAGCCGCGGCCAAACCAAAAATCAGAATGCCCGAAACCTGATCCATTTCCATGACGATCAGTTTTCTGACTACGGCCAAAATACCGATCATCAACACGATCCTGACCTGCTCATAGCCCTTGCTGCCCATTACCATAAGATGCACCGAATGCGCCAACTCCAGCGCAATAATAGCCCCGAGAAGTAGTGCAAAAAGCTGTTGTAGGTCCTCATATGACACCTCCGCACCTGATGAGGTCACAGCATTTGCGATCTCCCTCAGGAAACTGCCGGTCGCAAGCAGGATAACAACCATGGTGCCAAGTAGCAGGACAACGGCCACTGCTGACGAAAAAATTCCATACGCTTGGTTAACAATATTGCGCATACCGAAGAAGTAATTCGGAATGCTTAAAAGTCATCCAAGGGCCGGAATTCCCCTGACCTATTCCCGTGCCAAGAGAGACGGGAGTCCGATGAGGTCAAAAAGTCGACGGAAGACCCAGATTCTGCTCGCGAACTCCTATTGAAAATCATAAGAATTGAAATCGGGCGCGACTTGCGGTCTCAAGTATTTCTCCGGGAGTTTGTCATGATCCCCGAAGAAAAACCCGACCCCGCCGTGACGCGAAAGGCAACGGCCTTCGGCTGAACAGCCAGAGCGTTTCAGCAAGGTACTACATTCACAGAGTTCCCGACAAAGGTCAGGCTCGGCGTTCCTCTGCACGTTCGCTTGCTGCAAAGCCGAGAATGCTGCATCATCAAACAAGTGAAGCATGGCTTCACCATCAGGTAGAGACGATTGCTACATATGTGCTACGCGCCAATATCACCCTTAAAAAACAAATATAAAACAACACTCTACGATCAGTCGCACAAATCCATCATAGGTGCCACGCTTAAACGCGCTGCTTTTTGTGCGTTATTTTTCAAAGCGCTAGCTCCACACAGCTTTGAACTTCTTTGTGTACAAGCTCCTTGGGTATTGCTGTGTTTCCGCAAATTGTCCAAGGATCTCGATTCGAGTGTCCTTGGGGTGTAGCACATCCAGAAGGCGCGAACAGCAGACGGATAGCTGCTAAGCACCGGGCCCAAGGATTGACCCTGTTTCTGACACGGTTTTTGCAACTCTCGCCAATGCCGTCCGGACATCGGTGGGCCCCGGACATCCTAGACCGTGATAATGCAGCGCCGTTACATGATACCGGTCAATCCCTTTGTCACACAAGTACCTAAAGCTCAGGGATCGGACCACAGGGCAGGATTCTTGCCGTGTGCGGAACCGCCTCAGTTTTCACTTGCTTGATTCTTTTCCAAAGACTTTCAGACGGTTTCCGACACGCGGATGCGGTGCTTGTACAGGTGATCGTAGTGAGGCTTCATCCGACGATGGACGCGACGCACACGTTCCGGAGCATCAGCCACTTCGATATATTTACGCTTTTGTGGTGTCAGGCCGGTGGATTGCGCCAGATTGGCATGGAAAGAGCCGCCATCCCACCAACTGTGCTCGGACGGGTCGCCGCCCGCTTCCCAGGTCAGCGCCTCTGGGATGAAGGGGATGCCAACGGAGTCGCAGAACGCCTTGGTCATGTCATGGGGATTTTCCAGCAAGTCGTCACTGTCAACGACCGGAGGTGTCTTGCCACCGTTCAGCGCCGTCAGCAGGTCGAACAGCGCGTGCTGCTCGGGGAAGCCAACCTCCAGCTCATCGAAATCCGGCCATTTGTTGTACATGGACGAGATCGTCTTGGCCGGGTCGCGGATCAGGAACGCATGGGTGAAATGCGACAGAAACTCAGGATCCCACATGTGGTTGATATAATGCGGGAAGTCTTTGATGAAGACCGGGCCTTTTTCGGCACGGGCTTTGATATCGTCCCACACGCTTTCCAGGGTGAGGCCGGGGGTCGTGACCTCACCCTCTTTGTAGCGCGGCCACATTGGGTCTTCACCTTGGTACCAGGCTTCGCCGAAAGGTTCGTGCAGGCAATCCAGATCGCCACGCTGGCGCATCATCCATTCAAACGCGGTCGAGGTAGAGCGGGGTATCGCCCAAAGAGCTACAATCTTGTGCATTCGCTTCAGTCTTTCAGTGAGGAGAGCAGGCTGCCCTGCTGGGTTTCCGGGGCCAGGCCCAGGGTTTTGAAGATGCGCCAGTAGAGCGCAGTGTCATGGCCGATGACCGGCTTGCCGAGGCGTTCTTCCAACTCGACCTCATAGTGAACCGGACGTTGCGCAATTCCGTCAGACGGTCGGCGGTAATTGCTCATCCCGTTGATCAGATAGGCATCCACATTGGGGGCTTTGTCGGCGGTATAATCGAAGGACTTGTAAATCAGCTCTTCGTCAAAACACCAAATGCAATCATCGACCGCCTCTTGGCTGTCGAACCAACCCTGATCAAAGAAGTTGCCGGCCCAAACCACGTCGAACCCGGCTTCTTTCAGAAATCCTACAGTTCCTTGATACCATGTATCCCTGTGATAGCAGGCGTTGAGCGCAACCTTTTCGACATTCTGATCCCGCAGCGCCTCGACCATCGAATAGCCAGACATGTGAAACGGCGTTTCGTACTTGTCGCTCAGCATTTCGATATGTTGGCGGATGCCCTCAACACCCAGACCACTAGCGTGCACCCAGTTCGACCCGACCTGCCCGCAGACGTCAGCGCCGTTGTTGGCCATACATTCCATGTATTCTTCCAGCAGGCCAAAGTTCTTTTTGCGCTGGTCAAGACGATGGGCGTAATCCGGCACGTGCAGCATACGCCCGTGAACACCAACACTGCGCGGAGCCATACGCAGGAAGTCCGACGGGGCTGCGTCAAAGTCATGCGGCGGGCAAGTGAAGCCCACCTGATGCGGGAACAGTTTAACCTTAGGGTTTTCCCACTTGGGCGGCTTGACGTAAGTGTTCATCGCTTTTCTTTTCCGATGGAGTCATCTCGTCGCGAATTAGACCTGTTCCGTTTAAATTTCCTATTGCTTTTTGGTGCTTCGCTTCATATCGAATTTGATATGGCGTCCCGTATGTATAACCTGCCATCAACAAGCTCTCTGATTGCGTTTGAGGCGGTGGCGCGGCTGCAGGGTTTTGCCCGTGCGGCCGAAGAGCTTAATACCTCACAGCCCGCAATCAGCCGTCATATCCGCAATCTGGAAATTCGTTTTGGGGCAGATCTTTTTCACCGGGACAGAACACCGATTTGCCTGACGGCTAAAGGAAGCTTGTTCTATGCCGGGGTCGTTCAGGGATTTGACGCCCTACAAAATGCGGTTCGGGACCTTGAGCGCGTGGAGAACCGGGTGACATTGGTGTGTTCACATTCGGTATCGCACCTGTTGCTCATGCCCCGCTTCGGAAAACTCCGTCAGGCGCTGGGTCGCGATGTCGAGCTGCGATTCATGACGTCGGCTTACAATCTGGTTCAGGCTGCTGTTGAGACAGGTGGTGATATCGTTTTTGAATACTCCTCTTCACCGCCCGAGCACGAACATGTCGTGGTCTGTAAGGAAGAAATTAAGCCCGTTGGAACGCCCGAGAACGTTGCCAGAGCGATAGACGCTTTGCAGGGCAAATGCGACCCGCCACCGCTTTTGAAGCTTCAAAAGGAAAACTATGGCTGGATGGACTGGCCCGACTGGCAAAGCGCGCATCCCGGCTATGCCAACTGGCCGATTTCAGAAGAGTTCGATAGCTATGTCTACTTATTGGAAGCCGCCGCTTCCGGTGAAGGGCTCGGCCTTGGGTGGCGTAGTTTTGTCGATGCCTATCTGGACCGTGGCGATCTGGTTGAAATGCCCGATGACTGGTTTTCAAGAGAGACCATCATTTACGCTAGGCTGACCCGCTACGGCCAACAAAACCCTACTGCCCGGAAGTGCCTTAAACTGCTGGAAAACCTGTAGCTGCATCGCTGCTGGCGCAGGACTTTATGGCAGGTACATTGGGTTGAAACTCCGTATCGCAACACAAGCCTTCATGATGGGTAGTGTTATGCGGAAAACAGAATTGCGAGCAGATTCCCCTGCCCTCGTAAAAAAAGCGTCAGATCAATCACCGCTTGAAGCAGAAGAAACGCCGTATCTGCTGATCATCATCTCCACACTGTTTTCGATCGTTTGCGCCATTTCCGATTCGCTAAGCGTTCCACCCGTGAACATCAGCGGCCAAAAAGCACGCGCCTTTATCAGACCGACAAACTCTATTCCCGCGCGTTCGGGATCATCGACCTGCAACTGTCCGTCCTCGGCTGCATCTTTCAACATCGCAATAAAGGTCTGGGTCTTGTCCAGTTTCCCTTGGACCTTCGCCGCAAGTTCGGGGTTGCGCAAAGTTTCGCTGACCACCATCCGCGCCATGGCGATCACGTCGGGATGCATCAGAATCCGCCCCTCAGCCCAGGCCAGTTCAGTCAATTGCTCGCGAATATCGCGGCCTTTTTCATACCGGATTTCCAGAACTTCGGCAAAACGGCTGGACAGCTCAACAACGATAGAGCGAAAAAGATTGTCCTTACTTTCGAAATACTTATACAGCGTACGCTTGGACACTTCTGCCCGAGCTGAAATTCGATCCATACTGGCCGCAGCAAAACCCTTTTCCTGGAATTCGGCCACAGCAGCTTCGATGATCTGTGCGTACTTGGACGCATTCGGTGTGCTGCATTCGTTCATATCAGAGCTATAGACCCATTGACGGGGAGCGGTCAAACCCTAGGTAAACGCAAGAGTTTACAAGGGCGCATATCTGTGCCACTAGTAAACCCGCCAGTTTACCACTCTGGGAACCAGCGCTAACAGGAGAGTCCCCAATGTCCTTAACTTTGAAACTAAACGGCAAGACCCATGAGGTTGATGCCGAACCCGGCACGCCCTTGCTGTGGGTGATCCGGGACGAGTTGAAGCTGACCGGAACCAAATTCGGGTGTGGCGTTGCGTCGTGCGGCGCGTGCACCGTGCATTTGAATGGCGAGCCTGTCCGCTCGTGCCAGACTTATATCGAAGACGTCGAAGACGCCGAAATAACCACAATCGAAGCGGTTGGCGACGACAAGATCGGTGCTGCTGTTCAACAGGCATGGGTCGAGCTGGATGTGGTTCAATGCGGCTATTGCCAATCGGGTCAGGTGATGTCGGCGGTGGGGCTGCTTTCGGAAAACCCTAAACCGTCGGTCGAAGAGATCGACGATTACATGGCTGGCAACGCGTGCCGCTGCGCCACCTATCAACGCATCCGCGCCGGTATCCAGCGCGCGTCTGAAATCCTGGAGGCCTGATTCATGACCATCAACACTTCCCGCCGTGGATTTCTGAAAGGTGCTGCCGCTGCTGGTGCCGTCCTGCTGGTTGGCGCTCGTCCTGATGGCTCGCTTGCTGCCACAACAACGGAAAGCGCTCAGTTCAATCCGTTCGTGAAAATTGACGCCGATGGCACAGTGACCGCAATTGTAAAGCACTTTGAGATGGGTCAAGGGCCAGCGACCGGCCTGCCCACTTTGATTGCCGAGGAAATCGGCCTGCGCATGGACCAGATCGCGTATGAATTTGCGCCGTCCAATGCACAGGTTTACGCCAACATGGCGTTCGGTCAGGCGCAAGGCACCGGCGGGTCGACCGCCATGGCAAACTCTTGGCAACAATACCGTCAGGCCGGAGCCGCAGCGCGCGAAATGCTGATCAACGCCGCCGCTCAGGCTTGGGGCGTGGATGCATCGGGTGTGACCATAGAAGAGGGCATCGTCAAAGCAGGCGACAAGTCGGCACCGATTGCTGAATTTGTTGCTGCTGCTGCACAACTCGAAGCGCCAGCCGAACCGCAGCTTAAAGACCCGTCAGAGTTTCGCCTGATCGGCAACGAAGCCGTGCGCCGTAAGGATTCGGCGATCAAAGGCAATGGCCAGGCCATTTACGGCATGGACCTGCACCTGCCCAACCAAATGGTTGCGATGATCAAACGCCCAGACGCTCGCGGTGGAACGGTCAAGAGTTTTGACGACAGCGGTTCACAGCAAGTCAAAGGTTTCATCAACGCAGCGACTCTGCCGAACCAGGCCGGTGTGGCTGTCTATGCCGAAAACACATGGGCGGCTATCCAGGCGCGTGAAGCGCTTGAGGTTGAATGGGATGTTTCCGCTGCCGAAACCCGCAGTTCTCAGCAAATTGAGGAAGAGATCCGCGCCGCCTTGGACGCTGCGCCTCAGTACAACGTCAACGGGGCGGACGCGACTGAAGTTGCAGCAAAGATCGACGGTGCCGACACAGTTCTGGAGAAAACGTTCTACTTCCCGCTGCTAGCACATGCACCGATGGAACCGATGAACTGCACCATCGAACAGGCAGAGGACGGTACGATTGTGCTGCACGACGCGGCGCAGATTCCTACCATCGTACATTTCGCCCTGGCCGCAGTCTTTGAATTGCCGCCTGAGAAAATCCAGATCAACACCCTGTTGGCCGGTGGTTCTTTTGGACGCCGCGCAACACCGGACGCAGACTATCAGGTCGAGGCGGCGTTGGCCTTTGTGCTCACAGATCGCACCCGCCCGGTGAAGCTGGTTTGGACACGTGAAGATGATATCCGCAGCGGCTATTACCGCCCTGCGTTCGGCCACAAGGTTCGGATTGGGCTGGACGGTCAAGGCAACATCGTCGGGTGGCAGCACCAGGTCGCAGGCCAGTCCATCATGAAAGGTACACCTTTCGAAGCGGTATTGGTTCATGACGGCGTTGATCACAGCTCGATCGAAGGTATCGCGGACAGCCCCTATGCAATTCCCGGTATGGCATTAGGGTTGACGGACACACCAAAAGCAACCTCGCTTCTGTGGTGGCGGTCTGTGGGTCACACCCACACGGCCTATGTCATGGAAACCATGATGGATCTTGCCGCTCAGAGCGCGGGACGTGATCCGGTAGAGTTCCGCTTGGCTCATTTGTCCGACAGCAGCAATCCTGACCAGCAGCGCAAGGCAGCTGTGTTGAAGCTGGCTGCGGAAAAGGCTGGCTGGGGAACCCCTCGTGAGGGCCGGGCATTAGGTGTTGCGGTTCACAAGTCTTTTGGGTCTTACGCGGCTGAAGTGGTCGAGGTTTCGGGCGATCCGGAAAGTGGCATCAAGATCGAAAAGGTCACCTGCGCCGTGGATTGTGGTATTGCCGTGAACCCCGATACTGTGCGCGCCCAGATGGAAGGTGGCATTGGATACGGCATTGGCCATGTGATGCGCGACCAGATCACACTGACCAGCGGAGCGGTAGATCAGTATAATTTCCCTGACTATGAACCGCTTCGCATTGGCGATATTGCCGCGATCGACGTGCATATCATGCCGTCCGCCGAGGCACCGACCGGTGTTGGAGAACCCGGCACTCCGCCTTCGGCGCCGGCGCTGGCCAACGCGATCCACGCCATGTCGGGTCTTCTTGTTGCGCAACTGCCGATGGAAGAGAACGGCATTAGTTTTGCATAAATAGCTTTGCCCCGCGCCGGGTCACACCAGCGCGGGGCTTGGCCTTGGTCTCCTGATCTAAAATTTGATCAAATTTGGTGACAAAACAGGTTCATTGAAGTACATCACGGGGGAATAGCACCGACGGAGCCCCCAATGGACCTGAGCGCCCTGCACAATTTTCGCGTTGCCGCATGTGACTTGAATGGCCAGATGCGTGGCAAGCGCGTTCCCCCTGCCTATGCGGACAAATTGGACAAAGGCGCAGTTCGAATGCCGTTTTCAGCATTGAACGTCGATCTATGGGGCGCCGACATCGACGGCAGCCCGCTTGTCTTTGAAACCGGTGATGCTGATGGCGTGTTGCGTCCGACCGAACGCGGCGCGGTCCCTGTACCATGGCTTGAGAGTGAAACAGCCCTGGTGCCAATGAGCCTTTATGATGATGAAGGTGTTCCATTTGCCGGAGATCCACGCCACGCGTTGTCAGCCACGCTGGACCGTTATGCGCAACGCGGCTGGTCTGTCATGGCGGCAACCGAGTTGGAGTTTACTCTGGTGGATGCCTCAGGCCCGCAACCGCAACCTCCGATAAACCCGATTACCGGACGTCGCATGTCGGACGAAGCCGTTCTGTCGGTTGCTGAAATGGACGCGTTCGAGGAATTTTTTACTGACCTGTACGACGGCTGTGCCGATATGGGGATCCCTGCGCAGACGGCTATCTCAGAAAGCGGTATCGGCCAGTTTGAGATCAACCTGAACCACCAAGGCGCTATGCGATGCGCTGACGATACGTGGCTTTTCAAGACCTTGACGCGTGGGCTGGCCCGCAAACATGGATTTGCCGGCACCTTCATGTCGAAACCCTATGCCGATGATGCAGGTAACGGGATGCATGTGCATTTCTCGGTTCTGGATCAGGACGGGCGCAACGTGTTCGACAACGGTGGATCAGAAGGCACTCAGGCTCTGAAGTCTGCCGTTGCAGGCTGTGTTGCGGCCATGCCGGGAAGTACACTGATCTTTGCGCCGCACGGCAACTCTTACACCCGGCTTGTGCCGGGCGCTCATGCGCCGACGGGGGCGTGCTGGGCCTATGAGAACAGAACAGCCGCCATTCGTATTCCGGGTGGAAACCCATCCGCGCGCCGTATCGAGCACCGCGTCGCAGGAGGGGACATCAACCCCTACCTCATGCTGACTGCGGTTCTGGGGGCGGCACTGGTTGGTATAGAAGACGGGCTGCAACCGCCTGCTCCGATTTCCGGAAATGCGTATGATCTGACAGACTTGCCGCAGCTGATGCCCGACTGGTCAACGGCAATAGACCGATTTGAAGCAGACCCCATGATCGCTCGCCTGTTCCCTACCGATCTGATCCGGTATCTGGCCATGACCAAACGACAGGAAGTCAAACGGTTTTCGGGCATCCCACCAGAGGCGCACTGGCTGAGCTACCTTGAGGCGGTTTGACCCTCTTGCCGCCTTGTATGGACTCGGCTAGTATGAATTTGATCAAATTTGGTGACGTATGAAAATCGGCATATTACAAACCGGCCACACCCCCGATGTGCTGCAGGGTGAATTCGGGGATTACGATGCTCTGTTTCCCAAACTTCTTGATGGGCACGGGTTTGATTTCGAAACCTTCGCCGTGGTGGACGGCATTTTCCCGAAGGATGCTGATGACGCAGACGGTTGGGTCATCACCGGTTCGCGCCATGGCGCTTATGAAGACCTGCCTTGGATTGCACCGCTGGAAGCACTGGTCCGAGAGATCCACCAAAGCGGCAAACCCCTTATTGGTGTGTGTTTTGGTCACCAGATCATCGCGCAGGCCCTTGGCGGCAAGGTCGAAAAATTCTCGGGCGGATGGGCCGTAGGGCGCACCGAATACGACTATAACGGGGATAAAGTCTGGCTGAATGCCTGGCATCAGGATCAGGTTGTAGACCTTCCTGAACAGGCGCGTGTTCTGGGACGGAATGCATTCTGTGAAAACGCGATGCTGGCTTATGGGGACACAATCTGGACCGTTCAGGCGCATCCAGAGTTTTCCAACGGCTTCGTTTCGGGCCTGATGCGAACACGAGGCAAAGGCGTGGTTCCAGACACCCTTATGCAAGCCGCAGCAAACCGTGAAACTGCACCTGATGACAATGCCAGAATCGCGCGCCAGATGGCCGAGTTTCTAAAGAAAGAGAGAGCCTGATGGCTGATTGGACCGATAAACTGCCGGACGCCGCCAAAGCGTATTTCCATGGGCAAAGGCTGGACGAGGTTGAGTGCATCATCTCGGACCTGCCGGGTATTGCGCGGGGCAAGGCGGTGCCTGCCTCAAAGTTTGCAAAGCAGTCGTATTTCCACCTGCCCGACAGCATATTCTACCAGACCATCACTGGTGGCTGGGGTGAAGCTGCGGGTGAAGATGGCTTTATCGAGCGGGACATGATCCTCAAGCCCGATTTCTCGACCACCTCCGCCGCGCCCTGGACCGGAGACTGGACGCTGCAGGTGATCCACGACGCCTATGACCGAGAGGACAACCCTATCCCGTACAGCCCGCGTAACGTCCTGAAGCGTGTTGTACAGCTTTATCACGACAAGGGCTGGAAACCTGTTGTCGCGCCCGAGATGGAGTTTTTCTTGGTCGCCCCCAATGTCGACCCGGCACAGGGCATTAAGCCGATGATGGGGCGCTCTGGTCGCCCAGCCGCGGCGCGACAGGCCTATTCCATGACTGCGGTGGACGAGTTCGGCCCGGTGATCGACGACATCTATGATTTCGCCGAACATCAGGGGTTCGAGATCGACGGCATCACGCAGGAAGGCGGAGCCGGACAGTTGGAGATTAACTTGCGTCACGGCAATCCGATCAAGCTGGCGGATGAGGTGTTCTATTTCAAACGCCTGATCCGCGAAGCCGCGCTGCGCCACAACTGTTTTGCGACGTTTATGGCCAAACCGATCGAGGAGGAGCCCGGATCGGCCATGCACATCCACCATTCGATCATCGACATGGAAACGGGTGAGAATATCTTCTCCGGTCCGCAGGGCGGTGAGACAGACGCGTTTTACCACTTCATCGCAGGCTTGCAGAACCACTTGCCTGCTGGTCTGGCGGTGATGGCACCATATGTGAATTCGTACCGTCGCTATGTGAAAGACCACGCCGCGCCGATCAATCTGGAATGGGCCCGCGACAACCGTACAACCGGTATCCGCGTGCCCCTATCCAGCCCGGCGGCGCGCCGTGTCGAAAACCGCATCGCCGGAATGGACTGCAACCCGTATCTGGGCATCGCGTTGTCACTGGCCTGCGGCTATCTGGGACTGGTCGAACAGGAACGCCCCCGCCGCCAATTCTATGGCGACGCTTATGAAGGCGAAGGGGATATTCCTCAGATCATGGGGGAAGCGCTGGATCTGTTTGACGGGGCCACTGCCCTGCACGAGGTCCTTGGACCTGAATTCGCCCGCGTCTACGGCATTGTAAAACGGGCCGAGTACGAGGAATTCCTGCAGGTCATCTCTCCGTGGGAACGCGAACATCTTTTGGTCAACGTCTGAGACGCGCCGTGAACCTGCTTTATTCTAATGACCGCAAGGGCGAATACCCTGCCAGTTGGTACGCTGCGACGTCAAACCCGACGGATCGTTTCCCCGCACTGTCAGAAGACGTCAAAGCAGATGTGTGTGTTGTTGGTGGTGGCTATACCGGCCTGTCCGCAGCATTGCATCTGGCCGAAGCCGGGTTCGACGTCGTATTGCTTGAGGCCCACCGCGTCGGCTTTGGCGCATCCGGCCGCAACGGTGGTCAGTTGGGCAGCGCACAACGGATGGATCAAGAGGATCTCGAAAGCCTTGTTGGCGATGCAGATGCCGCCAAACTGTGGGGCCTGGCCGAAGACGCCAAGGATTTGGTCAAGTCTCTGATCACCAAACACCAGATCGCTTGTGACCTGAAACCCGGCGTCGCGGTTTTGGGGCTAAGCACCTCAGAGCAGAAAGAACTGCACGACCATGCCGGTCACCTGTCTGACCGGTACGGCTATGATCAGATTGAGCTGTTGGACGAAAACGCAGGCCGCGCGCTCTGCCCGTCCCCAGCTTACAAAGGCGGCTATCTGGATATGGGCGCGGCGCATCTGCATCCCTTGAACTATGCCTTGGGGTTGGCGCACGCGGCGGCGAAAGCGGGTGTGCGGACCTACGAAAACACCGAGGTCACTGGGATTGATGAATCACGGCCTGCGGTGATCCGTACCTCTGACGGTACTGTTCGGGCCGAGCATGTGATCCTGGCTTGCAACGGCTATCTGGGCGACCTCAATCGCTCTGTTGCCTCTCGGGTCATGCCTATCAACAACTTCATTGCCGCCACCGAACCATTGGGCAGCGATGCGGCGCGGGTTTTGACACAGGATGTCGCGGTTGCGGACACCAAGTTTGTGGTAAATTACTTCCGCCTAAGTGCGGATGGTCGACTGTTGTTTGGGGGCGGCGAAAGCTATGGCTACCGTTTCCCTTCGGACATTGCCGCCAAGGTTCGCAAACCCATGGCCGAGATTTTCCCCAACCTGCGTGACGTCAAAATCGACTATGCTTGGGGGGGAACGCTGGCTATCACCATGCGGCGGATGCCCTATTTGGCCCGCGTCGCGCCGAACATCCTGTCCGCTTCGGGCTATTCCGGTCATGGTGTCGGCACCGCGACCCACGCCGGGCAGCTCATGGCATTGGCCATTCAAGGACAGGCTGAAGGGTTCGACACAATGGCGCGCGTGCCTGCCCTGCCCTTCCCCGGCGGACCTGCGCTGCGCAACCCGCTGTTGGTGCTTGCGATGACCTGGTTCGCGCTGCGCGACCGGCTTGGGATCTGATCCACGTAAATTACGACAGATTGGTGAATTTTTGCCAACCCTGTGATTGAGGGCTTGGATTGCCATGTGATTACCTTTATCTTTCCCAAAGATAGAATTCGGGAAATCCAAATATGACGCTTCCACCAAACGTCCATGACGCCGAACCCATCCCCGCAGCAGCCCGCGAAGCCATCGACGCCTTGATGCAATCAGGCGATCTGTTCCGCTATACCGCACCGCAAGACGCCCCGGTGGCCTTGCTGGAAGCTGAGTTCGCGGAATTGCTGGGCTCGAAATACGCGCTTGCTGTATCGTCCTGCTCGGCTGCGCTGTTCCTGTCGCTCAAGGCGCTGGATTTACCCCGCGACTCGCGCGTTCTGATCCCAGGCTTTACCTTCGCAGCAGTGCCGTCATCCGTCGTTCATGCAGATTGCATCCCCGTACTTTGCGAAGTGGGCGAAAACTATCGCATCGACATGGCCGATTTCGAAGTCAAGCTGAACGGCGTACAGGCCGTGATCATCAGCCATATGCGCGGACATACATCCGACATGGACGCAATAATGGACCTGTGCGACGCGCGCGGCATTCCAGTGATCGAAGACGCTGCGCATTCGCTGGGCACCACGTGGCATGGCCGCAATATTGGTACGATCGGCAAGGTCGGTTGTTTCTCGTTCCAATCCTACAAGATGATCAACGCAGGCGAAGGCGGCATTCTGGTCACAGACGATGCCGATCTGGTGGCCCGCGCTGTCATCATGTCCGGCGCGTATGAGCATAACTGGAAGAAGCACAAAACTCCGCACGGCGATAACTCGCCTGAACTGGAACAGGCGTTTGCCCGTTGGCAGAACAAACTGCCCCTGTATAACCTACGCCTTAGTAATCTGAGCGCGGCGGTGATCCGTCCTCAGATCCCTGAACTTGCGCGCCGTGTGCGCGACGGTCTGGCGAACCACGACTATGTGGCTGAACGCCTGAACACCTCACCCTATATCGATGTTCCCGCACCGCTGGCACCTGAGCGGCGTGCACCCGACTCGATCCAGTTCAATCTTGTTGGGATGGACGAGGCCGAGATTCACGCGTTTGCCGCCGCATCCGAGGCACGCGGCGTAAAAGTTCAGGTCTTTGGTCTGAGCGAGGACAATGCCCGCGCCTTCTGGAACTGGCAGTTCCTTCCTGAAACATTCGAATTGCCGCAGACGCGCGCTATGCTGATGAAAGCCTGTGACGTCCGCCTGCCTGTGCGACTGACGCGCGAGGAGCTGGATGTGATCGCGGATATTATTTTGGCCTCGGTGGGTGAAGTGACCGGCCCGATGCCGGTCTATGGCACCTAAAAAAACAGGCCCACTTGACTGCGGGCCTTTTCTTTTCGATATCAGTTCAGCTTGGATAGTTTCTGCTGAAGCTCTGCCAGCTGTTTCTTGATATCATCCAGATCCTCTTTCGGCTCGGCCTTTTCCTCTTCCGCGTCAGGCGCAGACCATCCGCCGGACAAGCCCCCGGTCATGGCTTTCAAGAACGCTTGTTGCTGCGCTTGCAGCGCGTCGAAACCCGGCATCTGAGACATCGGGTTCATGGCGCTCATGTTCTCCATCATCTTGCTTTGGCTTTCGCGCAGCATCTCGAACGAGCTCTGCAGGAATTGCGGCATCATGCCCCCGCCCGGCACCATATAGCTGCGGACCAGATCGTTGAGTACGTTCACCGGCAGCACATTCTCACCCCGGCTTTCATGTTCAGCAATGATTTGCAGTAGATACTGCCGCGTCAGGTCATCCCCGGTTTTCAGGTCAATAATCTGCACCTCACGCCCGTCGCGGATAAAGCCCGCAATATCTTCGAGCGTCACGTAATCGCTGGTCTCGGTGTTATACAGCCGACGGCTGGCATAGCGCTTGATCAGCAGCGGTTTTTCTTGGTCCGACACCGGGTACCCTCCCCAAGGATGATGCGTTGCAGCACAGGTTATGCGACTGCAGCACAAAAAGAAAGGGCAGGTCAATCGACCTGCCCAACGCGATTGCACCTCATGGGAGGATTGGGTGCGCTTCGCGGACGTTCTTACTTGGCCGCTGCGGCTTTCTTAGCAGCAGTGGTCACGTCGTTGGTTGCTTTTTTGACAGCAGCAGTTGCTTCTTCTGCAGCGTCTTTACCAGCAGCCATCAGCAGCTCGACGGTTTCGGTCTGAACTTTTTTCGCGATTTCAGCGAAAGCAGCCAGGTTTTCAGCTGCAACTTCAGCCGACGCGCTTGCAAAATCGGTTGCCGCTTTTGCGTAATCAGCAGGTTCTGCCTTTGCTTTCGACATCTCGGTCAGTTTGGCCAGAGTTTCTTTGGTCCATTTGTTCGAGATCTCAGCCGATTTCTCAGCAGCTTCCAGAGCAACACCCGACAGCTTTTCGTTCAGCGAAGCGGTCGATTTGAATGCGTCTTCCATTGCGGTGGTGTCCACCGGGAATGCGCCCATCATGTCTTTCATGATCGCGCTAAAGTCTTGGGTCTTTGCCATTGTCCTAATCCTTTTAGCCGGTCCGGGCCCACCCCGGGCTTCATCAGCTTGAGGACAATATGATTGCTGCGCCGCAGCATTGCAAGTTTTTTCTTGCTGCAGCGCAGAAAAATTTAAGTTTCAAAATGAAATCAGGCGTTTGGATTCGCCAAAACATAGGTCCCCGGAGCGGGTGCAAGGCTTGGATGGCCCGAATCGCCTGCATCGCGTGCTGGCACCTGTTTCCCCGACCGTTTCTTCAGCCAAGCGTCCCACATGGGCCACCACGATCCTTGGTGAAAATCTGCTTCTTTCAGCCAAGTATCAGAGTCCGCTTTCAAGTCCGGATTGGTGTAGTGCCCATATTTCTTCTTGCTCGGCGGGTTCACAATACCGGCGATATGGCCCGACTCTGAAACCACGAAAGTCTTCGACCGCGAGCCCATCTTTTGGACACCGCGATAACAGTCTTTCCAGGCAGCGATATGATCGGTCTCGCAGGTAATGGCCATCAAGGGCACATCCACGTCGCTTAACGTCAGCTTGTGGCCCATCAAGTCAAAACCGTCCGTTGCGAACTCATTGCGCTGACACAGGCCACGCAAATATTGCACAGCCATTTTGGCGGGAAGGTTCGCACCATCGCCGTTCCAGTACAGCAGATCAAACGCCGGAGGCACCTCTCCCATCATATAGCTGCGAATGGCCGGCCCATAGACCAGGTCGCGCGACCGAAGGAACGACATGGTACGCGCCATGATCCACGAGCGAAGGACACCTTCGTTGTTCACTTCTTCCTCAATACCGTCGATGAAGTCGTTCTGCAGGAAAGGTGTGAACTCACCCTGATCAGAGAAATCCGTCAACGCCGTAAACAGCGTGGCCGATTTGACCGACTTGTCATCGCGCTGTTTCAACAACGACAAGGTGAGGCTGAGCGTCGTGCCCGCGATGCAATAGCCGACCGCGTTGACTTGCTTGACCTTGCAGATCTTCTTGGCGACGTCGATTGCCGTCAAAAAGCCGTCCTGAATGTAATCTTCCATGCCGGTTTCGGCATAACTTTCGTCTGGATTAACCCAACTGACGACGAACAAGGTGTAGCCTTGATCGGTGATCCATTTGATCAGGCTGTTTTGCGCTTTCAGGTCCAGAATATAGAACTTGTTGATCCAGGGCGGAAACAGGACGATCGGCGTCTCGTACACGGATTCCGTTGCAGGCTTGTACTGGATCAGCTCCATCATCCGGTTGCGGAACACCACGTCTCCCGGTGTGGTCGCCAGGTTTCCGCCAACCTCGAACGCATTTTCATCCGCAAGCTTTACAACCAATTCGCCATCATTGGCCTCCAAGTCGGAAACAAGGTTTTCCAATCCCTGAATCAAGGACTGGCCTTCGGTCTCAACCGCCTTTTGCAGGGCATCAGGGTTTGTTGCCAGAAAATTGGTGGGGGCCATCATGTCGATGATCTGCTGCGAAAAGTACTGCAAGCGCTGTTTGTCCTTGGCATCCAGATCGTCGACCGAGGCGACAGCTTGTGCAATGGCCTGCGCGTTGGTTTGGTATTGCTGTCGGATCAGACGGAAATAGGGGTTGGTTTCCCATAGGGGGTTCGAGAAACGCTTGTCTCCGGGGGTGGAGTTTTCATCTTCCACTTCACCTTGGGTCAATGCCTGCTGCGCTTCAGCAAAGTTCAGAACAGACTTTCCCCAGAATTCTATTTGCTGTTCCAACAGTTTGGCGGGATTTTGCCAAGCTTCGGCCCAATATGCCGTTGCTGCTCGTGCGAAAAGCTCTTGATTCGGGCCATCCAGCGCGGGGGTATGCGGCTTTTTAGTAGCCATGACCTCAATCAATCGCTTCGAGAGCTGCTCGACCTTGTCCATATTTTCTTTAAGGCGTTCAATGTGTTCGTCTGATACGTCTGGCATTTGGTCTTCGCTAGTTGTCATTTTAACAATTCCCCCCTAACCTCGCTGCTATGCAGAATAACGTCGTGGGTGCTGGGGGGCAAAGCGACGAATGGTCCGAACTTTCAGACTGACACTCAGGAGGCCCCATTTATGCGCTACATGATGACCTACGACCTTATGGAAACCATGCGCAACACCAACCAATGGCTTGGTGCGACGGCCAGCGCGATGGCCTCTTACCCAATGTTTTCGATGGTGCCCAACCCGGCTTTCAACTGGATGGCCGCCTGGGGTGAGGTGACTGAGCGTACGTTCCAGCGCATGGTTGTGAAACCTGACTGGGGTATCCGCACCTTCACTTGCGAAGACGGCAAGGACCACCTGGTTGAGATTGCAACAGTTCTGGAACGCCCATTCGGCGATCTGGTCCATTTCCGCGTCAACGGCCGCGAAGAACAACCGCGCAAGGTGCTGCTGGTTGCGCCCATGTCGGGCCACTACGCAACGCTTCTGCGTTCGACCGTCAAAAGCCTTCTGGTCAATTGCGAAGTCTACATTACCGACTGGCATAATGCGCGCGATATCCCTGTGTCTGCGGGCAAGTTCGATGTCGAGGATTACACCCTCTATCTTGTCGATTTTATGAAAGAGTTGGGCCCAGAAACGCATGTTGTTGCAGTCTGTCAACCGGCCCCTCTGACCCTTGCGGCCACAGCCTATTTGGCCGAAGTGGAACCGAAAGCACAACCCAGCACCTTGACCTTGATCGGCGGCCCGGTCGACCCTGATGCGACCCCCACCGACGTGACTGATTTCGGACGGCGCGTGACCATGGGTCAGTTGGAAGAAACGATGATCCAGCGTGTCGGCTTCAAATACAAAGGCGTCGGTCGCATGGTCTATCCCGGCCTGTTGCAGCTTGCATCTTTCATGTCGATGAACGCCGAACGCCATTCCAAGGCTTTTTCGGATCAGATTCAACGCGTTATCCGGGACGAAGCCTCGGACATGGACGCCCACAACCGGTTCTATGATGAATATCTGGCCGTCATGGACATGACCGCCGAGTTTTATCTTTCGACTGTCGAGCGTGTCTTCAAGAACCGCGAGATTGCGCGGAATGAGTTTGTCGTCGCCGGTCACAAGGTGGACATGTCCAAGATCACGGATGTGGCGGTGAAAACTGTCGAAGGGGCAAATGACGATATTTCAGCACCCGGTCAGTGTATCGCCGCGCTTGATCTGTGCACCGGCCTGCCTGACAGCAAGAAGGCAAGCCATGTGGAACCCGGCGCAGGTCATTACGGCATCTTCGCAGGCCGCAGCTGGCGTGACAACATCCGCCCGCTTGTGATTGATTTCATGAATGAAAACAGCCGCAAGCCACGTCGCCGCGCTGCCAACACCAATAAAGTCGCGTAAAACGGAATGAGCGAGCCTGCGCATAGCGGCCTCGCCTTTTCCTGCCAGTGCGGAAAGTTGCAGGGGCACATTTCCGCAAGGGGTGTTCGGCAAGGGACTCATGTCTCCTGTTTTTGCCACGATTGCCGCGCCGCACAGCTGTATTTCAAACAACCGGACCCAGCCCCCGGACCTGTCGACATATTGCAGATGGCACCGGAAGAGATCGAAATCTCCTCCGGCAGTCAATTTTTGGCCGCAATGAAGCTTGGCCCCAACGGGATGCTGCGATGGTACGCCAGTTGCTGCAATGCCCCGCTGGCAACAACGCCACCACGCGCAAGTTTTCCCTTTGCCGGATTTCTGGTTTGCAGGATCACCGATGACATTTCGGTCCTGGGTCCCGTCACAACCCGCGGATTTGTGCCTCAACCCGATGGAAAACAGAAACACGAGAAAATCAGGTTTGCGGCCTTCGGCCTGATACGCCGTGTTGCAGCTTCGCGCCTTTCCGGGCGCTGGAAGAAGACAACGTTTTTCGACCCGAAATCCCGCGAACCCGTTGCGACGCCCTTGCTGATAACTAAAGACGAACGCGCAGCGCTCTATCCATAGTCGAACCGCAGTTGAGCATTTAGCCAAGTTTGCAGGGCTTCGTTCACGTGGTCAGGCGCTTCAAGGGTCAAAAGATGACCTGCGTTTTGAAGAACAAGCATTTCGGCCTCCGGTATCAAATCAGCCATAAACGAATGTCGTCTGACCGGTGCAAGAGTGTCATGTGCGCCGCACAGCACCAGTGTAGGCACCTTGATTTTCCGCAAAGCCGCTTGCTGATCAGGGCGGCGTTGCAAGGCTCGCATCTGGCGCACGAACACTTCGGCACCCAACCCCTGTGCCATCGCTAAAAAATCGTTAAGAATGGGGATGCGCCGAGGCCCCGGCGCCAAGGCATCGGATCCTACAAGTTTGCGCATCATCTCTTCCAGACGACCGCCTTGCGCACCAATGATCAAATCTTCCCGACTGGCCGCCATTTGCGGTGTATCGGCCTGCGCATCAGTGGCCATCAGACACAGCCGAGAAATCCGTTCCGGCGCCCTGCGCACCAGTTCCAAGGCCACCACGCCGCCCATACTGTGCCCGGCAAGCGCAAAACGATGTGGTAGTTGGTCAAGCAACCCCGAGGCGATTTCTTCAATGCGCTCGCCGCCAGACACAGGTGCGACAGTCACAGACCGCGCACGCGACAACAGCTCGATCTGAGGGCGAAACAGTCGGGCATCACACATCAACCCAGGCAAGAACACCAGCGGCTCGATCACGCGGGGCCTCCATTTACTCGGTTTTCCGAGCCCTTCCCTTTTCTGTCAGGATGAAAGGTTTGCCACAATCGAGCAAGGGAAACCTTATGGATAGGCAATTCCGCGAAACGCAGGGAAATCCGCGTACCGGAGCTGACGTTTGGCCCTGTCTTCATCGGGTTCGGCCCCCGGCTTCAACAGGCAGCCCCGCGGGTCGATATAACTGTCAATCCTGCGCAGCGGCTCGGGCCGCCACACCAAATTGAATGCACAAAGCTTGGGAAAAAACCAGATCTCGGAATAGATCAGATGATCGTGCATCCACCACGCCAGATCCCGCCAATCCCGCCCTTGCGCGTAGTGATCTGCAAACCAAGGGATCACGATAGAAGCTCCTGCAATTCGCGCATCGCCTTCGCCTCGATCCCAGATATGGCATTCCAGCGGGTTGTCATTGCGGGCGCAGTTCAGCCGGTTTTCGTTGCCGAAACGGTTCAACGACGGCGACCTGTACCCCGATCGCACGGCGACACGGCCAAAGGTTTCCTCCAACGGGTCCAGCAGTGTTTCGCAAAACGCGCGCCCCGTCTCGAGCGCCAGGTCCGGATTGTCGGGAATATTCTGCTTTTGGTGGAAATTGCCGATCTCCGAATACAGAAAATCGCGCATGAAGAAATGCCGGGACAAGCGAACGCGACCCAAGGTCTCTAGACTCCACATGCTGCCCGGCTTTCGCATTTTGCCTCCTCAATTTCGGTTGGGCTTTACTCTATCCCCAGTTCTTTCAACCAAGTCAGGATACCCGCAACGGCGGCATCGGTCTGCCCCGGCGACATCAGCCGCCCGGCAATGACATGTGATGCGGGATCGTCTCCTGGCCCCATTGTGACCAACTCGACCGTTGCTGATGCGCCCCAGGCCTCGGCGACTTTATGTGTCTTGTCGGGACGCACAACCTGATCATCGTCCGAAAACCAAAACAAGGCTGGCACCAGAGCATCGGAAAAATCCAGCGCATAAACGACATCAACCAGAACGGACATCGGAACGACGGCTTCCCAAGGATAGACGGCGGACCAATACGTGTTCTTCTCTGGATCCGGCCCGGACACATCACGCTCTGGCCCCATAAGGATCGGTAACCAATCCCGGGCCCAAGGCAGCGTCGGCACCCACGCCGCGGCAGTATTCACACCGAAATTCGGCGACACAAAGACCATTGCGGCAACATCTTTGCTAAGATCCGCGTCAAGCGCTGCAGCCGCTGCCAAAGTACCACCGGTAGAGGTTGAGATAACGATCACCTTGTCGCCAACCGCCCGTGCCGCAGCCAACCCTTCGGCAGTGTCCTGCATCCAACCTGACGCCGTGCCTTCCGCCATGGCAGATCCATCTCGGCCATGACCCTGCAGGCGCGTGTAGACAAGGTTTGCCCCAAGCGCATCGGCGACCAGATCAGGCACCGGACGGATTTCTTCGGAACTTGCGGAAAACCCATGGATATAGAGCACAGAGTAAGGTGTGCGCTGCTCCTTGAAACCTTTCTGCCAGTCCACACGCTTCTCAACGCCCGGAACAATATCGCCAAAGGCTGATTCAGTGCTTTCGAAATAGACCTGAACACCTTCACCAAACTTGCGAGAGTCGAATGTTGGGTGCAAATCCACCTCCTCACGCGGCCCAAACCAATAGATTAGGCCGCCGAAGACAATCAGCGCCAACAGAAACCGCCCAAGCAACCAGCCCAAACGCTGCATCAGACGCCTCCCACCACATCCAGCACCGCGTCTTCAATCAGCCCAAGACAGGGGCCGTCCGAAAAGCGATGATCCGCATCTTTGACCAGCAAAAGGCGCATATTCGGCCCGGTCGCGTGATCCAATAGCCGCACTGCGGTTTCCGTCGACACCGCCGTATCCGCCGTTCCCTGAAGAAAACGCACCGGGAAGGGCAGATGAAGCGGATCCCGAAGAACCAACCGCTGCCGCCCGTCTTCGATCATTTGTTTGGTGATGATGTAGGGTTCCATATAGTCAGAAGGCAGTTCCACGTGACCAACTTTATCCAGCATCGCCTTTTGTTCATCGCTGAATGCCGCCCAGTAGCCGTCTTCTGTGAAGTCCGGCGCAGCAGCAATTGTGACCATGCCCGCAATCCGGTCCGGCATCGCTTTAGCCAACAACAACGCCTGCCACCCACCCATGGAGGATCCCACAACAATCAACGGCCCATCAGTCAACGCCGTCACGGTCGCTACAGTATCTTCGTGCCAATCGCCGATGCACCCATCGGTAAATGCTTCCGAGCTTTCTCCGTGCCCCGAATAGTCAAACCGCAAGAATGCCTGCCCTCGCGCCTGTGCCCAGGCCTCCAGATGAACCGCCTTGGTGCCTTCCATATCCGACATCAGCCCGCCCAGGAAAACGATGGTCGGGCCCGCACCCTCACTTTTGTGATAGGCCAACCGGCGGCTTTGCGCCGTCTCCAGAAAATTTGTTGCTGCCATGAAATCCTCTTTCCTTTCGCAGCATCATGCACGCCACGTACCCAAGTGCAATTCCCGGATCCCTCTTCATCTGGCTCAAAATACCTCGGGGTGCGCGAGGGGCTGGCCCCTCGCTCCTGCCCTTGACACAGGATCAACCACCTGCCAAACGAGCCGAACGCAAATAACCCGCAACCGGGCGTTCAGTGGGCGCCAAACCGACGAGGAGAGCCGATATGGCCCTGGATTCAAAATCCGTCTCTCTCACCTTTCCCGATGGCAATGCACGCAACTATGACGCAGGCGTTACACCTGCGCAGGTGGCTGCCGATATTTCAACTTCATTGGCCAAAAAGGCCATCTCGGCCACGGTAAACGGCCAGCATTGGGATCTGCAATGGCCCATTGACGCTGACGCCCAGATCGCCATCCACACCATGAAGGATGAAGTACAGGCCAATGAGCTGATCCGCCACGATCTGGCGCACATCATGGCGCGTGCCGTTCAGGAAATCTGGCCCGCCACAAAGGTCACCATCGGTCCCGTGATCGAAAACGGCTGGTACTATGACTTTGACCGAGCCGAGCCGTTCACGCCCGAAGATCTCGGCCTGATCGAGAAAAAGATGAAAGAGATCATCAACAAGCGCGACCCCGTGACCACCGAGGTTTGGGACCGTGACCGCGCGATCGAATTCTATAAGGCCAACAACGAACCCTATAAGGTCGAATTGATCGAATCCATTCCAGGCGACGAACCGCTGCGCATGTACTGGCACGGCCATTGGCAGGACCTATGCCGTGGCCCGCACCTGCAACACACCGGCCAGGTGCCGGGCGACGCCTTCAAGCTGATGTCAATCGCTGGCGCCTATTGGCGTGGCGACAGTGACCGCGCGATGCTGCAGCGCATCTACGGCGTGGCCTTCACAGGTAAGGAAAAGCTGAAAGCCCACCTGCACATGTTGGAAGAGGCTGCCAAACGCGACCACCGCAAGCTTGGTCGTGAAATGGACCTGTTCCACATGCAGGAAGAGGCCCCCGGCCAGATCTTCTGGCATCCCAACGGTTGGACCGTCTACACGCAATTGCAGGACTACATGCGCCGCCAGCAACGCAAAGGCGGCTATGTCGAAGTCAACACCCCTCAGGTCGTTGACCGCAAACTGTGGGAAGCCTCGGGTCACTGGGACAAATATCAGGAAAACATGTTTATCGTCGAAGTGGACGAGGAACATGCGCGTGAAAAGGCGATCAACGCTCTGAAACCGATGAACTGTCCGTGCCACGTGCAGATTTTCAATCAGGGTTTGAAGTCCTATCGTGACCTGCCATTGCGGATGGCGGAATTCGGATCGTGCAACCGTTATGAGCCGTCAGGTGCCCTACACGGTATCATGCGCGTGCGCGGCTTTACGCAGGATGATGGGCACATCTTCTGCACCGAGGATCAGATTGAATCCGAAACTGCCGAATTCATTCGCTTCCTGTCCGAAATCTACAAAGACCTCGGGTTCGAAAACTTCTCGGTCAAATTTTCGGATAGGCCCGAAAAGCGCTCTGGATCGGATGAGGTTTGGGACAAGGCCGAAGCCGCCCTGCTCAGCGCGACCCGTGCGGCGGGGATCGAACCGGAACTCAACCCCGGTGAAGGCGCGTTCTACGGCCCGAAGCTTGAATTTGTTCTGACCGATGCAATCGGCCGTGACTGGCAATGCGGAACGCATCAGGTGGACTTTGTTCTGCCTGAACGTCTGGATGCGACTTATATCGGCGCCGACGGCGGCAAACACCGCCCTGTGATGTTGCACCGGGCAACTTTGGGTTCGTTCGAACGTTTCATCGGCATTCTGATCGAGGAACACGCAGGCAAGCTGCCCTTCTGGCTGGCCCCGCGGCAGGTCGTTGTCGCCTCGATCACGTCCGAGGCCGACGCCTATGTTGCCGAAGTTGTTGAAACCCTGCGCGCCGTCGGTGTGCGGGCCGAAGCAGATATTCGCAACGAAAAGATCAACTACAAGGTCCGCGAGCACTCGGTTGGCAAAGTGCCGGTGATTCTGGCTGTTGGTCACCGCGAAGTTGAAGAACGCACCGTCAGCGTCCGGCGTCTGGGTGAAAAACAGACGCAGGTTCAACCGCTTGATGTTGTAACAAATGAGCTTTCGCACGCCGCAACACCACCAGATCTGCTGTAACAATCAGCGGCATATCGCTGTAAATCCGGCCCTTGAAACGGGGCCGGATTGTAACATTTCACTCTTTATTCATCAAAAACAATGTATTAGGCTTCAAGAGGGCGTGCCGCCCCCTGACGCGCTTGTGAGACACGGGCTCGTGAATTCAACTCTGGCCGACAAGCCACTAGTTTTGTCAGTGTCACAAGCAGACATACCCTGTCATCAAGAGGATTACCGAGATGTCGAACACAGCTAAGTCCCTGGTTATCGCAACCGCAGTCGCAGCCGCCGTATCGGGCGCTGCAACCACAGCAACCGCGCAAGCCAAAGAAAAATGCTATGGCGTATCGCTGGCCGGTCAGAACGACTGCGCCGCAGGCCCCGGCACCACATGCGCGGGCACCTCGACCGTTGACTATCAGGGCAACGCATGGACCCTGGTTGACGCCGGAACATGTGCGGACATCGAACTGCCAGCCGAAGCAGACGGCACCCCGCGGAAAGGTTCGCTGGAAGCACTGGATCGCGACCTGCCGGCATAAGGTCGACCAAACGAATTCAGAGGGGCGGGCCAGATCGCCCGCCCCTTCCCTTTCGTGATCAAGGAACTGACCCATGTTGGATGATGCGCTCCGCTCGAATCGCCTGCCCACAGCGCCGGGTGTGGGGTACAAGCCGCAACACTTCGCTCAGATACTTGAACACGCGCAGCCTGTTGCATGGCTGGAAATTCACGCCGAGAACTATATGGGCGATGGTGGGCGCCCCTTGGCACAGCTGCGCCACCTGTCCGAACATTTTCCGATTTCAGTCCATGGCGTTGGACTGTCCATAGGTGGCGAAGGCCCCTTGGACCCAGACCACCTTGCCCGGCTGAAACACTTGATCGGCTGGTTGAAACCCGCGAGCTTTTCCGAACATCTGGCCTGGTCTACTCATGACAGCCATTTTTACAACGACCTGCTGCCGCTTCCTTACACGGACAAGACGCTGACGCGAGTCTGCGAGCACATAGATCAGGTGCAGGACACCGTTGGACAGCAGATGCTGCTTGAAAACCCATCCAGCTATTTGGCCTTTGAGGAAAGCACCTGGTCGGAACCCGATTTCCTGCAAGAGATTGCCAAACGTACTGGCTGTGGCTTGCTGCTGGACGTGAACAACGTCTTTGTTTCGGCCACCAACCTCGACTTCTCGCCCCAAGGCTATATCGACGCCTATCCACTTGAAAAGGTGGGTGAAATCCATCTTGGAGGCCATGATGAGGACGAAGATGATCACGGCCATCCGTTGCTGATCGACAGCCATGGGCGCGAAGTGGTCGATCCGGTCTGGGCCCTGCTCGACTATGTTCTGGAACGGTCGGGCCCCAAGCCGCTGCTGGTCGAGTGGGACACCGATGTACCCGACTGGCCGGTGTTACGCGAAGAAGCAGTTCGCGCTCAGACCGCACTGGACCGGGTACCGGCATGAGCGTATCTCAGTCCGAGTTTCGCGCCGCCATGATGGATGCTTCCGCGCCGGTTCCATCCGGTTTGCTGGACGCCGACGCGCAACCGGCTGGTCGCAGGTTCAGTGTCTATCGCAACAACGTTGCCGTTTCTCTGACCGAAGCGATGCATCAGGCGTTCCCTGTGATCGCTAAACTGTTGGGTACTCAGAATATGGACGGGCTGGCCGGGATTTTCTTGCGCCAGCATCCGCCATCCTCACCGCTTATGATGTTCTACGGTGAGGCGTTTCCCGATTTTCTGGCGGGGATGCAGCAACTTTCGCATCTTGGCTACCTGCCCGACATAGCCCGGTTGGAACTGGCGCTGCGCCGGTCTTATCACGCAGCCGACAGCCAACCTGCACCGGCCGAGGCATTGGCCGTAGACCCCGAACAGGTCATGCAAGCCCGGTTGCAGTTTGCCCCGTCCATGCAAGTGATCCGGTCGAAATGGCCCATTCATGCGATCTGGCGTTTTAACTCTGTGGCTGACGCCCCGAAACCTCAACCGCAAGCTGAGGATGTGTTGATCACGCGCGCCGAATACGACCCTGAGCCTCACTTGCTGCCAGTGGGCGGGGCGAACTGGATCACGCATATGCAAAATGGGGACACGATCGGATCGGCGTTTGAGAAAACCGCCGCTGAAACCCCCGAATTTGACCTCGGAACCACTCTGGCACTGCTTTTACAAGGCAGTGCAATAACCTCTGTGACTATCGAAAGGCCGAAGACATGACTGCGCTGATCTCATTGCACAACAACACCCTGGGACGGTTGGGCGTGACCTCCGGCTGGCTCACACCAAGCTTGGCCCGGCTGGTTTTTGCCGCGACGTTGCTTGTGTACTACTGGAACTCGGCAACAACCAAGCTGGGCAGCGGGATCTTTGGGTTTCTGCGCCCATCAGATGGGGCCTACGTGCAAATTTTCCCCAAGGCGATGGAAGCCGTCAGCTATGACAGCTCGCAACTGGGCATCTTCCATTGGGCTGTGGCCGTCGCAGGCACATGGGCCGAATTTCTGCTGCCAGCCTTGATCGTCATCGGTCTGCTGTCGCGATTTGCCGCCTTGGGTATGATTGGGTTTGTCTGGGTCCAGACCATTGTGGACGTGACTGGTCACGGTGCTGAACTGGGCAGCTATTTCACCAACGCCCCAACCTTGCTGGACGACCGAACAATCTGGACATTCCTGCTGGCGGTGATTGTCATTCATGGTTCAGGCCCGCTCTCGGTTGACCGGATCCTGCACCTAAAGTGATCTAGAAATGCGCCTTGGGCTGATCCGGTTTTCCTGCCGCCAGCCCAAGCACGCCCGCCACACCGGCGAAGGCAATCGGGAACATGGTAAAGACACCAAACCCAAACGCGTAATACATTGCCCCTGCTGAGATCAGCAACAAAACCCCACCGATCAGAGCCCGCGCAGGCGCCATAGCGCCACCGGCAATCGCCAACAAAGGCGCGACGATCGAAAGGGCCTGGATCAGGCCGGGGTTGTCGACTTGGCTCAGAACGCCATCTATCTCGCCAACATGGTCAACCACAACCACCCTGGCATACCCGAAGAACCCGACGATCATGCCGATCAGTCCGGCAATAACGCCCAAAATCATTGCGGCATTGCGCATAGATAATCCTCATTCTTGACCATTGGCAGATAAGCACCCGTTTAGAAAATGCCAAGCTGACCCCGCGTTTCAGCGGTCCACCCCAACAGCAACTTACCGTCAGCTTCGATCAACGGGCGCTTCATCAGGGTTGGGTGTTCTTTCAAAAGCTCCAGCGGTGCTTTAGCGCGCTGGCTCTCATCCAAACCGCGCCAGGTGGTTGATCTTGTGTTGAGCAGAGCATTGCCGAACTCAGCAAAAGCCTGCGACAGCACCGGCTCGGGTACGCCATCAATTCGAACGTCGAGAAAGACCGCATCTGGCAAAGATTTCAGCGCCTTACGACAGGTGTCACAGGTCTTTAGCCCATAAAGTTTCATTTCTTGGATACTCCTGCTCGTGCTTCGATTTTGTGCAATCACGCCAGTTTTTGGCAGTTATTCTTGATTTTTTACTTCACCGTGCAATGTTGAAAAAGGCGAAACATGTAAATTGGACTGTTCTGCAAACGCGAAACAGTGGGGTTTACGATGACGCTCACCACAGCCCCCACCAATTTGTGGGACAATGCGTAAGTAGAAGGAGACACGGGACATGCCAACCGGCACCGTGAAATGGTTCAATACCACTAAAGGCTATGGATTTATTGCCCCTGATGAAGGGGGCAAAGATGTGTTTGTTCATATCTCGGCCGTAGAACGGTCCGGCCTCACCGGACTCGCAGACAACCAAAAAGTCTCGTACGAGTTGCAGGACGGACGCGATGGCCGCCAAATGGCAGCTGATTTAAAGCCGTTGTAACGACACCCCCGCACTGCGCGGGGTTGAAACATCTTAGGATGGCGGCCAATTTCCGGCCGTCACCCGCCCCCCACCGGATTTGTTCCATTACCCTCGCGCGGGCTTCGGCTTGTCATGAGCAGTCCAGTTGTCTCCCATGGCAACGATGCAGGACGTCCCGGTTGCGTAGGTCACGACCATCGTCCAGTCGCCGCGTGGGTTAGACCAGACCTCCATGATTTGCTCAGGTCCACGAATACCGGTGGCCACGCGCTCGGAGCGGAACTGTCCCTTGAGCTTTTGGTGCAACCTGGGTGTGGGTTCACACAGGATTTCAGCGATAGGTGACTGCGCCTGCACGGGCAAAGCCATGCCTGATACCAGACAGAGTAAAGCGGGTTTCAAAATACGCATCATGGAACCAATGTAACGGTTCCATGACAATATGTATAGACAATCGCTATGCGTCGGCAGCCGTTACTTGCGGATGATCTCTTCAAACTCGCGCCATTCGCGGGCGGTCATGCCCGAGTTTTCCTGCGTGACCGTCTCGCCCGCCAGCATGTTCCGAAGGCTCTCTACCATCTGAGCAGACAGGTTGACTGCGCCCAACCGGTAATCCTCGAACGCTTTGTAAGCAAACGGCACCCAGTCGGCGACAATCTTGCACATCGCATCGGCATATACGCGGATTTCATATTGCGCATGAGGGTCCGCGCGCAAGCGCAGGAAATGGAACAGGTTGTGCAGGTCAACCTTCCAGTACCATTGCGTATAGATATTGGCGGGAAGGTTCATCCGGGCCAACTCACGCGCCAAACCCTGTTGCCCGTCCTGGCTAATCAGGGCTTCGTAGTTGTCATAGCAGCGGGTGCTGTCGGCCTTCAGTATCTCCAACACACGCGCGGCTTCTTCACCTTCCAGCGTTGATCCACGGCCCTGATTGTTCACCTCTGACTGCGCCGCCACATGTTCGGGCGCGGGGATGTAAAACTCACGATCCAGAATAGAGTACCGGGCGGAGTATTCGTTCACATTTGCCGTCCGGTGCCGAATCCATTGGCGGGCCACGAAAACCGGCAGTTTCACATGCAGTTTGACTTCGCACATCTCAAACGGGGTCGAGTGCCAGTGCCGCATCAGATACCGGATCAACCCTTCATCGTTCTGAACCGACTTTGTGCCTTTGCCATAAGACACACGGGCCGCCTGACAGATCGCGGCGTCATCGCCCATATAGTCGATCACGCGGACAAAACCGTGATCCAGAACCTGATGCGCGGTGTACAAATGGTCTTCCATTCCTGCTGAAACGACGCGACGTGTGGGATGCGATTGCGCGCGTTGCGCCTCGATCTCGGCCTGTTGGTCAGCGGACAGCGGCATCAAATCTTCCTTTCTGGCAATGAGTCGCCCCCTACTATATATCGCTAACCCCGCCATCGGAACCGCGATATATGCCGCAACCTGCTCTAATTTCGATTTGGGCTGCTCGGTGCTCTCGACAGGCCAAACCAGTGCGCTAAGTTGCTGGCAAACCAAATCAATGAAGGATGGCCAAAATGGCGCTGACATATCTCCACACTATGATCCGTGTGAAAGACCTGGAAAAGTCCATGGCGTTTTATGAACTTCTGGGTCTAAAGGAAACACGTCGATATGACAGCGAAGCCGGGCGATTCTCGCTGATCTTCATGGCGCCTCCGGGGCAGGAAGACGCCCCAATCGAACTGACGTACAACTGGGATGGCGATGACAAGTTACCCAGCGACAGCCGGCATTTTGGCCATCTGGCATACGGTGTCGACAACATCTACGAGGTTTGCCAGCATTTGCAGGACAACGGCGTGACCATCAATCGCCCACCACGCGACGGTCGCATGGCCTTTGTCCGTTCTCCGGACAACATCTCGGTCGAGCTGCTTCAAAATGGTGACGCGCTGGAACCAGCCGAGCCCTGGGCCAGCATGGAGAGCACCGGCCACTGGTGATCCGTTGGATCATAAAGTTGGGGCTGGCCCTGTTGGCCAGCCCTTTGCGGGCTGAACAATGCCGTTTGGCCCTTGCGCTTGCGATGGACATTTCGGTTTCGGTCGACGACGCGGAAGACATTTTGCAGCGACAGGGACTGGCCGCAGCGCTTCTGGCACCTGAAGTGCAAGAAGCATTCTTCTCATCTCCGCTACCTGTTGCGTTGGCCGTTTATGAATGGAGCGGGCAAAGTACCCAGCACGTTATCCTGAACTGGCGCTTGATCGAAAATCACGGAGATCTGGTGGCTGCAGCGACCCGGATAAGTCAGTCGATCCGGTCCAATGAAGGCTCTGCCACGGCTATGGGCCACGCCTTACGGTTTGGGGCCGAACTGTTCCAAACCGCGCCTTCGTGTCTGTTTCGCACCATCGATCTTTCAGGAGACGGGTCCAACAACGACGGTTATGGACCACAGATCGCATATCAGCGGTTCTTTAGTCATGACATCGTCGTTAATGGTCTGGTGATAAACGCCGCTGATTTTGAAGGAGAACTTTTTCTCATCCCCTTTTTCGAAAACAACGTCCTGCATGGCCCGGGCGCTTTTCTGGAAGTCGCACAAGGTTTTGAAGACTTCGAACGCGCGATGCGCAGAAAACTTGAACGGGAACTGAGCGGGCTGCAAATTGGTGCAGTACAAGTGTACGACCAATGAAGACGCGCTTGTTGGTCATGCTGCTCTTCCTGCTGTCAGGGCCTGCCCTTGCGCAATGTCGCCATGCCTTGGCTTTGGGTCTGGATGTGTCGGCATCTGTCGATAGCGGTGAATACAGATTGCAGCTGGAGGGCCTGGCCGCTGCTCTGCGCGATCCTGAGGTCAGCCAACTGATGGTGGCGAATGGCTCAACATCCATGAGGTTGGCCGTCTATGAATGGACAGAACCAGGGCACGAGAGGGTTCTGCTCAACTGGACTGATATCCAAACCACGGCCGATCTGAACGACATCAGTACGCGTCTCATCCAGACATCGAGGCGGTCAACCGCTGAAGGAACGGCTGTGGGGGCGGCGATGGCTTTTGGTGCTGAGTTGTTGAATCAGCAAAAGACGTGTTGGCGGCGAACTTTGGATCTATCAGGTGATGGCAAACACAACCTTGGGCCCCATCCCAGAGATGTCAGAACAGCGTTGCGCGGCAGTGGCATTACAATCAACGGGCTTGTTATCGGTGCGGATGATCCAAGTTCAGGTGACCGGCGCTATGTGCAAGTTGGGGAACTGTCGGCGTATTACAATGCCTGGGTTATTTCCGGCCCAAACGCGTTCGTTGAAGTCGCGCTGGGGTTTGAGGCCTACGCAGAGGCCATGACCCGCAAATTGATCCGAGAGTTGGACAGCCTCGTTCTGTCAGATGCGCGCCCTTGATCAATAGATATACCGTATCTGATCGGTCCAGTACCGTTCCACGCGGCGCAGAGAGGTTGTGATATCCTCGATGCCATCCAGTTCCAGCACGCCCCGTCCCTGCAAGCCTTCAGCGTGGCGGGCAAACAAATCCGAGACGATATCCCGGATCTCTCGGCCTTGCGGCGTCAGGCGCACGCGCACTGATCGGCGATCGATCTCACAGCGTTGGTGGTGCATGTATCCCATCTCAACCAGTTTTTTGAGGTTGTAGCTGACATTGCTGCCCTGATAGTAGCCACGGCTTTTCAGTTCACCGGCTGTGACCTCATGATCACCGATGTTGAACAGCAAAAGCGCCTGCACAGCGTTGATTTCCAAAACACCAACGCGTTCAAACTCATCCTTGATGACGTCCAGCAGCAACCGGTGCAACCGTTCCACAAGGGCCAGCGCCTCAAGGTAGCTGGTCATAAACCCCTTGGTTTCCGGTCCGGAGACCTTCATTTCCATACTCATCCGACCCTCCGATTCAGTCGTGCTGTTTGAGACACGATGAACCGAAAATCCGAAAAATCGGTTAAGCTTGAATTGTCTTTATTTTTGAAACGTTTGTGCGATGTCCGAAACGAGATCGGCAAACTGGCTGGGGGGCTGAACCTGTCCGGTCACCCATTGATAGAGATCCTGATCATCTTCATGAAGCAGCGCGTCATAGATATCCAATCCGGCGTCATCCATATCCGCGAGATTACGATCCGCATAAGCGGAAAGAATAATATCCATCTCTTTGATCCCACGCCGCATCGAACGCATTTTCATACGCTTGATACGCACATCCCGCTGTTCGCTCAATGTCGTTGCTCCAACATCAGACGCATTTTCTTTTCAAGCCGCGCCGCGCGTTCGGCGCAGGCGCGCATTTCACCGCGAATGGCGCGCAATTCAGCCACGGCGGTTGATAACTCCATTCCGCCTTCGCCCTCGTCCACCGGTGCGTCCATTCCTTCGCCTTCGCCAGTCAAAAGCCACATGATCGAAACGTTGACCATCCCGGCCATCATCGACAGGCGGTTTGCGCGTGGCTCGGACAGGTCGTTTTCCCAATCAGCAACGGTCGCCTTTTTGACACCAAGGCGGCGCGCCAATTGCGCCTGAGTCATTCCGGCAGCTTCGCGCGCGCCGGCCAGACGGTCCCCAAATGTTGCAGAATCCGGACCATACCAGTCGTTTTCATCAGTCATTCGGATCTCCAACTCAGAGTTTCTATACGGCTTGAACGTCTTTCGGGCGCACCCTATGACAGTCAGGTTGAACATACAAACCGAGGCCGACCATGAGTTTCCTGTCTGCGACACTGTCACGCGTTAAACCTTCGCCCACCATCGCCATGACAGCCAAGGCAGCCGAACTGCAGGCCGCCGGTCGCGATGTCATCCGCCTGAGCGCGGGAGAACCGGATTTCGACACGCCTCAGAACATCAAAGATGCCGCTGTTGCAGCTATTGCGGCAGGAAAAACCAAGTACACCGCGCCAGACGGCATTCCCGAGCTCAAACAAGCGGCCTGCGCCAAGATGAAGCGCGATCATGGCCTGGACTACACCCCTGCTCAGATTTCGGTCGGAACCGGCGGCAAACAAACGCTGTACAACGCCCTGATGGCGACAATGAACCACGGCGACGAGGTCATCATCCCAGCGCCCTATTGGGTGAGCTACCCGGACATGGTGACGCTTGCGGGCGGTACGCCGATTATGGTTGCGACAACGCTGGAGAACAATTTCAAGCTTACCGCAGAACAGCTTGAAGCTGCGATTACCCCAAAGACAAAATGGTTCATCTTCAACTCACCCTCAAACCCGACGGGTGCCGGTTATAGCCGGGACGAGTTGAAAGCGCTGACCGACGTCCTGATGCGCCATCCGCATGTCTGGATCATGTCGGACGACATGTACGAGCACCTCGCCTATGACGGATTCGAGTTTTGCACGCCTGCCGAAGTGGAACCAGGCTTGTATGACCGTACACTCACCTGCAATGGGGTTTCCAAAGCGTACGCCATGACCGGCTGGCGCATTGGCTATGCAGCGGGTCCGGTCGAGATCATCGCGGCAATGCGCAAAATCCAGTCTCAATCCACCTCAAACCCGTGTACGGTCAGCCAGTGGGCCGCAGTTGAGGCGTTGAACGGCACGCAGGAATTTCTGGCCCCGAATAACGAGATGTTCAAACGCCGCCGCGATCTGGTTGTGCGCATGCTGAACGAGATCGACGGCATCACCTGCCCGACGCCGGAGGGTGCGTTTTATGTTTACCCTTCAATCGCCGGGCTGATTGGTAAAACAACTCCTGCCGGAACGGTCATCGACACGGACGAAGCTTTTGCTAATGCCCTGTTGGAAGAGGCAGATGTTGCCGTTGTCTTCGGCGCTGCCTTTGGACTTTCGCCGAATTTCCGGGTCAGCTACGCTACGTCCGATGCAGCGCTGACCGAGGCCTGCAGCCGCATTCAGCGTTTCTGTGCATCACTGAGGTGACCATGTCTGCCGATCTTCCCGAATATTACTTTCGCATCCGTGAAAACGGGGCTGCAGTGTTTCGGGTCGATACGGAAAATCGCCAACGCCGGATTGAGATGGACCAGATCGCGGTCATCAACATTCGCAACGGTGACGTCAAACCGCAAGGACAGCGAACCCTTTCAGAGCGGGATCAGGCAGAAATCGCACAATGGATGGAGGAGCGCCGAGCCTTGCTGGCGAAGCGTGACATTGACGATATACACCGTGCCGTCGATCATCTGAACCTGACTACTCAATGGGTTCAGTCCAAGGCAACCGACGCCCAGCTTGAGGATGTGACTGACAGGCTGCTGATGGCGATGCATGACCTGCGCACAGTTCTGGTTCGGAAAAAAGCAGATCGGCTGAGTAAAGACTAAGCAGGCTCAGCCGCTGCTGGCATTTGCCGCACCGAATGCATCCAGAACCGGGCCATGAGCAGCACGGCAGCAAATGCCAAGCCAAGCACGAGCCCCAGCCAGATTCCAATGCCATCCATCTGCCGAACGAAACCGAAATAGTACGACGACGGGATACCCACGACCCAATAGCTGAGCGCTGCCATGACCATGGGAATCTTGGCATCCTGCAACCCGCGCAACAGGCCCAGCGCAATGACCTGCGCGCCGTCCACCAACTGAAACAACGCCGCCATGGCAAGCAATCCGGTTCCAATGGCCAGGATTTGTCCGCGCTGCGGATCGTCTACCTCCATGAACAGGGAAATCAGTGGCTCTGCACAGGTCAGAAACAGGATGACTGTGAACACAGACATAACCAGAGACATGCCTGTCACCGCAATTGCGCCTTTCTCCAGATGCGCGCGATCCCGACGTCCCAGCGCATTACCAGCTCGGATAGTGGCCGCATTTGACAGCCCCAAATGCACCATGAACGTGGCCGAAGCGAGGTTCAGCGCGATCCCATGTGCCGCCAGTGGAACCTGTCCCAACCAGCCCATCATCACAGCTGATGTCGCAAACAAAGACACCTCGGCCAACGTGGTCAGGCCAATGGGAACCCCGAGCTTCCAAACACTGACGAACATCTCCCAATCCGGTCGCCAGAAACGCTGAAAAAGGCTGTGCTCCGGCAGCGTTCGAACCACGTAGATGACGACAGCGATCAGCGAAACGACCTGCGTCGCGATTGAGGCGATTGCTGCACCCATCACACCCAATTCCGGTGCGCCCCAATTGCCGAAGATCAGCGCATAGTTGGTCACCGCGTTCACAAATGCCGCCGCGACTGTAATCCACAGAACGATTTGCGTGCGCTCCAAGGCCGCAAGGTAGGATTTGAGCACCATCACGATAAGGGCCGGAAACAACCCCCAACCAGCTACGCGCAAATACTCGGATGCTGTTTCAGCAACCTGCGGCTCCTGCTTCATGGCGATCAGGATTGGATAAGACCACCACAACAACGGCATGACCACTATTGCGTAGAGCAACGACAGCCAAAGCCCCATGCGGGTCGAGCGTCGAATACTGGTTTCATCCCCTTCCGCCGCAGCTGTGGCAACCATTGGCATGACCGCCCAGCCGAACCCGGCCCCAAACAAAAACAGCACAAAGTAATAGCTGCTGGCCAACGTGACCGCAGCAAGTGCCTCGACCCCGTACCAACCCAGCATGATGGTATCGGTCAAACCGATGGCAAACTGCGCCAGATGGCCACCGACCAGCGGCAAGCCAAGCACGGCAATCGCCCGAAAATGGGCGGGGTATGTCATCACTTTTGTCATTGCACCAGCCATATGCGCGGGCTTGGCGCGGGACAAGTGCGGATCAGTAAAATTTCACTATGAGACTATGGCGCCCGCCTCACCATTAAAAACGGGCGCGTTGAGGATTAGCGGGCATCCGGATGCAATGTTGCGCCCAGAATATGCTCGGACCGGTGGATGACGTGGTGGGCCTGTCCAACGATCAATGGATCAGGGTCCCCTACGACGTTCAAGTCCTTGCCCGGGTAATCCAGCGTCGACAGGAAATGGCGCATACAATTCAGGCGCGCACGTTTCTTGTCATTCGACTTGATGATCGTCCATGGCGCGTCTGCGGTGTCAGTATAGAAGAACATCGCCTCTTTCGCCTCGGTATAGTCGTCCCATTTGCTAAGGCTGGCCTTGTCGATCGGCGACAGCTTCCACTGCTTCAGAGGATCGGTCTCGCGGCTTTTGAAACGGCGTTGTTGTTCTTCCTGCGTGACCGAGAACCAGTACTTGTACAGCTGAATACCCGAGCGCACCAGCATCCGCTCCAGTTCCGGCGTCTGACGCATGAATTCCAGATACTCGTTGGGCGAGCAGAACCCCATCACACGTTCGACACCCGCGCGGTTGTACCAGGACCGGTCATAGAACACCATTTCGCCGACGGTCGGCAGTTCCTGAACATAGCGCTGGTAATACCATTGCCCCTTCTCTTCCCAGGTCGGTTTGTTCAGTGCAACCACGCGGGCCTGACGCGGGTTCAGATGCTCCATGAACCGTTTGATCGTGCCACCCTTGCCGGCGGCATCGCGGCCTTCGAACAGCAGAACGAACCGTTGCCCCGTATCCTGCGCCCACAGCTGAACCTTCAAAAGCTCAGCCTGTAGGCTTGCCTTCTGCGCCTCATAGGTCGACCGCGCCATCTTGCGGCCATAGGGGTATTTTCCGCTTTCGAACGCCTGCCGGATCTTCTCGGGGCTTGGCTCTGCCGCGTTTGCCGCCTTGGCCTCTACGACTTTGATCTGAGGGGATTTTGCTTCGACCGGAGCAATGGCTTCCATACATCTTATCCTTTTTCTACTGTCCTGAATGAGGGCTAGCAGAAACGCCGAAAATCCGCTTTGATTGGTGTCAAATTGATGCCTCAAAAACCCATAAATTCCACTCTGGATCAGAGGTTCCGATGCGCACGTCATTTGCCGATCTGAATGGTCAGTCCTTTTGCCTCCGAACCTGGGGCGAACCTGATGCGCCACCGCTTTTGATGCTGCATGGTTTCCCGGAATACGGCGGTGCGTGGGCAGATCTCGCCCCTTATCTGGCGGATCGCTTTTACTGCATTGCTCCGGACCAACGTGGATATGGCCAAAGCTGGTGCCCTGAAGGGGTACAGGACTATACCCTGTCCCAACTGGTGTCCGACATGGCCGCTTTGATTGAGACCCACGGTGCGCCTTTTGCTGTACTGGGCCATGATTGGGGTGCATCGGTGGCTTATGGCCTTGCCATGTTCCGCCCTGATCTTGTTGACCGGCTTATAATTGCAAACGGCGTCCACCCAGTTCCGTTTCAACGCGCCATGGCCGCAGGAGCCGCGCAATCAGAAGCCTCGCTATACATCAACCAACTGCGGGCACCCGATGCGGCACAAAAACTGTCCGAGAACAACTTTGCATTGCTCGAAAAGTTCTTTCGCCACGGCATGGGACTGGATTGGCTGACCGAGAGCCGCATGGCCGAATACCGAGCGGAATGGGCGCGATCAGGACGGTTAGAGGCGATGTTGAACTGGTATCGCGCCTCTCCACTGGTTGTCGCGCAGCCGGGGCTTCCCGCAACAGACCTGCCGGATCTGCCGCTGGATCGGCTGCACGTCCGATGCCCGCATTTGTTGCTTTGGGGACCGGATGACAAAGCCCTTTTGCCCGAGGCAACTGAAGGCTTGGAAACCTTCGCGCCCAATCTGACCCGCATCACGATCCCTAGCACTGACCACTGGCTGCATCACCAAAAACCGCAGGACGTTGCACATGCCATTCAGGTATGGATTCAAACGGCCTGACCTGTCAGGTCCATTAACGATGGCCCCAATCGTCGGGGTTGTCAGAATTGTTCGGCGACAAACCCAATTCGTCGCCATCGGTTGAACATCCCAACCCCAAAACTGTCCGGTTTGCATAAGAGAAGTACGAACAGACCTGGTTGATCTCCAGGATCTCTCCGTCGTCCCAACCTGCATCGCGCAGGGCGATCACATCCGCCTCAACCATATCCCCCGGCGTTTCGGTCAGTTTACGGGCATAGATCATGGCAGCCAACTGCGCTGCATCCAACGGAGCATCGGCCAGATCGCGTGCCTCAATCGCTGCACGGATCGCATTGCCCCGCGCCTCGTCTCCAAGCAAACGCTGCAAGCCCGCGAAATGATGTTCAACGCAATACCCGCACCGGTTCAGAGAACTGACCCACACGCCCAACACCTCAAGGAACCATTTCGGGATCTTGTTGCCCGAATGATGCAGGACTGCCTTGTAGATCGCCATGTGGCCTTCCATCGAATGCGGCCGCAGGCTGTGCGCCATCATGATGTTATCCACATTGTTGTCTGGCCCGGTGACTCGGTCATAGAGTTTCTTCAGCTTGCCCGTGGCCTCAGCGAAGGGGATGGTTTTGATCCAGCTCATTTGGGGTCCTGTTATGGTGTTTGCTTATTATCGAGAGACTAAGAGCGCTTTGGGCAGGTTGCGAGATGAAATCTCTCTGAATCAACTGCGAAGTAAGAAGTACTAACCCCGCTTGCGCCCGATTTGGGAATTGGCCGTCTTTTTGATAAGATCAAATGATATTCAAACATAAGTTTTTTAAAAAAAGGAGAACTCAAATGCCGAGAGTTGTTCCAACTTCATGGATGCCAAATGTAAAAATGGAGAGAATACATCTGCATTGGACTGGTGGCGGGAATTCAGCGAACTCAACAGACAAAAAAGCCTACCACATTCTGATCGAGGGAAACGGTGATCTTGTGCGCGGTAAATCGATTGTCAAAAACGCGCGCCCCTTACCCAGCGACTATGCGCGTCACACTGCGGGCGCCAACAGTGCCTCCATAGGTGTCTCGTTATGCTGCATGGCAGGCGTCAACCGAGAAAGAGACTACAAAGAATCCACGGCTCCAATGACCACAACACAGTGGAACAAAAGTTTCGAAGTCATCGCCGATCTTGCTGAGAAATACGACATTCTCATCACGCCCACCAAGGTGTTGACGCACGCGGAAGTGGAACCAAACCTGAATATCCCACAGAACGGAAAATGGGATATTACGCGTTTATCGTTTAACTCTGACCTTCGAGGATATCGCGATATTGGCAATGAAATGCGCGCCAATGTTGCCTCACTCCTCGGGGACGGCGGGGTTCCAGCTTCGGACGACATGTCAGAAGCCGAAAAACTACCCAAGTTTCGCGTTTCCGGTGTTCATCCGGACGTTCTGAATTTTAGGGCATCACCGGGGGGCAAGAAAACAGGAACCCTTCCAGAACGAACAGTCGTTGAGCGATTGGGTGTTGATGGTGAATGGTGGCGGGTCAGAACCCGGCTTGGGTATGTTGGCTACGTACATTCGGGTTATCTCAAGCCAGTTGATCCTTGATGCTTCGCACCATGGCACAACTAGCCAGTCCCGGTGGACCGCTGATGCCGCTCGCTGAGCCTCAACCAAAATGATTGAAAAGCGCTGCGCTGCGAAGGCAAGACGAAACTCAGGTTGATTTTGACGCGCATTAAGTCAGGTCTTGAGAGCAGATATTGATGCAAGGCGCAGCGTCAAGCACTTTGGACTCAGCGCGCCCATCCTTTGCAGATCGCGTTGAACGTGGTCAGAAAGCCCTTCTGAGATCCTCATACCTGGTCTGAGCTTCGCCAGAACAACGCGTTACGAACATGATAGGCGGCCATTAGCGGCATTCGGTACGGCAACGAGGGCTTGCGTGAGGCCCAAACCTTCCACAACACCTCGCGCCCCTCTTCCCCCGGACCACATCACCTGCCATAATGGGGGAAACTCAAAAACAAGAGCAGCCCATATGCCCGACGATCTGTTGACGCCCGAAGCGACCAATACCTATGACGCCTCCTCGATCGAGGTGCTCGAAGGTCTGGAACCGGTCCGCAAACGCCCCGGCATGTATATCGGCGGCACGGATGAACGCGCGCTGCACCATATGGTGGCTGAAATCCTCGACAACTCGATGGACGAGGCAGTCGCGGGCCATGCCAACCGGATCGAGGTGGAACTGCACGCCGATTATGCCCTGACCGTGCGCGACAACGGGCGCGGCATTCCGATTGATCCGCACCCCAAGTTTCCCGACAAATCCGCGCTTGAGGTTATCCTGTGCACCCTGCACGCGGGTGGTAAGTTCTCGGGCAAGGCGTATCAGACCTCGGGCGGTCTGCACGGTGTGGGTGCCTCGGTGGTGAACGCGCTGTCGGATTCAATGGTCGTGCAGGTGGCGCGCGACAAGACGCTGTTCGAACAGCGGTTCTCGCGCGGTGTTCCGCTGGGACCGGTTGAAAAGATCGGCGCGGCCCCCAACCGGCGCGGCACGACCGTCACCTTTCACGCGGATGCGGACATCTTCGGCCACCACAAGTTCAAACCCGCACGCCTGTTCAAATCGATCCGTTCCAAAGCCTACCTGTTCTCGGGCGTTGAAATCCGCTGGAAATCCGCCATCGACGACGGTGAAACACCGACCGAGGCCACCTTTCACTTCCCCGGCGGCCTGTCTGACTATCTGAAAGAGACGATGAACGGCTCGTCCACATATGCCGAGCAACCCTTTGCGGGCACCGTGGACTTCAACGAAAAATTCGGCACCCCCGGCAAGGTCGAGTGGGCGATCAACTGGACGCCCTCGCGCGACGGGTTCATCCAGTCCTACTGCAACACCGTCCCCACACCCGAAGGCGGCACCCATGTGGCGGGGTTCTGGGCCGCTGTTCTCAAAGGGATCAAAGCCTATGGAGAGCTGATCAACAACAAGAAGGCCGCTCAGATCACCCGCGATGACTTGATCACCGGCGGCTGCGCACTGGTGTCCTGCTTTATCCGTGAACCGGAATTCGTGGGCCAGACCAAAGACCGTCTCGCCACGGTCGAGGCGCAACGGCTGGTCGAAAACTCGGTCCGTGACCATTTCGACAACTGGTTGGCTGCGGATACGAAATCTGCGGGGGCGATCCTCGACTTCCTCATATTGAGGGCCGAAGAACGCCTGCGCAGACGGGCCGAGAAGGAAACACAACGCAAGTCCGCCACTAAGAAACTTCGTCTCCCCGGCAAGCTGGTGGACTGTAGTAGTTCAACACGCGACGGCACGGAATTATTCATCGTCGAGGGCGATTCTGCGGGCGGGTCTGCGAAAATGGGCCGGGACCGCAAAACGCAGGCCCTGTTGCCCCTGCGCGGCAAGATTCTGAACGTGCTGGGCGCGGCCAGTTCGAAACTGGGCACCAATGCCGAAATCAACGATCTGACCCAGGCGCTGGGTGTCGGCCTTGGCACCAAGTTCAACGTCGACGACCTGCGCTATGACAAGGTCATCATCATGACCGACGCGGATGTGGACGGGGCGCATATCGCCTCGCTGCTGATGACGTTCTTCTTCACCCAGATGCGGCCGATGATCGACGCGGGCCACCTGTACCTAGCCTGCCCGCCTCTGTATCGCCTGACCCAAGGCGCCAAACGCGTCTATTGTCTGGACGAGGCCGAGCGCGACGAGTGGCTTGAGAAAGGTCTGGGCGGCAAGGGCAAGATCGACGTGTCGCGCTTCAAAGGTCTGGGTGAAATGGACGCCAAAGACCTGAAAGAGACCACAATGGACCCCAAATCCAGGAAATTGATCCGGGTCACCATCGACGAAGACGAACCCGGCGAGACCGGCGATCTGGTCGAGCGCCTGATGGGTAAAAAGCCCGAACTGCGGTTCCAATACATTCAGGAGAACGCGCGGTTTGTGGAGGAGTTAGATGTTTGAGGAGACTGCCATTAAGAAAATTCAGTTTCACGAGGGTTTAGCACTTGGTCTTTTTCTTACCTCATTATTCTCCGCACTTACTTTTGCCGCCGCTAAGGACTGGAACTTAAGTCAGGAAACTTTTGTAGACTTAATAGTCCCAATCGCCGCGCTGGGTGCTGCAGCATTTACAGTGGCCTCTATCCAAAAGCAGATGCAACAAGAGCGGGAACTTGTTGCCGAACAATTGTCGCGCAAGCTACAGGCAGATCGTGCACTCCTTGGCTTAGCTTTGCATGAGTTGTACGACTTCTTTTTGCAAGCAACTAGGCAAGTAGTTCACCCCAAAAGCGGCTACGCCTTTGACTGGGATAGAATCGTATCTGTATGCAAAACAATCGCTCGATGTGTAGAAAACGCTGATCCCGAAACTTCGCAAAACCTGGCAAAACTTGTCTCAAACGCGCAGATACTAGCAGCAAGGCATAGGAACCTATTAGAAAGCGTCGAACTTAGTTCCGTTCGCGCGCCCCAAGATGTAGTTAGTCGCCACCATCACTTGCACTCTAGATCACAAATCGCAACCCAGCTTGTTGATTTCGTTTTGCTTTGCGCTGCCGGCTTTAAATATTCGAGATTTGAAGAGGAAACATATTCAACCCCTGTAATAGATGGCTCACGGATAGAAAACCACTTTAAGTTCGCGGTGGACATTGACATCGAAAGTCACCCACTTTGGCCTGAAATACAAAAATGGTGCTATCGCTGACTACTTAAAGACGGATAGCGTGCGTAAGTTGGATGCTTCCACCCATTGCTCGGGAAATCCACTGTTCTGAGACTGGATGTAAAAACCTACCGTACAAGCTCACGCCCAACCATCGGAGTGAGGTGTGAAAGTGTTTTATGCAGTTTATCAAGCATTGACTGGGCGGAATACACCCCAACACCACACGCGCCCTCAAAAAACCAAAATCTACTGCAATTCAAACATCTTCGGTTTACTAATCAAAGCAAGACCCGGCTTCCCTGTGACAAGCTGGCTTGGATTTAACGATTAAGGATTTGCAATGGCCCGCCTTTATGACAGTCGAAAACGTGTTCTCGTAACCGGTGGGGCCGGGTTTCTGGGCTCGCATCTGTGCGACCGGCTTCTGGATCAGGGGCACGAGGTTTTGTGCGTCGACAACCTGTTCACCGGCACCAAGCGCAACATTGACCATCTGCACAACAACCCGCGGTTCGAATTCATGCGCCACGATGTGACCTTCCCTCTGTTTGTGGAAGTGGACGAGATCTATAACCTCGCCTGCCCCGCCTCACCCGTGCATTATCAACACGACCCGGTGCAGACGACCAAGACCAGCGTGCACGGCGCGATCAACATGCTGGGGCTGGCGAAGCGGCTGAAATGCAAGATCTTTCAGGCCTCAACTTCTGAGGTCTATGGCGATCCTACTATTCATCCGCAGACCGAAGATTATTGGGGCAACGTCAACCCGGTTGGTCCGCGCTCGTGCTATGACGAGGGCAAGCGCTGCGCCGAGACGTTGTTCTTCGACTATCACCGGCAGATGGGGTTGGAGATCAAGGTGGCCCGTATCTTCAACACGTACGGCCCCAGAATGCACCCCGCAGACGGGCGCGTCGTGTCGAACTTCATCATGCAGGCCCTGACCGGTCAGCCGATCACGATCTTTGGCGACGGCACGCAGACCCGGTCTTTCTGTTATGTGGATGATCTGATCGAAGGATTCATCCGCCTGATGGAGACCGACAAAGACGTCACCGGCCCCGTCAATCTGGGCAACCCCAACGAATTCTCGATGAACGAACTGGCCAGTGAGGTGCAGGCGCTTGTGGGCACCGACACACCGATCAGTTTCAAGGACCTGCCACAGGATGACCCCAAGCAACGCCAGCCCGACATCACTCTGGCGCGGAGCGTGCTGAACTGGGAACCCAAGGTGCAGTTGAAAGAAGGGTTGGCGTCCACAATCAGCTATTTCAGAGAGCTACAGTCAGAAGCCGTGTACCACTGAACAAGGGGCTGCTTTCCCCCAATTGGCCAGGATTGCTCAGGTCTGCATCTGGGCATCTACGGGCTGGCACACAGGGCGATGGCAATTTCTCGTTGCCTAAACCCTTGATCCCGTTCACACTTACCGCAACATAACAACAATGGCTTGAGGTCCGGGCGTCCAATTTCTTTTACCGACTACGATTTTAAGACGGGAGGACGACATGAAAGCTTTAACCTTCGGACTGGCTCTGACCCTGCTGGCCTCACAAGCCCCTGCGCAGCAGATGCTCAGCACTGCATCACCGATTCCGGACGGGGCCGAGACCCGGTTTTGCTATTATGATGGTATGGCTTATTCCGAGGACGCATTTGTCCTGATGGTCGGCGATAATACTGTGACTTCGACGATCACCACGGTTCAGGAACGCCTGCTGCGCTGCCACCGCGACAGCGACGGGACCCTGAAATGGAGACCGCAGAGCACGTTCTCGACCAACAACTAAGCCCTGCTAACGCGATCAGACGGCGAGCCCGATTAAGGCAACGCCTAAGGCCATAAGTACGGCGGCCCCCAGCCGTCGTATCCAGTTGCCTTCCTTCAGAAAGATGAACCCGATCAGCGCGGCAAAGATGACTGAGGTTTCCCGCAGCGCCGAGACCGCGCCGAGCGGTGCAAAGTTCTTGGCATACAGCACCAGCCCATAGGCGGTCATCGAGACCAGCCCGCCCAGAATGCCTGTTATCCAGACCTTGGTCGGCAAGTATTTGAGGGTATCGCGTTTCTTAATTCCGACAAAGCCTGCAATGAACAGATGCAGGAAAGCCCCCCAGGCCCAATAGCTGAGCGTATTGCCTGACAGCCGAACGCCGATCCCATCCACTACCGAGTAGATCGAAATGCAGAACCCGGTGCCCAGCGCAAAGCCAAGCGCACTGCGCCCCACGCCCGAGCGCAGCGCTTTCCAGCTGCTCAGCTGAATGCCAAATGCGATAAGAGCTATGCCGCCCCAAGCCTGCAATGGCAGCACCTCGCCCACCAGAACCATCGCCCAAAGCGAAACCAGCGCCGGAACGATTCCCCGCGCAATGGGGTAGACCACACTCAGATCGCCATGCTGATAGGCTTTGCCCAGCATGAAGTAATACCCGAAATGCACAACGGTCGAGATCAGGATGTAGATAAAGCTTTCAGCACTGGGCAGTGGCAGGACCATCACCATCACGGCTGCTGGCAACACGTGGCCCAAAGCAACAAGGCCCAACATCGTCGTGCGATCCGCCGCTGTCTTGACGATGGCGTTCCAAACCGCATGCAGAAGTGCCGCAGACAGAATGATAAGGATGACAAACAGGGTCATGCCCGGACCTTTCCCGCAGATATTATGCGCAAAAAGGGTCAGTGGCCCTATTCACTTGGCGCGATCTCGGCCAAAACGGCGATTTTTGTCAACCCGGATTCAAACCGGCTGCTGACCAAGCCAGCTTTCGATTTGCTCTGCCGGCCCCTGCCAGCCGGGCTCCATAAACAGAAAATGCGCGTGGTCCTGAACCAGCAAAAAGGTCCCACGTTCCCCGTACCGCTCTGCCAAGGCGCGGCAGGTATCGGGGTTAACCGCCCGGTCTTCTGCACCGGAAACGACTAGAACCGGGCAGTCGACCTTTTCGAAATCGACCTTTATCGCGTGATCGTCGTCGAACATCCAAAAGAACATTTCGAACATCACGCGCCCACTTTCGGCCCCCAGTTGATCGAACACAGCATGCTGTTGAGCCTCGTCCATTTTATTAAGCGCAAATGGCGCCATCAGGTCGAATTCGACACGCATGGGCTGTTTCCAGAAGGCCCCACCTTCCATCAACGCCCGCGGCACGGCGCGTTCGTCGTCGGTTTCCGGCAAAGTGCCCCAGGGTGCATTGGGGTTAATCAACACAATAGCACTGGCAAGACCGCGCGCGGCCACCTGTTGCGCAACCACACCCGCGATGGCGTGGCCCAGCAGAACCGGTTTGCTGTCTAGACCCTGCACAAATTCTGCAATGTCGTTGGTGTAATCCAAAACGCTGGTGTCGGTCAGCCCGGGGTCAGGGTCGGCTTTCGGATCACCGCCATGGTGACGCAAGGCTGGTGTATGTACGGTCCACCCCCGATCCCGAAAGAAAGTTGCGTAATCCTGCATGCACCAGGGTCCGGCAAACGCCCCATGAATCAGAACAATTTCTTTTGTCATCGAAATCTCCTGTGGCTCTGTGATCAGTATGAACATCCGGTAAGATGTTACAACAGCCCGTGATCCCTGTTGCAGGACGCAGGCCAGGTCCTAAGATCGGGACTATGAGCTTTGTAACCGACAACCAACTGCCGCTGCTGATCCTGTTTTTTGTGATAGGATCGATCGGTACGGCGTTTCTGTTCCGAAAACCAGCGGGACATCGGGCTTGGAAACTGGCCGACCTGGTTTGGGTCGTTCTGGGCGGCATCGGGGCGTTGGTTGCGGTTATGGCCGGGCTTTACACTTCCGACAGCTCTCGGCTGGATCGTCAGATCGACGTGGCCTATGCGGCCACTCTGGCCTTTGATCGCGACGCGGCACGGTTTCGCCTGCGCTTTTGTGATCCAGCCTTTGACCCGGATACTGCCGTTTTGTGCGACAAGGTCGAGTTCCTGTCGGCTTCAACCGCCAGCAATTCTGAACTGCCGTTGTTCATTGCCGTCACCAATGAGGTCGCCCCATTGCAGGGGCTGCATTTCCTGTTCGGACGTCAAGCCAATGATGACATGGATGAAATGCGCAGCGCTGCCGCGCAGGCTGACGCCTTCGATATCGACCAGTTTCTGGTCTTCACCTCGCTGGACGACGAAACGCAAACCGCCATCGAAAATATGCGCCGGAAAGTACCGGCCATTGCTGGGGACTACCTGATCCTGGCCCAAAGTTATGATGATCTGATCGATCAGGTCGGTAAATTGAAAGACGAGTGGGAATATTTGCAGGCCAACGCCCACATTCTGGTTCTGCAAATCGTAGCTTTGTGCCTTGTCAGCTTTGCAGCCCCGTTCCGGTTGGGGAAATCGCTGGTCGAGCTACGTACGACACTTATCGCCGATACGCCTGTGCCAACACCTGCGGATCCGTCCCCAGAAAGTAACGCAGCAGAGTCCACAGGTTCCGACTACCCCGCCGAATCCAGCCCGCCTGCTCATACCGCTCCGCGCTCGTAAAGGCCCGCGCATCCAGAAGTGTGATCCGGGGTAAACTACGCACCAGCGCCACGTCCTCCATCAAAGGTTGGTCGGGATAGCCGCCTGCAGCGTGATAGATTTCGCGTGGCACCAAAAGCCCCTGATCCCCATATGGAAGCCCGAAAACCCGGCTTCGCAGATTGGCCCAGCCCGAGACCCATCCCGGCGCAATACCCCGCGCTCGGAAAGCCAACCGAAAGGCCGCAGGTCCGTTGCTGGATAGATGGGCGCTCACCGCCTCGCTCCAGCCGCTTTCCAACACAGTGTCAGCATGCAGGATCAGCAACCAATCCCCACCAGCCTCTGCGCAGCCCTCGCGTAACTGTCCACCGCGCGACGGCATACCTGTCACAACCCTTGCTCCGGCCTCCTCCGCGATTTCCAGTGTTAGGTCGGCAGACCCGCCATCGCTGATGATCAGGTCCCGGATCAGCCCGGCATGCAGCCCTTCCATCAATGCTCCAAGGCATTCGGGCAAAGCATCGGCCGCGTTCAGGGTCGGAATAACAACAGAGATCGGGGCTGGCACGTCTGATACCCTCTGGTCTTGGCGGCGGATCTTCCTATATCACGAGGCCAAGGGAAATGACGAGGACCAAGCCATGCCCACCCGCCGCATCCTGCGCCTGACCGGCTCGGACACCGAAAGTTTTTTGCAGGACCTGATCACCAATGACATTCAGGGTTTGAATGACGGGCTGGTATATGCCGCGCTGTTGACGCCGCAAGGCAAGTATCTGGCGGACTTTTTCCTCAAGCGTGATGGCGATGGCATTCTGCTGGACGCGGCCGAGCACCTTGCCGATGATCTGATCAAACGTCTGAACATGTACAAACTGCGAGCAGACGTGGCCATCGAAAGCACCGATATGAACCTGCAGCGCGGAACCGGCTCCTCGCCCGAGAGTGCTCTGGCCGACCCGCGGCACCCTGACATGGGCTGGCGCATGTATTCTGCGGCACCCGAACAGGATGATGGCACAGATTTCGATGCACTGCGTGTGCAACACTGTATTCCTGAAGCGGGTACTGAGCTGACCCAGGACAGCTATATCCTCGAATCTGGGTTCGAAGCGCTGAATGGCGTGGATTTCAGAAAGGGTTGTTATGTAGGTCAGGAAGTGACCGCGCGCATGAAACACAAGACCGAATTGCGTAAGGGTCTGCGTAGGGTCTCTGTCGACGGCACCGCGCCCGTGGGGACCGAGATCACAGCTAATGGCAAACCGGCAGGCACCCTGTTCACTCAATCCGGGGGCCACGCGATTGCCTATCTGCGTTTTGACCGCGCAAGCGGTGAAATGCAGGCGGGCGAGGCCACGGTGAGACTGACCGACTAAGTACCGCTTGTTGCCTAATCAGCACGAACTCCACGTCGGCACATATCGCCAAGTTTGAACCTGTTCCTCAGCCCTGCCAAACTGAGGGAAACAGGTCAAACCGGATACACCCATGTTTCGACTATATTCCGCGATTTGGCGCGCCAGTGCCGGACGGCAGATCATCCTCATCGTGCTGTCCATCGCCATTGCGGCGCTTGCCGCCGTTCCGCTGGAGTTTCAGCGCGACATCGTCAACCACCTGACGGCAGATGATGTCGGCACTGAAAAGCTGATCCAATTGGGTATTGGTATGATGGCCGTTATCCTGCTGAGCCTTGGGCTGAAATGGATCCTTGGATACCGTGCTGGCACTTTGGGTGAAGACATGATCCGACTGATCCGGCAGCGCCTGCTATGGCGTTCAACCGATCTGAAGGAAACGGGCGAGGACCTACGCAAAGGCACCATGACCACGGCCATTTCCGCCGAGGCTGAAGAGTTGGGAAAGTTCGCGGGCGGCGCTTTCTCGGATCCGGTGGTTCAGATTGGAACGTTGATCAGCGTGATCGGCTATATTTCATCCACGCAACCGGGGCTTGGGCTGATCGCTTTTTCGATGATTGTGCCGCAGATCATCATCGTTCTGGTGTCGCAACGCAAAGTGAACACTTTCGTGGCAGAGCGCGTCCGCATCCTGCGCGGTGCCACAGACCGGCTGACGACCGAGGATATCGAAGCGGTCGAGCGGGACATCAACACCATGTTTGACGAAATTTACCACACACGGCGACGTATGTTCCTGTGGAAACTGTCGGCCAAATTCCTGCTGAGCGTGATCAATGGGGCCGGTACCGTCGGTATTCTGATGCTGGGCGGTTATCTGGTGTTACAGGGGAAAACGGATGTGGGCACCGTTGTGGCCGCCACCAGTGGCCTTAGCCGAATTCAGGGGCCGACCGCATTTCTGATCGCTTTTTATCGCCAGGTCAGCGCCAATCGCATCAAGTATGAACTAATGCTGGAACTGTTTGGCCCCGACCCAACACGGTATCGTTACCGCCCTAAGGCGTAAAAAAACCGCGCGGCGGGTGCCTGCGCGGTCTCTTTCACAAAGTGACGGAACGTCACGCACGTTCGGAATATTCCATCGTTTCGGTGTTCACGACGATCATTTCGTCCTGACCGATGAAAGGAGGCACCATGACTTTCACGCCATTGTCCAGCACCGCAGGCTTGAACGAGTTTGCAGCGGTCTGGCCTTTGACGACCGGCTCGGTCTCGACAATTTGGCAGGTCACTTTCTGCGGCAGCGTAGCGTTCAGCGCCTCGCTTTCGTAGAATTCAACGACAATGGTCATGCCATCCTGAAGGAACGGGCGACGTTCGCCCAGCAAATCTGCCGGCAATTCAATCTGTTCGTAGGTTTCTGCATCCATGAACACCAGCATCCCGTCGGATTCATACAGGAATTGCTGATCTTTCTGCTCAAGGCGAACACGCTCGACCTTGTCTGCTGAGCGGAAGCGTTCATTGAGTTTTGAGCCATTGCGCAGGTTGCGCAGTTCGACCTGAGCAAACGCCCCACCCTTGCCCGGTTTTACGTGGTCAACCTTGACCGCTGCCCACAGGCCGTCGTTATGCTCAAGCACATTGCCGGGGCGAATTTCGTTCCCATTTATCTTGGGCATTACATAAATCCTTCACAAACGGTTGATGCATCAGTTGCGGTCCCTATATCTGGCGGGATCACACCTGACAAGACAACGACACCTAGTGCTGCACTTGCAGCAAGCCATGCAAGTGACGCAACGCAACTATGCATTTTAGCTGTATCCGAATCGCACCTAATAGGTCATAAGGACCCTCACGCCGAAAATGCAAGAGCAAGAACAACAAGGAAGACGAGATGAGAGATTTCGTTGACGGCACTGCCTTTAACAACGAGCAAGGCAATCGTGCGCGCAAACTTTTCGCGGCCGTTGTGTTGGCTGCACTCGATGACGCTATCGCCGATGACAAGAAATACGGCAATGGCCCCGAACAAATCGCCCGCTGGGCCCGTTCGCGCGATGGGCGCGAAGTTCTGTCCTGCGCGGGTATTGACCCGAACGAGCGGGTTGTCAGCGGACTGATGGAGTTCGTTGGTCGCGGTGTACGGACCTCGGTCGCACTGTCCCGTGAAGAAAGCGAGCGCCGCAACGCCGCTCAGCACGCAGAAGCCGCCTGAACTAAAGCGAGTTCGCACAGAAAAAACGCGCTCTGTCCGACAGAGCGCGTTTTTCTATGCTCTACCTCGATGTCCAAAAGGCTAGAAAAACAACAGCCACTGCCGTGCCACCCAAACTTCGGCCAACAGCATGACGCCAAACATGGACTTGCCCCACACGGACAGACCGCGCTGCCACAGTGCGACATACGCAGCAAGACAAACTGCGGCAGAAACTGGAGCCACCCATAATGCGTGATGGCTGCTGTCCCAATAGCTGACCGGGCTGTGAAACACCCAATCGCTTAGCGGCCAGAATTGAGGTCGCCCGTCGCCTGCATGCAGCACAAAATCTGTCGCTAGGTGCAACAAACCTGCCGCTGCTCCGACAGCCACGGCGTGCCAGCCACGCCAAACTGCCAGCAACAATGCAATCCCCCAAAGGATAAAGGAGTTGTCGATCGCAAAGACGGTTTGCCAGGCCTGCGAATAGTACAGTTGCCCGAAGACCACCTGTTCCGGAATGCCCAATACAAACAACGACACTCCCACCATGAGATACAGGGACAAATCCGGCAGCACTGCCCCCAGCATTGCAGCCAACAAGATACGGCCCTGCGGCGGTCGGGCAAAAGCGGCAGCCCCGATCAAAAGATGCGCTGGTGTGTTCATCCAGGTCTTTCCCTTCCCGCTCAAATCAAGTCATCTGCGCCTCGACATATAGGAGACAACCCATGGTTCGCGCCATCATGATTCAAGGCACTGGCAGCAATGTCGGAAAATCGGTTCTTTTGGCCGGGCTTGCGCGCGCCTTTACACGGCGGGGGATGCGGGTTGCTCCGTTCAAGCCACAAAACATGTCAAACAATGCGGCCGTCACCGAAAACGGGGGCGAGATCGGTCGCGCGCAGGCGCTTCAGGCCCGTGCAGCCAAGCGGGCGACCCATACAGATATGAACCCCATATTGCTGAAGCCCGAGACGGACACCGGTGCTCAGATCATCGTTCAAGGGCAGCGTGCGGGTACGATGAAGGCCGGGGATTACCGAAAGGACAAGTCCAAGCTGCTGGGGGCCGCGCTGGAAAGCTTTGACCGGCTTTGTACGGATGCGGATCTGGTTCTGATCGAAGGTGCGGGCAGCCCGGCCGAGACCAATCTACGCAAGGGTGACATCGCCAATATGGGGTTTGCCTGCGCCGCAGGTATTCCCGTGGTTCTGGTCGGTGATATTCATCGTGGCGGCGTGATCGCGCAGATCGTTGGCACACAGGCTGTGCTGGACGGTGGCGACCTGGCGCAGATCCAGGGTTTTGCTGTCAACCGGTTCAAAGGGGACGTGTCTTTGTTTGACGAAGGGCGTGACGACATCGCCGCCCGTACTGGTTGGCCCTGCTTGGGCGTCGTGCCCTGGTTCCATGACGCGTGGAAATTGCCTGCTGAGGATATGATGGACATTCGCTCTCATACCGGCGGCACGTGTAAGGTGGTTGTGCCTCAGCTGGAGCGGATGGCCAATTTTGACGACCTCGACCCGCTGTCCGCTGAACCAGACGTGAGTGTCGAGATCATCCCAGCCGGACGCCCCCTGCCCGGTGATGCCGATCTGGTTCTGCTGCCGGGCAGCAAATCCACCATCGGGGATCTGGCCTATTTTCGAGCGCAGGGTTGGGACATCGACCTTTACGGCCACGTGCGCCGCGGCGGGCATGTTCTGGGCCTGTGCGGCGGTTATCAAATGCTGGGTAAAACCATTTCCGACCCGGATGGGGTCGACGGCAGACCCGGCAAGGTCGAAGGCTTGGGGTTGCTGGATGTCGACACTGTGATGGGCGGACAAAAGCAAGTCATTCTACGCTCGGCCCATGCCCTGCCCGACCGCGATCCGGTCAGCGGGTATGAAATCCATATGGGACACACTGAAGGACCTGATTGTGACCGTGCATGGCTGGAGGTCGAAGACAAACCAGAAGGTGCCGCCAGCGCCAACGGACGGATCAAGGGCAGCTATTTGCACGGTATCTTTTCGTCTGACACGTTCCGCGCGCGTTACCTTTCAACGCTGGGCGTGACCTCGGACGTCGCTTATGAGGATGGCGTCGAACAGGTTCTGGATGACTTGGCAGACCATTTGGAACGCCACATGGATCTTGATCTGCTGCTGAGCCTCTCCCAATCCCCTAGGCGCAGCTAGGCGTTACTCCAGATCTTTTGCGGCTAGGGCACGTGCAATCTCGCGCCGGACCATCTTGCGCACATTCCGCGTGATCCGCTCGCCCATCGTGCCCTGCAGCTCTTGCCGGACAACTTCGGCGATCAGGGCGCGCAGATCCTCTTCATCCATGTCGATACTTCTGTCATCGACGGCAGGCTCTGCGATCACCTCGGTCTCGGCCCTCGGCGAACGGATGAACTCAGCTTGAACGTGTGCTTCGCCCTCATCGTCGGACGCGTCAGCTTGCTCAATGTCAATGGAACCGACGGCCTCGGCTGCGGCAAATTCTGCTTCTACGTTCCACGGCAAAGATTGCGACGGTGTGCCCGAGTAAGCATCTTCGCTGTCGCCATCCGGTTCCCATTGATCTTCTGTTTGTGCAATGGCCGCTTCCAGCGCTTCGATCTTAGCGCTTAAGCTGGTGGCAGCATCCGCAGACTGAGCAGGTTTAGGCGCATCGGCCGCGTCCTCTGCGGCGTTGGCCGGCTTGCCAGCCTGCACAATATCGCAGGCCCGCAGCAACATGGGTTTCGCCGAGTCGGATATCTTGAGGTCCGAGTCGGTCTGGGTGGGAACCCCATTGGTCTGCTTGGGCGCGCTGACACGCAAAGCATCCGTCAAAACCAGCCGCCCCGGCTTTCTCGATACAGGCTGTTGATCCGAGACGGATTTATCGCGGTTATCTTCGCTTACCAGACGTTTGACCGAAGACAGAACGTCTTCGATCCCTGCTTTTACGACATTATCAGTCATTGTTCTCTACCGCTCTATCCTTGGATCGAGTGTAGCCAAACAATCTCAACCTCACAACAAATAGTATGACCGATCAGTCCCGACGCAATGCTTTGAGGACGCGATCCAGATCTTTGCTCTGTTTGCTGACCTGTGCCGGTGCCTTTTTGACCAGGTTGTAATACAAGGTAGGATCGTAAATCTGCACCGCCAAACCCAGACGTTCAGCCGTCAGCAGACCCTGAGCCTGCAACAACTGGTAAGCCGCGCGCGAGCGTTCAGTGCGTGAAGCAACTTCGGCCAATTGCGCATCCAGCAAGTCCTGCTGAGCGTTCAGCACGTCCAGAGTTGTCCGCGCGCCCAATGTTGCCTCTTCGCGAATCCCGTCAAACGCCACTTGCGAGGCACGAACCCGTTCAGTCGATGCCCTCAGGCTGGCGGTGGCCGCCTGGAACGCCGCATAACGGTCAGTGACACCTTGAGTGATGTTCTTCTGCACGTTTAGTAGGTTCGCGCGGTCGGCATCACGTACCGCCATCGCACGCCGTACACTTGCTGCCAAGCGACCACCGGCATAGATCGGCTGCCGGAAAGTCAGCGAGATGCTCGCATCGTTGACATAATCGCTGTTATCATAGCGTTCAGTAACACCTGCATCGGCGTCAAGCGACACATTCGGACCCAAGTTAGCCCTTTGTTGCTCCACGATTAGATCCCTCGCGCGAACCTGATGCTGCGCTGAGAGAATCGCGGGATGGTTGCGTTGCGCCAAACTAACGGCTTCCGCCTCCGAACGCGGCAGGTTGGGCAAACTCGGCTGTCCCGCTGTACGCCCCGGTGCCTTGCCAACCGCGTTCACATATTCAGCCTGCGCGATGCTCAGCTCACCACGCGCGACCGCCAAATCCGCCTGCGAGTTCGCCAACTGCGCTTCGGACAAGGCAACGTCCGTACGCGTGACTTCTCCGACTTCAAAGCGATCATTCGATGCTCTGAGTTCTTCAGCCGAAACCTCAACGTTGTTTTGGCGGATCGCTACGGTTTCTTCCTGCAGCAACACGCCCAGGTAGGCATTTGCCGCACGGATCAGAACCTGTTGTTCGATGTCAATCAGGGTTTGCCGGGTCGCCAAAACAGTTTCCTGCGCTGATTGCTTGCCCAGAATCGAAGCCCCACCATCATATACTAATTGGCTAAGCGTTAATCCGGTAAAAAACCTAGACGGCTCGTTCGTCGTGACTACGTTATTGACCCGCGACCGGGTGTAGTCTTGACTTACCTGCACGGCCCAGTTGACGATTGGCCGCAACGCTGAAAGCGCAATAGCCACATCTTCATCCGCAGCCCGCAAAAGCGCCCGATTCTGCTCCAGCAAACCGCTTGTATTATACGCACCGATGAAGGCGTCTGTTATGTTATCAGCCCACGCTGCGCGCCCTGGCATTACGCTCATGGCAAGCCCTGCGGTCACTGCGAATACCTTGACCAGCCTGCCTGTCGCTGAACCACGCATACCGAAATCCTCTCAAAACGAAATTACACTGCCCTGCAGGCAGTTTGCGGCCTTGTTTTCAACTAATCAAGGCGGAAGAAAAATCTATCGGCGGACTATAGCGAAAATGCACACTCAGCCGAAAAACTCTCCAAGACCGGCGCGCTGGCGTTGAATGCGTCGCGCCAGCTGACCTGACCGCCAGACTTCCGACCAACCCGCACCGTCCCCAAGTTGCCGTCGACAAACAAGCACGCGATTCGGCCATGTTCCTTGAGTTGATCCAGCAAACCTTCGGGGATTTGCTCGACACCGCCCTGCACCATGATCACATCGTAGGGGCCATGTTCGGCAACACCCTGCTCCAGCGGACCCACATGAATGATGGCATTATCAACATCTGCTTCGGCCAGAAGGTTTTGCGCCTCAGCCGCCAGTGCCTCGTTACTTTCCACACCTACGACCAACTGCGCCATGCGCGCGGCCACCGCCGTGGAATACCCCATGGCCGGCGCGATATCGAGAACCATCTCATCATTCGAGATGTTCAACGCATCCAGCATCTTGGCCAGTGTCCGCGGCTCAATCATAGCGCGCCCCTCGCCCATATCGATCAGACCGTCGACATAGGCAGCTTCACGCTGAGCATCAGGAACAAAATTTTCGCGTGGCACGCTCAACATTGCTTCGATGATCGGGAATTTGGTGACATCAGAGGGTCGGACCTGTGTATCAACCATTGTGCGGCGCCGGGCTGCGAAATCTGTCATTGGATATCTCGTCTCATTCCCATGGATGTCCGGCTTGTGCCACATCCTGACCCGACCAGCAACGGCCCTGTTGCCGCAACCCAGCCAAGGTGTCGAAATAATCCGGCGCCAGCTCATGCGAAATTCATTCTTGTCGCCAAATTTGCACGCAATCCACTGGACGCCCTCCAGGAAAGCTGCTAAAAACCCTCGCACACCACGGCAAGTATTTGATTTTACTTGAAAAGGCGAGTTGGCGGAGTGGTGACGCAGCGGATTGCAAATCCGTGTACACCGGTTCGATTCCGGTACTCGCCTCCACAACATCTTGTTTCCACGTTAGCATTGAGTTTTCGAAGCTTGTGAACGTAGCATTTTGCGTGATTGTCCTGGCATATGGGTTTCATTAAAACCGCAACCCAAACAAACAAGAATTGATGCCCTGAGGCATGCGATGAGGCAACGACCCAAGTATTTGAAGTGAGATGCAATGGGCGGGGGCCTAAATGCACATAGTCGCATGAGTAACATTATGTCAAAATTTGGGGCTCAAGCGAAATTTCATGACAATGAATGCGGGATGAACTAAAGGTTTATTTCAGAATAAGTAATAAGTTCTGGACGTCTAGTGGAACACATAGCCTTTACCTTCGAGATGGGGGTCGTTTGCGCCCTTCTCGCCTTCACAGTTTTCCTATTTGTGTCCGAGGTCGTCAGAATCGACCTTTCCGCCATACTGGTTTTGGTTCTTGTCGGCTTGCTAAGCTACGCACCCGGCCTAGAAAATCTGGCGGATGTGCCGCGTCTGTTTGATGGGTTTGCGTCAAACGCGGTCATTTCGATCATTGCGGTCATGATCGTTGGTGCTGGCTTGGACAAAACCGGCATCATGAACAAGGTTGCGGCCGTTATTCTGAAGTACGGCGGCAAATCGGAAAGCCGCGTGCTGCCGATCATCTCGGGAACTGTTGGCGTCATTTCTTCCTTCATGCAAAACGTCGGCGCCGCCGCCTTGTTCCTGCCAGTTGTCAGCCGGATATCCACGAGATCCGGAATACCGCTGTCGCGACTGCTTATGCCGATGGGGTTCTGTGCGATCCTGGGGGGGACGATGACGATGGTGGGGTCCTCACCGCTGATCTTGCTCAACGACCTGATCCAAACGGCCAATGACGGCTTGCCGGATAATCAGAAAATGCAGCCGTTCGGGCTGTTCTCGGTAACACCGATCGGGGCGGTACTGATCCTGACAGGCATCGGGTACTTTCTGCTGCTGGGACGCTGGGTTCTTCCTGTGCAGGAAGGGGCAGACAACACGGGCACCGGTCAGGGCACACAAGAGTATTTGCAGCGGGTGTATGGGCTAAAGGCAGATGTGTTCGAAGTTGTTGTGCCTGCAGACAGCCCGCTGGTCGGGCAGATCCTGGCCGATATCAACCATGAGAACCACCTGTACATCATTTCAACCTTCTATCGCGGCAAAACGTCAATGGTTCAGGTTCTGACCGCTGAAATCGCAGCCCCTTGTCGGCTGGCGATTGTTGGACGGCGTGGCGAGGTAGAGGTTTTTGCGAAGAAATTCGGCTTAACAGTTCTTCCCGATCTGGATGTTTTTGTTGAGGAGTTCGCACCCACCAACGCCGGTGTCGCCGAAGTTGTCGTTACCCCCGACAGTAAATTGATCGGCAAATGCCCGCGCGAGCTTTTGTTCCGCAAGACATACGGTATGTCGCTTCTGGCTATTCACAGAGGGGAAGAAACGCTCAGCCACGTAGAGACCGATGATCATCAGTCCACTCAGATCGGGCTGGAAAAGTTTCATGCTGGTGACATGCTGGTCGCACACACGCGGTGGGACAATCTGATGCGGATCACCCGCGATCCGGATTTCGTTGTGGTCACAAGCGATTTCCCACAGGAGGAATTGAGACCTCAGAAAGTCGGGTGGGCGCTTGCTTTTTTTGCTATTTCAATATGCCTGATCCTGTTCACCGACGTACGCCTTTCTCTTTGTCTACTCACCGGCGCAGCTGGCATGATGCTGAGCCGTGTTCTCAGCGTGGATGAGGCTTACCGTGCCGTTGGATGGAACACTGTTTTCCTGCTTGCCTGCCTCATACCTTTGGGACAGGCCGTGCAGAACACCGGCACGGCCGCATGGATCGCGCAGCAGATCATGGTCATTCTTGACGGTTGGCCGCTTTGGTCGCTTCAAGCGGGCATCGCTGTTCTGGCAACGGCGTTTTCATTGGTCATGTCGAATGTTGGCGCCACCGTTCTGCTCGTACCGCTGGCTGTGTCCATTGCAGTGGCTGCCGGAGGCAACCCTGCAGTCTTTGCGCTGACCGTTGCCATTTCCACTTCGAACAGCTTCATCATCCCGACCCATCAGGTCAATGCACTGATCATGGGTCCGGCGGGGTACAAGGTCATGGATTTTGTCCGTTCAGGCGGCATCATGACCGCGCTGTTCCTTGTCGTTTCGTTGGTGATGATCAACGTTATGTACTAGCGCGGCAATCGGGGCCGGATTTCTGGACTGCCCCACCCCAATTGCCGATGACATGTCGTTGGAAAGATTAGGCTGAACCTCTACGCCAAACCCCGGCCTTGCGGGACAACCTCATACCCCGGCTCTTCCGGTTCATCATCTTCCATCTCCGGCGGGAAACCGGGGGCTGTGATGTCCAAACCAGTCGCCTCTTCCAGACGTTTGATGATATTCGGCGACAGCTCGCGATCGCCATACCGGGCAATGCCATCTTCAAAAATCTTGATCATGACCGGATTCATTTCCAGAGGCACCCCGGCGCGGTCCGCTACCTCTTGAAACAGACCAATGTCCTTTTTCACCAAGTCCATAGTGAAGGAGATGTCGCGCGAACCATTCAGTATGACCTGACTTTCCGTTTCATGCACAAAGGACGTACCGGACGAGATTTTTATCGCCTCATATGTCGTGTTGAGATCCATGCCCGCCGCCTTTGCCGTGACCAGCGCTTCGGCGCAGGTGATCAGGTTGGCTGTGGCCAGATAGTTGGTCAGCACCTTCAAAACCGAGGCAGAGCCCAATTCACCCGTGTGCAAAACACGCCGTCCCATGGTGGTCAGAAACGGCAGAATCCGCTCAAAAGTCGCACGGTCACATCCCGCGAAGATCGAGATATTGCCGGTGGCCGCCCGATGGCACCCGCCCGAAACCGGGCAGTCCACTGCCGCGCCTCCGCGTTCGATCACCTCGGCCCCCAAACGCTTGACCTCGGCCTCATCGGTTGTCGACATCTCCATCCAGATTTTGCCGGGGCCCACTTCGGGCAGCATCTTTTGCATGACCGCATCTGACGCCGCAGGCGATGGCAAGCAGGTGATGACCGCATCGCAATCGCGCATCAACTGTGCCGGGCCTTCGGCTGCCTTTGCGCCAAGGGCGACAAACGCGGCCACCAGATCCGCGTTCAGATCATGCACCGTCAGATCAATACCGTTCCGCAGCAAGGATCCCGAAAGCTTGCCGCCAACGTTTCCCAACCCGATGAATCCTACTTTCATATGTCGCCTCTCCCTGCTGGCTTGTACCTGTCATGCGATCACGGATTTATCTGACCAATCATGCCGCCCAACGACAACCACAGGTCGCTTTTCACACCCGCCTCCTGATGTTACGCGCAACGCGCTTGACAAGCGGGCCAGCGGTGCCGCATGACCCATTCGTTGGTGTCGGCAAGAGCCGATGAAAAGGGAATGCGTCAACGGATCTTCCGCCAAACGCAGCCGCCCCCGCGACCGTGACCGGAGAGGGTGCCCAATGCCACTGGCCTAGGCCGGGAAGGCGGGACATCCGACAGAGGACCCTGACGTACCGGGCCTCTGACATCCGCAAGCCGGGAGACCTGCCAGCACCCGAAGTTGAAACCGGGCGGGGTGTTCCGGTATCGGGTCCATGTTGCAACACGTGGCCCGCTTGAAACCCCGTCCCCCGCGAAGAGGATTTGGGGGGATGAGAGACATGACTGAGACCACACCGGTCGAACTGCTGGTCTGCACGACCTGCCGCCGCGGGCTGCCCATCGAAGACGATGCGCAACGCCCCGGTACATTGCTGCACCAGGCATTGGAACAAGCAGAGCTGCCCGAAGGCATCACCCTGAAACCTGTCGAATGCCTTTCGAACTGCGATCAGGGCTGTTCTATCGTGTTGCGCGGCGGTCCCGATCGCTGGACCTTCGTTTACGAAAACCTGAACGAAGTGGACCATGTCGATGTAATCGTCGACGGCGCAACCAAGTATCTGGCCACCGAAGATGGCCTGGTGAAATGGCGCGAGCGCCCTGAACATTTCCGCAAAAACTGCGCTTCGCGCATTCCCCCGATTGGAGCCTGACATGTCGAATCTCGAAAAACTTCCCGTCACCGTGATCACCGGCTTTCTGGGCTCGGGCAAAACAACGCTGGTCAAACACCTGATGCAGAACCCGCAGGGCAAACGTCTGGCTGTTGTCGTCAACGAGTTTGGCGATGTGGGCGTGGATGGCGATATCCTGAAATCCTGCGCCATCCCGGATTGCCCTGCGGAAAACATCATGGAGCTGGCAAACGGTTGTATCTGCTGCACCGTGGCCGACGACTTCATCCCAACCATCGAAGCCCTGATGGCGCTGGAGCCGCGCCCCGAGCACATCCTGATCGAAACCTCTGGCCTCGCCCTGCCCAAGCCGCTGCTGAAAGCGTTCGACTGGCCGGATATCCGCTCAAAGATCACTGTCGATGGCGTGATCGCTCTGGCCGATGCCGAGGCCGTCGCCGCCGGTCGCTTTGCCCCGAATGTCGAAGCTGTCGATGCCCAGCGCCTCGCCGACGACTCGATCGATCACGAAACGCCCCTGTCCGAGGTGTTTGAGGATCAGATCTCGTGCGCCGACATCATCCTGTTGACCAAGCCTGATCTTGCAGGGCCCGAAGGTGTGGCCAAGGCCAAAGAAGTGATCGCCGCCGAAGCACCGCGCCCCCTGCCTGTTGTCGAAGTTGCCGAGGGCGTTGTGGATGTCCGCGTTGTACTTGGCCTGGAAGCGGCTGCCGAAGACGACATGGATGCGCGTCCGTCGCACCACGACGGTCACCACGATCATGAACATGACGATTTCGAAAGCATCATCGTCGAGTTGCCGGAACAATCCGATCCAGCCGATCTGGTCGCCAAGATCGAACGTCTGGCGACCGAGCTGAACATCCTGCGGGTCAAAGGTTATGCGGCAGTACAGGGCAAACCCATGCGCCTGCTGGTTCAGGCTGTGGGCGCACGCGTCCGTCACCAATATGACCGCCCATGGGGACCAGAGGAAGAGCGCCGTTCGCGTCTGGTTGTTATCGCCGAGCATGACGACATCAAAGAGGCCGAGATCCACGCGATCCTCGCGGGCGTCACCGAGGCTGCCGAGTAAACCATGCACGTCGTCTTCCGCGAAAGCCACGGGCTCGAGGAAACCGAGACCCCAACCGATCTGGGCCAAAGCCCGGCGGATCTGGTTGTTTTGTCCTTCTCGGACAGCGACCTCGGCGCTTTCGCGGCGGGCTGGCATCGTGGCGGCGGAACCGAGGGTCGAATGCCAACGCTTCGACTGGCCAATTTGACCGCCCTCAAACACCCTCTGTCCGTCGACACCTATGTCGAGCAGACGTTGGACGGCGCCAAGGGCATTCTGATCCGCCTGATCGGCGGCGTGCCTTACTGGTCCTACGGCTTGCAACAGGTTCTGGCGCTGGCGCAGGCCAAGGGTATCGCGCTTGCCGTTCTGCCCGCGGATGGGCGCGAAGATACGCGGCTGGATGACTACTCTACCCTGCCCGTTTCAACGCTGCGCCGTTTGGCCCATCTGTGCGACACCGGTGGCGAGGTCGCAGCACAAGCCGCATTGGCCCAGATGGCCTTGGCAGCAGGGCTTTATGCCGGGCCGGTGATGGGCGCAAAGACCCTGCCTGAATGCGGCGCATGGTGCCCGGATCGTGGTGTAATCCCAACGGATACCGCGTTCGAAGGCGACGCAAAACGTATCGTCGTCACGTTTTACCGCGCATATCTGACGTCGGCCGACACCGCCCCAGTCGCAGCTCTGATCCGCAGTTTGCGTGCGCGCGGATTTGCGGCAGTGGGCCTGTTCGCGCCTTCTCTCAAAGCGCCAACTGCTGCCGATTGGTTGCGCGAGACGCTTAGGACGTTGACCCCCGCTGCCATTATCAACGCCACGTCCTTTTCGGGCAAAGGCGCGTCGGGCACGTCTCCGCTGGATACCGCCAATGTGCCAGTGTTTCAGGTCGCTCTGGCCACCTCGCGCCGCAAAGCCTGGGCTGAGGCGGAACGCGGTCTCTCACCTGCCGACCTTGCCATGCATGTTGTCTTGCCCGAGGTAGACGGGCGGATTTCGGCGGGCATCGCTTCATTCAAGGAACCGGGTAAACGCGATCCTCATCTGGAATACTCCCGCTTTGCCCACCGGGCCGAGGCCGAACGGATCGAAGCCATTATCGACCGGGTATCAGGCTGGCTGCGCCTGAACGACAAACCGAAGGCGGATCAGATCCCGGCGTTGGTGCTGTCGACCTATCCCGGCAAAGACTGGCAGATGGCCCATGCGGTGGGCCTGGACGCGCTGGCATCTGCCGAGGCGATGCTGTCCGATCTCCAGAACGAAGGCTATGACACCGCGTCAGCAGAACCGATTGCTGAAACACTGTTGGACGCCCGCATTTCTTGGCCGCTGGACGAGTACTTGCAAGCGCTGACCGATCTGCCCGAGCAGTTGCGAACCGATCTTCAAACGGTTTGGGGCAAATGCGAAGACGACCCCGCCTTTGCAGGAGGCGCGTTCCACTTCACAGCTCTGCGCCGTGGCCAAGCTCTGGTCGCGCTGCAACCCGAACGCGGAACACCGGAACTGCGCGATGACGATTATCACGACCTGTCGCGCACGCCGCGTCACAGCTATGTCGCCTTTTATCTGTGGTTGCGCAAAGGTCTGGGAGCGGATGCGCTGATCCATATCGGTGCGCATGGCACTCTGGAATGGTTGCCGGGTAAATCTGTGGCCCTGTCTGCCGATTGCTGGCCCGAAGCGCTGATCCGCGACCTGCCAGTGATCTACCCCTTTATCGTCAACGACCCCGGAGAAGCCGCGCAGGCCAAGCGTCGGATCGGGGCCGTCACGCTGGGCCACATCCCACCGCCGATGAAGGAAAGCGGAACGCCAGACCGGATGGTGCGGTTGGAGTCGCTGCTGGATGAGTTCTCGAACGCAGACGGGTTAGACCCCAAGCGCCGCGACCGTTTGCAAGAAGATATCCGTGACGAAGCGCAGGCCATCGGGCTGGAAAACGATCTTGGCCTCGATCAAGCCACCTGCACAGCCGAGGCGATCACCCGGATCGACCGCTTTGTCTGTGACATCAAGGAAAGCCAATTCGGCGACGGGCTACATATCTTTGGTCGCGTGCCCGAAGTGACAGGCAATTTCGACCCAACGGCTTCGGCCCATGCCGAACGAAGTGCTCTGATCGACGCGCTCGCGGGCAAACGGATCGAGGCTGGCCCATCCGGCTCCCCGTATCGTGGGCGGTCGGACGTGCTGCCGACCGGGCGAAACCTTTATACAACCGACCCACGCTCGGTCCCAACCCGCGCAGCCTATGCGCAGGGCGTCAAACTGGCTGAAGAACTGGTACGCCGCCATCTGCAGGAAGAAGGCGATTACCCCAGGGGGCTGATTGTAGACCTGTGGGGCTCGGCCACCATGCGCACCGCGGGTGAAGAATTTGCCATGGCGCTGCATCTACTGGGCGTCAAACCCGTTTGGGACAAGGGTTCCGAACGGGTGTCGGGCGTCGAAGTCCTGCCGATTACCGATCTCAGCCGCCCGCGTCTGGACGTCACTCTGCGCGTGTCGGGCTTGTTCCGGGATGTGTTCCCGACCCTTTCGGCGCTATACGGCCAAGCCGTTCGTGCTCTGTCTGCGCGTGACGAAGCACCGGACTGGAACCCCTATGCAGGCTTGGCCCCTACGGCCCGCGTCTACGGCCCGGCGCCCGGGAGTTATGGCGTCAACATGACCCAATTGTCCGAAGTCTACACCGACGAAGCGCGCGCCCAGGCGGGTGAGGCTTGGCTGGAAGCCAGTTCTTTCGCGCTGGAAGGCGAACACATCGCACAGGACAAAGACGGTATCACCCAGCGCGTGGCCGATGCTGACAGCTTTGTTCACCTGCAGGATCTGACCGAGACCGATCTGCTGCTGGCCAATGACTACGCTACGCATGAGGCCGGATTTGCGGCAGCCAAGAAAATCACCGGAGGTAGCGTGCAGCTTTACCATCTGGACAACACAAACCCCGAAAACCCCCGCGCCCGAACCCTGCCGGAAGAGATCAGCCGTGTCGTTCACGCCCGCGCCGCAAATCCCAACTGGATCGCAGGGATGCAGCGGCATGGTTTCCGGGGCGCGGCTGAAATCGCGGCGACGCTTGATCACATGGCATCCTTCGCCCATCTGTCCGGGACGGTCGCACCACATCTGTTCGATCTTTACCACGATGCCACTTTGGGCAACGAAGAAGTGGACGCCTTCCTGCAAGAGGCTAATCCCCTGGCCCATCAAGCAATGCAGGACCGGTTCCGCGCGTTGCTGGAGGCCGGGCTTTGGAACACCCGTCGAAACTCGATCCGGGCGGATCTGGAGGGCCTGACATGAGCGCTCCTATCGTGCAGGGTTGGTGCCCCGGTGCCCATCGTCCGATGATGTCCGGCGACGGGTTGGTCGTGCGGGTCCGGCCCCGGCTGGCGCGTCTGACAGCTGATCAGGCATTGGGTCTGTGCGACCTTGCAGATCGGTTTGGCAACGGGTCGATCGACTTGACCAACCGTGCCAATCTTCAATTGCGGGGCGTGGAGGACTATGACCATCAGCCGCTGCTTAAGGAGCTTGCAGCGCTGAACCTTCTGGATGCGGAACCCGGCATCGAGGTTCGACGCAATATTCTGGTCACACCGCTGTATCAGGCCGGTGATTTGACTGCGCGGCTGACTCAGGAACTGATCGACCGGTTGGCGGAGTTGCCTGCCCTGCCCGCCAAGTTCGGTTTTGCCATCGACACCGGACCCGCGCGGCTTTTGAACGCGGATTCGGCGGATATTCGTCTGGAAACAGGCGTTGACGGCCTAATCCTGCGCGCCGATGGCTGCGAAACCGGGCGGCCCATGACCGAGGCCGACGCCATTGATCATGCGATCGCGTTAGCCATGTGGTTTTCAAAGACATACACGTCCGAAACTCGCCGCATGGCGCGGGTCATCGACGCGTTGCCGCAGGAATGGCAAGGGCATGCGCCGGGTCCCGTCGGCTCAAAACTGCAACCTGGCCCATGTGATCTGGGCGCGCTGTACGGCGCAGCTTTTGGATCGCTGCCTGCGCGCAAACTTTATGATCTGATTGACGACAGCGGCGCGGCTGCCCTGCGTGTCACGCCGTGGCGGCTGATCCTGCTGGAAGGCGTGGCGGCGATACCCGCAACAGAGTTTGTCACGGACGCCTCTGACCCGCTGATGACCACCGACGCCTGCCCCGGCGCACCGTTTTGCCCGCAGGCGCAGGTGGAAACCCGCGACATCGCCCGTGCCTTGGCTGCGCGCATACCCGGACGCCTGCATGTCTCGGGCTGTGCCAAGGGCTGTGCCCGGATGGGGCTTGCCGACATCACATTGGTGGGCGCAAACGGACGATTTGATCTTGTAAAACAGGGCCGCGCAGGGGATGAGCCCTGCCAGCGCGGGCTCGACCCCGAAACACTCATGACTATGGACTTCACCTGATGCCCTACACATACGAAACCGATGGCGCGGCGATCTACAAGGAAAGCTTTGCCACCATCCGGTCCGAGGCTGATCTGGCCCGTTTTGATGCCGATGAAGAGCAGGTCGCCGTCCGGATGATCCACGCCGCGGGCATGGTCGGGCTGGAAGAGTTCGTCCATTTCTCGCCTGGTTTTGTGACGGCTGCCCGCACGGCCTTGGAAAACGGTGCACCGATCCTGTGTGATGCGCGTATGGTCAGCGAAGGTGTGACCCGCTTCCGGCTGCCCGCCGATAACGAAGTGATCTGCACCCTGCACGATGAACGCGTGCGCCCTTTGGCCGCCGAGATGAGCAACACCCGCTCTGCTGCTGCGCTGGAACTGTGGCGTCCGCATCTGGAAGGCGCGCTGGTCGCCATCGGCAACGCACCGACGGCCCTGTTTCACCTTCTGAACATGTTGGAAGACCCTGATTGCCCGCGCCCCGCCGCGATCATTGGCTGCCCCGTGGGCTTTGTCGGCGCTGTAGAATCCAAAGATGCACTGTGGGAAGCACAACCCGTGCCATCCTGCATTGTCAAAGGTCGTCTGGGCGGCAGTGCCATCACCGTGGCAGCCGTCAACGCCATCGCAAGTCGGGCAGAATGAGCATGGGCACCATATACGGCGTGGGCCTTGGCCCAGGCGACCCGGACCTGATGAGCGTCCGGGCGGATCGCCTGTTGCGCAACGCAAAGCATGTGGCCTTTTTCCGCAAGCCAGGCCGCAGCGGTCAGGCCCGCAAGATCGTCAATGGCATGATCCCTGAAGGTGCGGTGGAATTTCCGATGGAATACCCCGTAACCACCGAGATCCCCGTCACGGACCCGCGTTACAATGAATTGCTGGCCGCGTTCTACGAGGATTGCACTGCCCATCTGAAAACACTGTCCGAACAGGGCGAAGACGTTGTGGTTCTGTGCGAGGGCGATCCGTTCTTCTATGGCTCGTTCATGCATCTTTATAACCGGTTGCGCAACGAAGCTCCGGTGGAGGTTGTGCCCGCAATCACCGGCATGTCTGGTGCGTGGACCGCGACAGGTGACCCGATCACATGGGGTGATGACGTGTTGACCGTGCTGGTTGGCACTTTGCCCGAAGACACTCTGGCCGAGCGTATGGCGCAAACCGATGCGCTGGTTGTGATGAAGATCGGGCGGAACATCGACAAGGTGAAGCGGGCTTTGAAAACCTCAGGTCTTTATGACCGGGCGTGGATCGTCGAATACGCGCAAATGCCGAACCAGACGGTGACAAAACTGTCGGAGGCTTGCGAAAAGATCACCCCGTATTTCTCAATCATCGTGGTGCATGGCCAGGGACGGCGGCCATGAACGGTTGGGTCAAAATTGCAGGGTTGGGACCGGGTGATGAGGCACTGGTGACACCAGAAGTCACTGCGGCGCTGGCAGAGGCCACCGATGTGGTAGGTTACATCCCGTACGTGGCCCGTGTGGCCGAACGCCCCGGCCTGACCTTGCACGCAAGTGATAACCGGGTCGAAATCGACCGCTCGCAACATGCGTTGCAAATGGCAGCTGAGGGCAAGAAAGTTGTTGTCGTATCCTCGGGCGACCCCGGTGTGTTTGCCATGGCCGCAGCCGTCTTTGAGGCGCTGGAAAGCGGCCCTTCTGAATGGCGCGATCTTCAGATCGATGTACTGCCGGGTATCACCGCGATGCTGGCCGCATCTGCGCGAGCAGGCGCGCCCATGGGGCATGATTTCTGCGCCATCAACCTCAGCGACAACTTGAAACCCTGGTCATTAATCGAAAAGCGGTTGCGTCTGGCGGCACAGGCCGATTTTTCGATGGCCTTCTACAACCCACGCTCAAAGTCTCGCCCGGAAGGGTTTGTAAAAACACTCGAAATCCTGCGCGACGAATGTGAGCCCGAGCGCCTGATTATGTTCGCTCGCGCGGTTTCGCGGTCAGACGAGGCGATCCGAATTTCGACGCTTGCCGAAGCCACACCCGAGATGGCGGATATGCAGACAGTGGTCATTGTGGGTTCGTCCCGCACCCGCGTGATCGAGCGCAAAGGCGCACCAATCGTCTACACCCCTCGCTTCACCCCTGATGAGGATCAGGGATGAGACAGCCAGTCCAAAACCTGAGCGACAGTCGTAAGCTCGGTCCGTTGTGGCAGAACCGGGCGGTCGATCATCAGCACAGGCAGGCCCAATACGCGCGCCGCGTCCAGCTTGGCCCGCGCACCGGAACCGCCCGCGTTCTTGGAGACAACAAGCTGCGTCCCATGGCGCTGCATCAGAGCGCAGTCGTCAGCTTCGGTAAAGGGCCCTCTGGCAACGACAACTTCGGCATTCGGCAGGGGCAAGCTGTCGGGGTCATCCACCAGACGCAGCAGATAAATGTGCTGGGGCTGGGCGGCAAAATCCTCAAGATGCATACGGCCAACGGCCAGGAAAACCCGCCGTGCGTCGCAGGACAGTGCTTCGACAGCGGCAGCGATGTCAGGAACGTGATTCCAGTTATCGCCGGATTGCGGCGCCCACGCCGCGCGGGTCAGCGCGGCCAGGGGCGTCTGCGTTGCGCGACACGCCTCAATCGCGTTCCGGCTCATCTGGGCCGCAAACGGATGGGTTGCGTCCACAACATGAGTGATGGCGTTGTCGCGGATGTAATCCGCCAGACCTTCCGAGCCTCCGTAACCGCCAACACGTACGGGCAAAGGCTGCGGGCGTGGGTTATCCACCCGTCCTGCGTAAGAATAGACAGCCGCAATCCCCTGTTCCGCAAAGGTTTTAGCCAAGGCGTTGGCCTCGGTCGTACCGCCCAGAATCAACACATTGGGGATCAGGATATTAGTCATGTCTGATGCTCCATGGTTAACCGTTCTGGGATTGGGCGAAGATGGGCTTGATGGCCTGTCGCCAACAAGCCGTCAAGTGTTGGACCGGGCCGAAGTGATCATGGGGCCACCACGCCACCTGTCACTGCTGCCCGAAACCGGGGCAGAACGCGTTGAATGGCCGGTGCCCTTCTCGGATGGTTTGCCGATCCTGCAAGGGCTGCGCGGAAAGCAAACTGTAGTTCTGGCCTCGGGCGATCCGTTCTGGTTTGGCGCGGGGTCTGTCATTGCGCGCAACTTCGATGCCGGTGAATGGACCGCCCTGCCCGGCCAATCTACCTTTTCGCTGGCCGCTGCCCGGCTCGGCTGGCCCTTGGAAAGCACTTTGACCTTTGGCCTGCACGCCGCGCCGCTGACCCGTTTGCGGCCCCATCTCGCCCCGGGTCTGCGCGCGATTCTGTTGCTGCGCGACGGAAAGGCTGTTGCGGAACTGGCGACATATCTGACTGAAACCGGTTTTGCGGATTCTTCCCTGCACGTGATGCAGGCTTTGGGCGGCCCGCGCGAAAACTCTCAAACCGTCACTCTGACCGAGGCCCTTCTTGGCACGTTCGACCACCCCGTCTGCGTTGGCCTGGACGTCACCGGCGCAGGTCCTGCGCTGTCCAAAGCGTCTGGCAAACCCGATGACATCTTTGACACCGACGGGCAGATCACCAAACGTCCCATCCGAGCGCTGACCCTCTCAGCGCTTGCCCCGCAACGGGGCGAACATCTGTGGGATATCGGTGGAGGCACAGGTTCAATAAGTATCGAATGGCTGATGTGTGATCCGACCCTTTCAGCGACGTGTGTTGAGCCCCGTGCCGACCGGGCTGAGCGAATCCGCCGAAATGCAGATACGTTGGGGCAGGATCGATTGAATATAGTACACGGAACCGCACCAGAAGCGCTGTCAGGTGTCGACCTGCCGGATGTCGTTTTCATCGGCGGAGGATTGAGCGCCAATCTGCTGGCGTGGCTGCGCTATGCGCTTCCCAAAGGCACACGCCTTGTCGCCAACGCTGTCACATTGGAAAGCGAGGCCCTGCTGGCACGTTGGCACGAAGACTTGGGCGGTGACCTGCTTCGGATAGAACTGGCACATTCCGCCCCGCTGGGACCGAGGCGCGGCTGGAAATCCGCCTATCCGGTGGTGCAGTGGAGCGTAACGCTATGATCGTTGCTGGCCTCGGTTTCTCCTCTGCTGCAACAGAAGATAGCTTGCGTGAAGCATTTAACGCGGCGACTGCGAACCATGATGTGGCAGCCTTGGCGACTGTCGCCGACAAGGAAGGCCATTCAGCGCTGACATCCTTTGCAAAAGAGGTGTCTCTGCCCGTGCATTTCATTGCTGCAGCCGATTTGGCCGGGCAACGCACACTTACTTGCTCGACCCGCAGCCGTGCCACCTATGGCACCGGAAGCGTGGCCGAAGCATCCGCATTGGCTGCCGCCGGAAAGCTATTTGGCTCGGGCGCGCGGTTGCTCTCACCCAGACAGATTTCAGACGACCGGCTGGCCACATGCGCCATAGCCATCGGAGGACAAACATGACCGTTCATTTCATCGGCGCCGGACCGGGCGCTGCCGACCTGTTGACGCTGCGCGGGCGCGATATCATCGCATCCTGCCCCGTGTGCCTTTATGCTGGGTCACTGGTGCCCGAAGAGATCCTGAGCCACTGCCCCGAGGGCGCAAAGATCATCAACACCGCGCCCCTGGATCTGGATCAAATCATGGCCGAGATCGACGCGGCCCATAAAGCGGGTCAGGATGTGGCACGCCTGCATTCCGGTGATCTGTCGGTCTGGTCGGCTATGGGAGAGCAAATCCGCCGTTTGAAGGAGATGGGCATCCCGGTCAGCGTCACACCGGGCGTGCCTTCGTTTGCCGCTGCTGCTGCTGCGCTTGGTACGGAACTGACGTTGCCGGGTCTGGCGCAATCCGTGGTGCTGACCCGGACGCCGGGACGAGCATCCTCGATGCCCGAAGGCGAGACGCTGGAAAACTTCGCGCGCGCAGGGGCGACGCTGGCCATTCACCTGTCGATCGGCAATCTGGACAAAGTGATTGCCGATCTGACGCCAGCCTATGGTGCAGATTGCCCGGTAGCCGTAGTCTACCGCGCCAGCTGGCCGGACGAGCAGATCATTCGAGCAACGCTGGAGACGCTGAAAGAAGCGCTGGACGAGAAAATCTCGCGCACTGCACTGATCATGGTTGGTCCGGCGCTGGCGGGTGAAGGCTTCGACGAAAGCTGCCTTTATTCTAAAGAATACGACCGCCGCTATCGCCCGCAAAGCGCGGATAGCCCATGGTCCAGCTGGAGCCATGGCGATGACTAACCCCCCAGGCGTTCTGATTTCAGCGCCGTCCTCCGGCACCGGCAAGACAACGGTGATGCTGGGCCTGTTGCGGGCTTTGGCCGAGGATGGTCTGACCGTTCAACCGTTCAAAAGCGGGCCGGATTACATTGATCCTGCGTTCCATCGGGCGGCAGCGGGCCGTGCGTCGTTCAACCTGGACAGCTGGGCGATGGGTGATCCTTTGCTGAGCGCGATTTCAGCGCAGGCCGAGGGCGCGGATATCGTTGTGGCCGAAGGTTCGATGGGGCTGTTCGATGGTGTCGCTAAACCCGGAGAGCTGGGCCACGGGTCAAGTGCTGAAACCGCTGCGCGGATGGGATGGCCGGTGGTGCTGGTTCTTGACGTCGGTGGTCAGGCGCAATCGGCGGCAGCGACGGCGTTGGGGTTCAAGATGTACAACCCCGATCTGCCCTTTGCCGGAGTGATCCTGAACCGCTGCGCCAGCCCCCGGCACGAGCGTTTGACCCGACTGGGGATGGAACGCGCAGGATTACCGGTGCTGGGCGTGTTGCCGCGCCGAGGCGACCTGACCCTACCCGAACGGCATTTGGGTCTGATTCAAGCGGTTGAGCATCCGGATCTGGAAAGCGCAATCGTTGGCTATGCGGCGTTTCTGCGCGAACATGTTGATCTTGAGGCGATTAAGCGGGCGGCTTCCTCAGGCCCCGGCGGGCCATCGTCAGCCGCGCTGCCGCGCCCTCCGGCTCAGCGGATTGCGCTGGCTCGGGATGCGGCCTTTTCGTTCACCTATCCGCACCTGTTGGAAGGCTGGCGCGCGGCAGGGGCCGAGATCCTGCCCTTTTCGCCACTGGCCGATGAAGCGCCCGCGACAGATGCTGATCTGATCTGGCTGCCTGGTGGATACCCAGAGTTGCACGCAGGGACACTGTCCGCTGCGAACACGTTCCTGACGGGTCTGCGCAAGCATGCTGAGACCAAGCCGGTTCATGGGGAATGCGGGGGTTATATGGCGCTTGGGACAGCGCTGATCGACAAGGATGGCGGGCAGCATGAAATGGCAGGTTTGCTGGGACTGGTGACATCTTATCAAAAGCGCAAGTTCAACCTTGGATATCGCAAGGCCGAGCTTCTTGCGCCCATGCCCGGTTTTGCTGAAGGCGCTGCACTGCGCGGGCACGAATTTCACTATTCTTCGATTGTGGACCAACCTGATGCCCCGCTTGCACGTGTGTTTGATGCCGAAGGCGCAGAAGGCCCGCAGACGGGCTCGGTGCGCGGCAATGTCACCGGCACGTTCTTTCACCTGATCGCAGAGGCCTCGGCATGAGCGGCTTTGTCTCTTTCATCGGCTCGGGCCCCGGTGATCCGGAATTGCTGACACTGAAGGCCGTGGACCGGATGCAAAAAGCGGATGCCATTCTGTTCGACGATCTAAGCAGCGGGCCAATCTTGAGCCACGCGCGCGAGGATGCGGATCTTGTGGGTGTCGGCAAGCGGGCTGGTCGCCCCTCGCCCAAACAGGACCATGTCAGCCGGTTGTTGGTAGATTATGCCCAGACCGGCCAGCACGTTGTGCGGCTGAAGTCTGGCGATGGCGGCATGTTCGGACGTCTGGAAGAAGAGCTTGTGGCCCTGCGTGAAGCTGGAATTGAGTATGAAATCATTCCCGGCATCCCCTCTGCCATCGCAGCAGCAGCGGCGGCAGGCATTCCGCTCACCCGTCGTCTGACCGCACGACGGGTGCAGTTTGTCACCGGCCATGACGTCAGCGGTGAACTGCCGGACGATCTGAACCTGACTGCTTTGGCAGATTCTCAAGCGACCACCGTTGTGTTCATGGGCAAGCGCACCTTCCCGCTGCTGGTTGAAGCGTTAAATGCTCATGGCCTGCCACTGGACACTCCGGCGTTGATGGCTGAATCCGTGTCGACCCCGGATCAAAAGCTGCAGCGCGCCACCATCGGCGCGTTGGCGGATCAGTTGAAGTCCGAGATTGGCAAAGCTCCGGCGTTGATCCTGTATGGCCCGTTGGCGGAGTTCGAAGATGATTGACCTGAGCCTGATCGGCATTGGCACGGGAAACCCCGATCATGTAACCTTTCAAGGGGCGAATGCGATCCGGGCGGCGGACCTGATTCTGATCCCGCGAAAAGGAGAGAGCAAAGCCGATCTGGCCGGGCTGCGCGAAGAGATCATTGCAGAAGTCACCGATACCGCGCCTCAGATCGCTTACTTCGATATCCCCAAACGCCGCGCGGACGATGGCTATTTGCGCGGAGTTGACGAATGGCACGATGCCATTGCCCTGCGCTGGCAAGAGGCTATTGATACCCACCCAACGGCACAACATGTGGCCTTGCTGATTTGGGGCGACCCGTCGCTCTACGACAGCTCGCTGCGCATCGCTGCACGGCTGGACCCCAAACCCAACACGAAAGTGATCCCCGGCATTACTGCCTTGCAAGCGCTGACCGCGGCCCATGCGATCCCGATTAATGATCTGGGTGCGCCATATGTCGTCACAACAGGCCGCCGCATTCGAGATGAAGGGTGGCCCGCAACCGGCTCAAAAGTAGCGGTTATGTTAGATGGAGAATGCTCGTTTCAATCCCTTGAGATGGCGGAGTTCGACATCTGGTGGGGCGCGTATGTGGGTATGAAAGAAGAGCTGCTGATCAACGGTCCGCTGGATCAGGTCGCCCAACAGATCCTGGATACGCGTGCCAAAGCACGAGCAGATCATGGCTGGATCATGGACATCTATGTGCTTAAGAAGCGCTGAGGTTAGTTGCTCGCGATGAACACGCGTTTGTGACCGCGCAGCGCGCCTAAGTCTGGCACAAAAGTCTCAGCATTCTATCGGAGACGTGATCATGAAAGCCTTTGTTCCCCTGCTCTGCCTGATCGCTTCGCCCGTCTGGTCGCAGGATGCGCCGGAAGGCTGGGCCGTCTACCCGACAGACAAACCCTATTCAGAATTGGTTGACGACACCAAAGCCGCCATCAAGGAAAACGGGTTGATCGTCGTGACGCAGGCTGGCCCCACCAAGGCAGCTGCCGCGCGCGGGATCACCATTCCGGGCAACCGGGTGATCGGAGCTTTCAACAACGACTACGCCGTGCGGGTGCTTGAAACCTCAACCCATGCGATGATCGAAGCGCCCATCCGCTTTTATGTCACGGAAAACGAGGACGGCTCTGCCACACTGTCCTACAAAACCCCCAGCTTTGTCTTTGCCCCTTACGCATCGGAAGGGGGGCAAGCATTGGCGGACATCGCCACAGAACTTGACACAAAGTTTCAATCTGTCGCCCAAGACGCAGTCAAATAGTCACACTGGCGTGAACCGCCTTGCGTCCGGGGGCGTCCTCCGCAATCTGCTTTGAAACGGTTTTTTCGGAGCATGACTTATGCAGGACCCCTCGCCCCGCGCCGCGGATCTTCTGGCCCAACGCCTGTACGAAGCAGGGTGCCGCCACGCCTTTGGGATGCCGGGGGGCGAAGTTCTGACATTGGTCGACGCGCTGGAAAAGGCAGGTATCACCTTTCACCTGACCAAACACGAGAACTCCGCCGGGTTCATGGCGGAGGCGGTGCATCACCGCGACGGCGCGCCTGCGATATTGGTGGCCACGCTTGGCCCCGGCGCGATGAATGGCATCAACGTGGTGGCCAACGCACTGCAGGACCGTGTGCCGATGATCGTGCTGACAGGGTGTGTCGATGCGGATGAAGCGTTGACCTACACACATCAGGTCATGGATCACGCGCAGGTCTATCGCTCGATCACCAAGGGCACCTTAACACTGACGGCCAAAGGCGCGGATATCGTCGCGGACAAGGCGGTGTCGCTGGCCAATCAACCGCGCCCCGGCCCGGTTCATATCGATGTTCCGATTTCGGTCGCCGACACGCCAGTGACCGGGGTGAAACGCCGCCGCTTGGCCAAGATCGCGCCTGTCAGCCCCGGGGGCGAGTGTTTGGAAAAGGCCCGCCGCTGGGTGGCAGAGGCCGAACGTCCCGTTGCCATCGTCGGTGTAGATGTTCTGTACGACGACTCGCGCAGCGTGGTGCAGGCGTTTTTGGAACATTTCGGTATCCCGTTTGTAACCACCTACAAAGCCAAAGGCGTGGTCCCTGAAGATCACCCCTTGTGTCTGGGCGGTGCCGGTCTGTCGCCGCTGGCGGACAAGCATCTGGTGCCTCTGATCGAACAGTCGGATCTGGTGCTGTGTTTGGGCTATGACCCAATCGAAATGCGCCCCGGCTGGCGCGAGATTTGGGACCCCGCAGACAAACGCGTTATCGATATATCGGCAGTGGTCAATGATCACTACATGCATCAGGCGGGGCTGAATCTGGTGGCCGACACAGGCGAGACATTGGAAGCCATCGCCAAGGGCAATCCGGCGCGGGCCACGTGGCCGGCGGGTGAGCCTTCGAAGGTCAAAGCCGCTTTGGCAAAGGCCTTCCCAAATGACGAAGATTGGGGACCGGCGGCGGTTATTGCTGAAACGCGGGCAGTATTGCCCCCTGAAACTTTGGCAACTGCAGATAGTGGAGCACATCGTATTTTGCTGAGTCAGATGTGGAATTGCAGCGAGGAGCGAGGACTGATCCAGTCTTCGGCGCTATGCACCATGGGATGTGCGGTTCCAATGGCCATTGGCCTGAAACTGGCGGAACCCCAACGCCCGGTCATCAGCTTTTCAGGCGATGCCGGTTTTCTGATGGTGGCCGGGGAATTGTCGACCGCAGCCGAGATGGGCGGCAATCCGATCTTTTTGGTTTTTGTCGACGCAAGTCTTGCACTGATCGAACTGAAACAGCGTCAAAGACAAATGGGAAACAAGGGCGTCGATTTTGGCCACCACGACTTCGCTGCCATGGGTCGGGCCTTTGGTGGACATGGCCATACCGTTCGCAACCGGGCAGAATTGCGCTCAGCGTTGGAAGCTGCTGTAAAGGCAGACACTTTTACTGTCATCGCGGCAGAGATTGAACGTGGAGGCTATGATGGCCGCATCTGAAGGCCCCTTGAAGGGCGTTAAGGTTCTGGATCTTAGCCGCATTTTGGCAGGACCCACATGCACGCAATTGCTGGGCGATCTGGGCGCAAGCGTTATCAAGATCGAAAACCCCGGCACAGGCGGCGACGACACAAGGCAATGGGGTCCGCCCTATGTAACGGATGCCGAAGGCAACCGCTCGGACCTGAGCGCCTATTTCATGTCCGCCAACCGCAACAAGAAATCCGTAGCACTGGATATCGCTACCGCTGAGGGTCAGGCCGAAATCCGTCGCCTGGCCTCACACGCGGATATCCTGATCGAGAACTTCAAACCCGGCGGGTTGGCCAAATACGGCCTGGACTACGCCACATTGTCGAAAGAGTTTCCCGGATTGGTCTACTGCTCGATCTCGGGCTATGGACAAACCGGACCGAACGCCAGCAAACCCGGTTACGACCTGATGGCACAAGGCTACGGCGGTATCATGTCGCTGACTGGCGATCCAGAGGGCGCACCGATGAAGGTGGGCGTTGGTATCGCAGATGTAATGTGTGGCATGTATGCGAGTGTCGGGATTCTGGCCGCGCTGCGCCACCGAGACCTGACCGGTGAAGGTCAGCAGATCGATCTGGCGCTCGTCGACGCGCAGATTGCGTGGCTGATCAACGAAGGTGTTAACTACCTGACCTCGGGCAGTGTCCCCCAGCGGCGCGGCAACGGACATCCAAATATCGTGCCCTATGAGGTTTATGAAACCGCAGACGGCCATGTGATTCTGGCCGTTGGGAATGACGGACAATTCAAAAGGTTCTGCAGCTTTTTAGGAAGATCCGAACTGGCCGAAGACCCTCGCTTTGCGACCAACCCATCACGCCTTGAACATAGGGACGCGTTGAACGCCATCTTGCGACCCTCGATGCAGGCCCTGGACACAAAAGAGGTCATCTCGGGTCTTGAGGCTCTGAAAGTTCCGGTCGGCCCGGTGCAGACGCTTGATCAGGTTTTCGACACCGAACAAGTCGCCGCACGGCACATGAAGATCGACATGCAAGCCCAGCCGGGCCCTGTCAGTCTGATCGGAAATCCGCTCAATCTGTCACGCACGCCTGTAACATATCGCAGTGCGCCCCCGGTGTGTGGAGCGGATACTGAAGCAGTTCTGAACGCCGAAAACCCGTTCGAGGATTGAAATACTTGCACATTTAGGCGGCAACTCGCTGAAACATGCTCTTGAATCGGCGGTTTTTTTCGCCTTTTTCGCACACGGCATTTCACCAATTCGAGAGCAGGGTCGATACTATTACGTCCCTCTCTCACACTCTGTTACATCGAACAAAGTGAAATACCGCAATCAGATTGGACCCAAGTATGAAACAAGATGTTTTTGGACAGATGAACACCCTGACCCAGCCGGCCGCGGTCGACGCCTGGAATGGTGTTCTGCTTGGGTTCATGGCGCATGCTGCCGTCACGCCCCAACATCTGGGCAAAGCGCTTGAGCTTGAACCTGATTTTGCGCTGGGTCACGCAGTCAAAGGTCTGTTCATGGCGCTGCTGGGCAGACGCGAAATGATGGCCGTAGCGGTTGAAGCCCTGGCAGCGGCCAATACCGCGATGGAACGTCAACCGATCTCGGCCCGCGAGCGCTTGTACGTGGACGCTTTGGCGCTGTTTTTAGCGGGACAACAAACGCGAGCGGTGCAGAAATTCGAAGCGGTCCTGCGTGATCATCCGCAGGACACACTGGCGATGAAACTGAGCCATGCAACACGATTTGTTCTGGGCGATGCCGAAGGTATGCGCCGGTCGATCGAACGTGTGATGCCGGCCTACGAACCCGACCATCCGGGCCGTGGCTATCTGCTGGGCTGTCATTCTTTCGCGCTGGAGGAAACCGGCGCCTATGAAAAGGCCGAAATCGCAGGCCGTCAGGCGCTGTGGATGGTGTCGGACGACGCCTGGGGCCTGCACGCGGTGGCCCATGTTCATGAGATGACCGGCAACGCGCAGCTGGGTTTGGATTGGCTTGCAGGGCGCGAAGATGCCTGGGCGCACTGTAACAATTTCCGCTATCACGTCTGGTGGCACAAAGCCCTGATGCATCTGGATCTGGGTCAGGTTGATCAGGTGATGGAGCTGTATGACGCCCATATTCGCAAGGACAAGACCGACGATTACCGCGACATTTCGAACGCAACCTCGCTTCTGTCCCGGCTTGAGCTTGAGGGCGTGAATGTTGGCAACCGCTGGGAAGAACTGGCCGATCTGAGTGCTGCGCGCACCGAAGATGGCTGCCTGATCTTCGCGGACCTGCATTACCTGCTGGCTCTGACCGGCGACAATCGTGCCGACGCAACCTCCAAGATGCTGAGCCGCATGAACCGTGACGCAGCCCACGCCAAAGACGACACCACCAGCCGTATGGCTGATCCCGGTGTTGCCGCAGCCATGGGGTTGGAAGCCTTCGGAGACGGCCATTATGGCACCGCGTTCGATCACCTACTGACGGCGCGTGGATCGATGCAATTGGCCGGTGGCAGCCACGCGCAACGTGATGTATTTGAACGCATTACCATCGATTCCGGTCTGCGCGCCGGACGTCTGGACGCGGTCGAGCGTATTCTGGACGACCGTCGTGCCAAGCGAGCCGGAGGCGAAGACAATTATGCCATCGCACGCCGCGCCCTGATCGATGCGGCCCGCGATAGCGGCGACGTGCAAAGCGTCCCCGCCGAATAACAAGACGATCTAGAAGGACAGAAAACGTATGGCGACCATATCGCCCGCTTCTGATTTTGCACCAGCTGCGGCCCCTGCCGCGGCCCCAGCCCGCACGCGCGATCCACGGTTGGACTTCTACCGCGGTATTGCGATGTTCATCATTCTCATCGCCCATATCCCAAACGATCCCTGGGCCAGATGGATTCCAGCGCGGTTCGGCTATTCCGATGCCACAGAAATTTTTGTGTTCTGTTCTGGCATGGCCTCTGCCATTGCTTTTGGCGGCGCGTTTTTGCGCAAGGGCTGGTGGATGGGATCAGCACGTGTGGCGTTCCGCATCTGGCAGGTTTACTGGGCGCATATCTGTCTGTTCTTCTTTGTGGCCATGACCATGGCTGCACTGGACCAGACCGGTGCGTTCGAGAAGACTTATATCTCATCTCTGAACCTGCAGCATTTTTTCAACGATCCGGCCTCGCAGATGGTTGGGATTTTCACACTGACCTACGTGCCGAACTACTTTGACATCCTGCCGATGTATCTTGTGGTACTGGCGCTGATGCCGCTTTACATGGCGCTGTATCGTGTCAGCTTCTGGCTGATGGCAGCAGTATCGGTCAGCATCTGGTTTATTGCTCAGACCGGCGCATTGGCATTGCCGGCCGAGCCATGGTCGGATCGTCAATGGTTCTTTAACCCGTTCGGTTGGCAATTGTTGTTCTTTACGGGTTTTGCCTTCATGCGCGGCTGGATTCCCGCCCCGCCCGTTTCGAAATCCCTGATCTGGGCGGCAATTGCCTTTGTTGTCCTTTCGGCTCCGTTCGGGTCGTGGAAGGTCTTCACCTGGATCAACACCGCCGCGCCCGATTTTGGTGCAGTAATTCGCAAGGGCTGGCCTCTGACTGAAGACCTGCGTGGAAAAACCGAATTTGGTCTGCTGCGTTACGTCCACTTCTTGTCGCTGGCTTATCTGGGTTGGGTTGCTGCGGGCGAGCATGGCCACCGCCTGATTGCAACGGGGCACAGTGTGGGCGCGCGCGTCTGGCAACTTCTGCTGGCGGTTATCACGAAGGTCGGCCAGCAATCCCTTGCAGTCTTTGTGTTCTCCATGGCTGCAGCCCGCCTGATCGGTGTCGCGCTGGACCAATCTGGGCGGGATGTCGCCAGTGTCTTTGTCGCCAACATGATTGGCTTTGCGATGATCATCGGCGTTGCCTATTTGGCAGCTTGGTTCAAGTCACAACCCTGGAAGACCAAGAAATGAACTTTACCCGACGCGCATTCCTCGTTTCGACGACCGCTTTGGCTCTTGCCCCGTCCGCCTATGCGACGGGCGGCGAAGTACCTTTTGATCGTAACTATGTGATCGAGATGGCGCGTGATCTGGCCAGCCGTCCCTACGCGGAACGCGATATGGTCCCCCAGGAATGGCAGGACCTGACCTATCAGCAATACCGCTCGATCCGGTTCCGCTTGGACCGCGCGCTTTGGTACGAGACCGAGACCCCGTTCAACGTGGATTTCTTCACTCCTGGCTTGTACTTCCCCCGTACCGTAAAGGTCGAAACGGTTGAAAACGGCATGACCACGCCTGTCGCTTTCGACCTTGCGATGTTCGACAAGTCCGAAGATGTCCCGCAATTGCCCATCGACGATACGCTGGGTTTTTCTGGACTGCGCCTGCGGACCGAAATGCACCGCCCCGGCAAGACGGATGAATTCTGCGTCTGGCAAGGCGCAAGCTATTTCCGCGCCATTGGCTTGCACGAGGTATACGGCCTGTCCGCCCGAGGTCTGGCCCTGAAGACCGGCGATCCCGATGGCGAGGAATTCCCCGAGTTTATCCGCTTTTGGCTGGAGCGCCCCGAACCCGGCCAGCGCAATATGGTTGTGCATGCCTTGATGGACAGCCCCAGCGTGACCGGGGCCTATCGGTTCAACGTCACAGCAGGTGCAGACTGCGTCATGGATGTTGAGGCCACGCTGTTCCCGCGCGAAGAGCTGCCCCATGTCGGAATTGCGCCGGGCACGTCGATGTTCCTGTTCGACCAAACCAACCACAGCCGGTTCGATGATTTCCGCCCCGCCGTGCATGACAGTGACGGGCTGCTGATCCGCAATGGCGCGGGTGAGGTTTTGTGGCGGCCGCTGGCCAACCCGACCCGCCTGCAGATCTCGTCTTTTGTTGATACGAACCCGCGCGGTTTTGGCCTGATGCAGCGCAAGCGCGAGTTTTCGGACTATGCCGATCTGGAAGCGAATTATCACAAGCGCCCCGGTTTATGGGTCGAACCCAATCAGGATTGGGGCAAAGGCACTGTGACGCTGGTGGAAATCCCCGCTGATCAGGAAATCTATGACAATATCGTCGCCTATTGGCGCCCGGCTGAGCCTTATGCGGCGGGCAGTCAGGTCGATATGTCCTATCGTCTGATCTGGGGTGAAGAACCTCAGCGCACGCCGATGCCGCGGGTCATCAACACCGCGATGGGGGACAACACGTTCGGCGAGGGCCGTCTGGCTGTCATTGACTTTGAAGGCAGTGAACTGTTCGAGGACATCGACGCGATCTCGATCTTTGTTGACTCGCCTCATGCCGAAACTTCTGAAGGTGTTCTGCAACGTAATCCCGATACCGGTGGCCTGCGTCTGGCCTTTTCGTTCCAGCCCGGAGACCGCAACCATGTCGAGCTGCGCGCGCAGCTTCTGAAAGACAAACAGCCCGCCTCTGAAGTCTGGCTTTACCGTTGGACCACATGAGCCGCGATCTGCATATCATGCCGCCAGAAGCCCCTCTGGCGATGCCCGCGCAGAACTTCGGCGCGCAGTTCCGCGATGCGGAAGCGCCTTCTGGCAAGCGCGGCTCATCGGCTGGGTTCTGGCGTGCGTTGGCGTTTTCCCCGGCTATGGCGGCAACGCTGGGCCTGCTCTGGGTGATGAGCGATTGGTTCAGCGCTGAAGGGATCAACCTGATCGAAGCCATCCTGTTGGCGCTGATCTCGTTCAATTTCTTCTGGATCTCGTTTACGGTTTGCACGGTTCTTTTGGGTATGGTGTCCCTGTCGCGGCAGGATCGCCCTCAGAAAAGCCACAGCGCGCAGCCATTGCGCGTGGCCTTGCTGACCCCGGTTTACAACGAGGTGCCGTGGAACGTGCTGGGCAATGCCCGCACCATGCTGGAAGATTTGCAGACCCGTGGCGGACAGCACCACTATGCCATGTTCATCCTTTCCGATACACGGGACCCCGAAATAGCGGCGCAGGAACAGGCCAGTGTCGAGGCCCTGCGTACCACTTTGGCACCGGGGCTGGAATTGTACTATCGCCGCCGCGATCAAAACACCGATCGCAAGGTGGGAAATATCGCCGACTGGGTCAGCCGCTGGGGCGCGGATTGGGATGCGATGTTGGTGCTGGATGCCGACAGTTTGATGACTGGGCGCGCGATCTATCGACTGACCGATGCGCTCGCGCGTGATCCCAGCGCGGGTCTGATCCAAAGCTATCCGCAACTCATAGGCGCACAGTCTGTCTTTGCCCGGATGCAGCAATTCGCAAACGGCGTCTATGGCATCGCCTTTGCTGAAGGTCTGGCGCGTTGGTGCGGGCAAGAAGGCAATTATTGGGGCCATAACGCAATTATCCGCACCAAGGCTTTTGCCACCAGCGCCGGTCTGCCCAAGCTGCGGTCATTCAGCGGTCAGGACAAGCTGATCATGAGCCACGATTTTGTCGAGGCTGGATTGCTGCGCCGCGCCGGTTGGGCGGTGCGCTTTTTGCCACGCATTCGCGGATCATACGAAGAAACACCACCCACCCTCATCGATCATGCCATGCGGGACCGCCGCTGGTGTCAGGGCAATTTGCAACACCTGAAGCTGCTTGGATCGACCGGATTCCGCGCCGTATCACGTTTTCACATGTTCCACGGTGCGATTGGATACCTGATGTCTCCGCTATGGTTCGCACTGCTTTTGATGTGGGCGCTGATTGGTCAGGGTCAGGACGCATCCGTCCTGCATTACTTCAGCCCCGACAATCCGCTGTTCCCGCAATGGCCCGAAATGTCCGAAACCCGACATGTGCTGATCATTCTGGTCATGTATGCCATGTTGCTGGCCCCCAAGGTGCTTGGTGTTCTTGCCCTGCCACTGAGCGGTGTGCGCTATTCCGACTTTGGCGGAGCGCGCAAGTTTCTGACGTCGTTCCTGGCCGAGGTTCTGCTGTCTATTCTGTACGCGCCTATTCTGATGGTGCAGCAGATGATTGCGGTCTTCCGCACCGCTTTTGGCATCCAACGCGGCTGGTCTCCGCAAGCCCGTGATGGCGGCAGCTATGGGTTAGGCACTCTGGTTTTGTGCCATGCGCTGGAAACGATCAGTGGCATCGCGCTGAGCGTGGGTATTCTGTCCGGTCTGGTTTCGATCTGGCTGGCTCCGATTGCCATCAGCCTGGCACTTGCAATTCCTTTGTCGGCCCTCAGCGGTGTGTCTGCAGGCACTGCACGCAGAATGGTCGGAATGCGTGAGGATTTCAGCGAGCCTGCAATCACACGCTCGGCCCGCCGCTATCGTGATGAGCTCAAGCGGCTGGTCGAAGGCAAAGGCAACATGACCCCGGCGGAATAATCAACTGCCGGGTAACCCTTCGTACCAATCGACGATCATGTCTGCCCAACCGGCAGGTACATTGTGCCCCCCGGGGAACAGCGCAAACTCCAACGCGCTGCCTTCGGCGCACCCTGTCCAGCGACGGCGCATGAAGTCATCCGTCACCGTGAAACTGCTTGGTTTGTGATCGACGCAACCATTTGCTTCGCGCCAGATTTCAAGCCCGGCGAAAATGTCACCCTGCTGGAAACGCCCGCCACCCAACAAGCGACCTTCCAAGGGCACCACATTATCCGTCCAGCCATGGGTGTGGAACATGCGGATCGGACCCTCGCAAACCTCGGGATGCGGACGCCAGAACCCGCCCGAGACGGGAACGTAGGCAGAAAACGTATCAGGGGCCTCACAGGCCAAATAGTTGACCATGAAGCCCCCTGCCGAAAATCCACCCAGCAGGACGCGGTCGGGATCGACGCCGAACCGGTCGGCGGCATCTTGCACAACCTCAGTCAGAAAGGCGGTTTCGTCCCGTTCGCCAAACCCGGGATAGAAATTCCAGCTTTTGGTGCCGCCCCGATCAGGTCGTTCCAGACCCTCAGGTGCCATAACCGCATAGCCACGTTCCAGCAAAGGTTCGACCATCGCGCGATTGCGCATCGTGCCCGATCCGCTGCCACCGTAGCCGTGCAGGAATAGAACCATCGGAGGATTATCCGCATCAGGCAATTCGAGGTGATAGGTGCCCATTGGCGTTTCGCATACAGCATCCTGACCGGCGCACCCGGCCAATGCCGCCTGCCCGGTTGCGGCAAGAAATGCCGTTAGACTGAGTGTTCGGATCATCCTGCATCCTCATTATATCGACGAACCGGCAGTCCGGCCCGAACCCAACCCGGCCCAGCCGCCGAGCCCAGCATGCCCTCGGGCACATCAATGATATTGGCGAAACCGGCCGCGATGAGCTGATTGCTCAATCGTGCCGAGCGTACACCACGCGCACAAATCAGCGCGACGGGTGCCGATTTGTTACCGTCAGTCAGTTGCGAGAGCACTTCGATGAAATCTTCACGCCGCATATCAAGCGGAGTAGCACCCTCACCAACGCCCGAAGCGCGCCATTCGCGCGGCGTTCGAATATCGACAAGCAGGATGTGCCCTTCGCGGGCTTGTTCATGAGCTGCAGCTACACTGATCCGGCCACCGCCATGATCTTCCGGGATCAAGCGATATTCCCGGATCGCAAACCCGGCAGCGACCGCGGCACCACCGCCGATCAACACCCATCTGCGGGTTCGGTTCACTTGTTCGGCCACGCGATGCCTCCTGTTTGCTACCCGTTGATCTAGCACAGATGGAGGAAAACGGAGCCCACTAAACCCCTGAACAAGATCAAGATCGCGTCATTTTTTCGCAGAGCTGCAGTATAGTTGAGTGTTTCAGTAGAATTTTGTGAAGAAGTTACAATATCTGGACAGTCAAGAAAATATCCTTACAAAATTGGCTTCATCCTGACCGCTCAGACCGGAGTATCGCACTTGTCCCTATTCCTTATCGCGGCCCTTCCTTTCCTTGGTGCTGTGTTCCCTGCTCTTCTGATCCGTGCAGGCAGAAACGCGGCTGCATCCGCAGCGGCATTGACGACGTTTCTCGCCCTGATGGGGCTTTTGATCCACATCCCTTCGGTCATGCGCGGCGAAGTTGTTACTGCACGGTTCGATTGGATTCCGGGACTTGGTTTAAACGCGAACTTTATGCTGGACGGACTAGGGTTTTTGTTTGCCCTGCTGATTTTGGGCATCGGTCTGCTGATCATCCTGTACGCGCGGTTCTACCTCTCGCGCGAAGATCCGATGGGGCAGTTCTATACCTATCTGCTGCTGTTTCAGGGCGCGATGGTCGGGATCGTTCTGTCAGACAACATCCTGCTTTTGCTTATTTTCTGGGAGCTTACGTCACTCAGCTCATTCCTGCTGATCGGCTATTGGAAACACCTGCCCGAAGGTCGCCAAGGCGCGCGTATGGCGCTGGCCGTTACGGGTGGCGGCGGGTTGGCGATGATTGCCGGGATGCTGATCCTGGGAAACATCGTGGGGTCATATGATCTGAGCGTCATTCTGCAAAACAAAGAACTGATCCAGGCTTCGCCCTACTACCTGCCCGCGCTGATCCTGATCCTGTTGGGCGCCTTCACAAAATCGGCCCAGTTCCCGTTCCATTTCTGGTTGCCGCACGCGATGGCGGCACCCACGCCGGTTTCGGCCTATCTGCACTCAGCCACAATGGTTAAAGCCGGTCTGTTTCTGATGGCGCGGATGTGGCCGGTTTTGGCCGGGACGGATGCATGGTTCTATATTGTCGCCACCACTGGTCTGGTGACCATGCTGTTGGGCGCGGTGATTGCTCTGTTCAAGGATGACTTAAAGGCGCTGCTTGCGTTTTCGACCGTTTCTCATCTGGGCCTGATCACCATGCTGCTGGGTTTTGGCACCAAGTTTGCAGCTGTCGCCGCCGTGTTTCACATCATCAACCACGCGACCTTCAAAGCCGCCCTATTCATGACCGCCGGGATCGTTGACCATGAAACCGGCACCCGTGACGTCAAGCGATTGGGCGGATTGCGGCATCTGATGCCGATCACCTTTACAATCGGCACCATCGCGGCCCTGTCGATGGCGGGCCTGCCGCCGCTAAATGGGTTCCTGTCGAAAGAGATGATGCTGGAGGAGACCGTCCACACGACATGGCTGAACTCGCATTATCTGGTGCCGGGATTGGCCTTGCTGGCATCGCTGTTTTCTGCAGCCTATTCCTTCCGTTTCGTGAGCCACGTGTTCCTCGGCCCGCAGCGCGACGACTACCCTGCGCATCCGCATGATCCACCCGTCGGTCTGTGGATTGCACCAGCCTTCCTGGTCGTGCTGGTCATTCTGATCGGCCTCTATTCGGCTGCGATCGTCGGCCCCTTGGTCGCCGTGGTGTCCAGCGCGGTGATCGGCGGAGAAAAGCTGCCCTACTACTCGCTGAAGCTGTGGCACGGTTTTGTGCCGGCACTGTACATGTCGATTGTCGCGACGCTGGGTGGCCTGTTCCTGCTGCCGATGCACAAACTCGGTGAGCAGCTATGGAACGCCCTGCCCCGCCCTGAGGCGAAGGTCATTTTCGAAGCGATCATCAACGCCTTCACCCGCCTCAGCCAATGGATCACGGATGAGCTGCACAACGGTGTCCTCAGCCGCTACGCGATCATCTTCGTCGCCTTTACCGTCGGTCTGGGCTACTACGCCTATTCGACAGGAACGATTGGCGTTGAAACACGTGTTCCGCTGCCTGCGCAGATCATCCCGATCATCGGCTGGATTTGTCTGGTTGGCGCGACCTTGGGGATCATGTGGTTCCACCGCAACCGTTTGTTGTCGCTTGTCCTGATCGGCGTCGTCGGCCTGATCGTGTCGGTCGCCTTCAACTATCTGTCTGCACCGGATCTGGCTCTGACCCAGATCTCGGTCGAGGTGGTGACAATGATCCTGCTGCTTCTGTCGCTGAACTTCCTGCCCACGGAAACGCCGTGGGACAGTTCAGCCGCACGACGGTGGCGAGATGCTGCGATTTCTGTTGTCGCGGGTATCGGGACCGGGGCGCTGATTTACGCGATCATGCTGCGGGACTTTGCCTTCCCGACAATCTCGGACTTCCATCTGGCGAATTCGTACAAGGGCGGTGGTGGCACCAACGTGGTGAACGTTATTCTGGTCGACTTCCGGGGCTTTGATACCTTTGGCGAGATCATCGTTCTGGGCATCGCGGCTCTGATCATCTTTGCCTTGACCGAAGCGGTTCTGAGCACGAATGTGCGCGGCTATCTTCTGAACCGAAAACCGCATTGGCCGCAATCGGGGGATTCTCATCCGCTGATGATGGTGGTTGCGACGCGTGTGATGATGCCCATCGCCCTGATGGTTGGCGCCTACATTTTCTTCCGGGGTCACAACCAACCCGGCGGCGGTTTCATCGCTGGTCTTGTCGTCGCAATTGCCTTTCTGATGCAATACATGGCCAGCGGATATACGTGGGCCATCGAACGACAAAGGTTCTACTATCACGGCACCATCGGCTGGGGTGTTCTGATTGCAGCCGCGACCGGCCTGGGGGCCTGGTTCAACGAACGTCCCTTCCTGACCAGCGATTTCGGTTACATCAACTGGCCACCGCTGGAAGAGTTCGAATGGGCCACGGCCATGCTGTTTGACGTGGGCGTTTTCCTCGCCGTTCTTGGGGCGGTGATGCTCGCGCTGGACAGCCTGTCGCGCTTTGCGTGGCGGCCGGGTATGGCGCAGGAATTCCCAATGGATATCAACCCACTGCGGGATGCCCCTCAAGACGAAGATAAAGAGAAGGAGCAGGCCTGATGGAAGCGCTCGTAGCCTCTGCCGTAGGCATTATGACCGCCGCCGGGATTTTCCTGATCCTGCGTCGCCGGACATTCCCAGTCATTCTTGGCCTGTCCCTGATCACCTACGCGGTGAACGTCTTCTTGTTTGCCACCGGGCGCCTCGCGCTGAATGCGCCAGCCGTTCTGAACAAATACGAAGACGTGCCCTATACCGACCCGCTGCCACAGGCGCTGGTGCTGACAGCCATCGTGATCTCGTTCGGGATGACGGCCGTGATCGTGATGATTGCCCTTTCGGCCTACCTGTCTTCAAAGGATGACCATATAGACATGAGCCCGCAGGACAGCGTGGACGCCCCGGGAGAAGACGCATGAACCACTGGATCGTTGCGCCGATCGTCCTTCCCGCGATCCTGGCCCCGTTCATCATCATGGTCCTGCGGTATCATCTGGACCTGCAGCGCATCTTCTCGGTCGCCGGTGTCATTGCCCTGCTGGGCATTGCCCTGACCATCACCGCGCAAGCGTCGGGTGGTGAAATTCTGGTCTACGAGTTGGGCAATTGGCCTGCACCTTTCGGTATTGTCATGGTGTTGGATCGGCTCTCAGCCATGATGGTTCTGCTGACCGCGCTGCTGGCCTTACCCATTGTGCTTTATGCCATAGCGTCGGGCTGGGACGAGCGCGGGAAACATTTCCACGCACTGCTCCATTTCCAGCTTATGGGCGTTTGCGGCGCCTTCCTGACCGGCGACGCGTTCAACCTGTTTGTGTTCTTCGAGGTTCTGCTGATCGCCTCATACGGTCTGATGACCCATGGCGGCGGTTCGGTTCGATTGAAATCGGGCGTGCAGTATGTGGCTTACAACCTCTTGGGCTCGACCCTGTTTCTGTTTGCCCTGGGCACGATTTATGGCGTCACCGGTACGCTGAACATGGCCGATATTGCGCTGCGTGTGGCGGAGCTTCCGGCTGAAGACACGGCTTTGCTACGGGTCGGCGCTGTGCTTTTGCTGTTGGTTTTCTGTATCAAAGCCGCAGTGTTGCCCCTGCATTTCTGGCTTCCCGCCAGTTATGCCAACGCCCCCCTACCGGTTGCCGCCCTTTTTGCGATCATGACCAAGGTCGGTGCTTACTCGATCATTCGGATGTACACGCTGGCCTTTGGACCAGAGGTTGAAGCGACCCAGGGATTGGTCGGCGATTGGCTGCAACCTGCCGCGCTTTTGACCTTGGCCGTTGGGGCCGTCGGCATATTGGGATCTCAGCACATAGCCCGCATGGTGGCATTTTGCGCCATCGCTTCGATGGGTACCCTGCTGATCGCAATCTCGCAATTCACGCCGGATGCGACGGCGGCGGCACTTTACTACGTGTTCCACTCGACGCTTGCGACTGCGCTGTTATTCCTGGTGGCGGATCTGGTGATGGAACGTCGCGGCGGTGCCATCGCACCCACAGCGCCGATGCCCCAAAGTGGCCTGATCTCGGCCCTGTTCTTTGTCGGAGCCATCGCAATGGCAGGGATGCCACCGCTTTCGGGCTTCATCGGCAAACTGCTGGTTCTGGACGCGTCCCGCGATGCATCGGATGCAACGGCGGTGTGGGCTGTTATTCTGATCGGGTCTTTTGTCACCATCGTTGGGCTGGCGCGCGCGGGAACGTTGATCTTCTGGAAAAGCCACGACACGCAGGTGGTCACCATCGAAGAGCCTGTCGAAGGCGAAGAGGTCCCAGCACCGGTCGCCCCAGAACCGCAACTCGGCCTTGCGATCACAGCCGTGTTTGGACTGGTGGCGGGTTTGATCCTGCTGACCCTGTTTGCAGGTCCGGCCCTTGAATACACAAGCAAGACCGCAGCTCAGCTGTTTGCGCCCGAAAACTACATCTCTGCCGTATTGGGAAGGGAAGAATGATGAAACTGCTCCACCGGATCTTTCCGCACCCTCATCTGACTTTCTTGCTGACGCTCGTCTGGGTGCTGCTGGCCAATAACGGGTCTTTGAACTCTTTGGTGTTTGGTCTGATTTTGGGGATCATCATCCCCTTTATTACGCAGCCCTACTGGCCGGATCGTCCCAAGCTGCGCAATTGGCCGATGGTGGCAGAGTACATGCTGGTCGTGCTTTGGGACATTGTGATTGCAAACATCACCGTTGCCCGAATTATCCTGTTCAAACGCGATGCCGACCGCCAACCCAACTGGGTCTGTGTCCCGTTGGAACTGCGCACGCCAGAGGCGATCACCGTTCTGGCGGGCACCATAACCATGACCCCAGGCACCGTAAGCTGCGATCTGTCGGCGCAAGGGCATAACCTTTTGGTGCATTGTCTTGACGCCCCCAACCCCGAAGAGGTGCGCGATCAGATCAAGCAGCGTTACGAGCGCAGGTTGAAGGAGATTTTCGAATGATTTTGGAATATGCCATCTTGTTTGCCTTTGCCTGTTTCGGAGCTGCCATCATGATGTGCCTTTGGCGGATCATCACCGCAGACGGCGTTGGCACCCGCGTTCTTGCGCTGGATACGATGGTGATCAACACCATCGCCCTGATGATCCTCTATGGTCTGGATCAGGGCACCGAAATCTTTTTCGAAGCTGCCATGATCATTGCCATGCTCGGCTTCGTCTCAACCGTGGCTTACGCGCGCTTCATGTTGCGCGGCAACATTATCGAGTGAGGGCGGCATGACATTACTTGTCGAAATTCTGATCGCCGTTTTCCTGATCATGTCGGGCATTTTCGGTTTTGTCGGTTCCTTCGGCATGATCAAGCTAAAGGACCCTATGTCCCGGCTGCACGCGCCGACAAAGGCGACGACGTTGGGCGTGGGCGGTGTGCTTCTGGCCTCGATCACGCATTCCGTCCTGCTGGAAGGCAAACTGTCATTGCATGAGCTTCTGATCACGCTTTTCTTGTTTCTGACAGCACCGATCACGGCCCTGTTCATTGCCAAATGGCACATTCATCGTCATGAAAAGCCCAGCGATTTGCCGGATGCGGGTGAGGATGAGCTTTGGGCCACCCACGCGGTCGAGCAGGTCGAAGACGTCCCGGACCATAGCGCGAATTAACCCAATGCACTCACCTCCGCTGCCTTTAACCCGCGATCTGGTTCTTGTTGGCGGAGGTCACACCCACGCGTTGCTTTTGCGGAAATGGGGGATGAACCCCCTGCCCGGGGCACGGGTGACAGTGATCAACCCCGGCCCAACTGCGCCATATTCCGGGATGCTACCCGGATTTGTCGCCGGACATTACGATCGCCGGGAATTGGACATTGACCTGGTGAAACTCGCGCGCTTCGCAGGCGCTCGTGTTATTCTGGGTGCGGTTGAGGGGATCGATACCGACGCACATCAGGTGCATGTTCCCGGACACCCGCCGGTCGGGTTTGATGTGGCGTCAGTCAATGTCGGGATCACTTCGGACATGCCCGCTCTACCGGGCTTTGCCGAACATGCCATTCCAGCCAAACCTCTGGGCGGATTTGCTGCGCGGTGGGCTGACTATCTTGATCACGATGGCCCTGCGTCAGTCGCGGTGATCGGCGGGGGCGTTGCCGGGGCCGAATTGGTCATGGCCATGGCCCATGCTCTCAAAGCAAAGGGGCGCGCGGCGCGGATAACGCTGATCGATAATGCCTCGATCCTGACGGCCACCAAACCCAAGGCGGCGGCCACGATCCGCCGCGCCATGCAGGATCTGGGTGTGGACGTCATCGAAAACGCAGTGATCACCCGGATCGACGCGGATCACGTGGAACTGAAGGACGGCCGCGCAATACCTGCAGATTTCGTCACCGGAGCCGCCGGGGCGCGCCCTTATGACTGGATCGCACATACCGGGCTGGATCTGCAGGACGGGTACATCCGGGTGAACGGCCATCTTCAATCCAGCGACCCCGCTGTTTTTGCAGCCGGAGATTGCGCCCACCTGTCGGATAATCCGCGCCCCAAGGCAGGCGTTTACGCGGTGCGCGAAGCGCCCGTTCTTTTTGATAATCTGCGTGCCGCGCTGGGGGCGGGACGGATTCGCAGGTATGTCCCGCAGAAGGATTACCTCAAACTGATTTCTTTGGGCGGCAAATCCGCGCTTGGTGAACGTTTGGGGACATCCTTCAGCGGTCCGATCATGTGGAAATGGAAGAACCACATCGACCAAACCTTCATGAACAGGTTTCGAAACCTGCCGCAGATGAAGCCTCCAACATTACCACGCGACCGGGCCTTTGGGCTGGATGAGTCGCTGGGGGAAAAACCCATGTGCGGAGGGTGCGGCGCAAAGGTCGGGCGCGACGCGTTGCAGACCGCTCTGAAATCGCAACCCGCCCCGACCCGCTCGGACATTACCCCCCTGCCCGGCGATGATGCGGCTTTGTTACAGACGGGTGGCGTTCAGCAGGTCATGACCTCGGATCACCTGCGGGCTTTCACCAATGATCCCGCCCTTATGGCACGCATTGCTGCTGTGCACGCGTTGGGGGATATCTGGGCCATGGGAGCTACGCCTCAGGCCGCAACGGCAACGATCATCCTGCCTCGTATGTCCGCCAGTCTTCAAGGCCGCACCATGGCAGAAATCATGGCAGTCGCGGGCAAGGTGATGAAAGAGGCCGGGGCCGAAATTGTGGGTGGGCACAGTTCCATGGGCGACGAGATGACCATCGGCTTTACGATAACCGGCCTTTGTGAAACGCCTCCTGTAACATTGGCGGGTGGGCAACCGGGGGACCGTCTGATCCTGACCAAGCCCTTGGGCAGCGGCGTTATGATGGCTGCGGAAATGGCCGGTCTAGCCAACGGAGCCTGGGTCGCAGCGGCCTATCAGCAGATGACCCAACCGCAGGGAGAGGCGGCACGTATTCTGGCCAAAGCCCATGCGATGACGGATGTGACCGGGTTTGGATTAGCCGGACACCTGCAAGGTATCTGCGACGCCTCAGGCTGCGGTGCCGTGCTTGATCTGGACGCGATTGAGGTGATGGATGGTGCGCTGGAGCTGTCTGAACAAGGTATGCGGTCAACGATCTTTGCCGACAACCGGGCTATTGCCATTGGCCTGCCCGCCGAAGGCAAAGCCGCTTTGTTGTTCGATCCGCAAACGGCTGGTGGTTTGCTGGCGGCTGTCGATGCGGCAGCGGCCGATGCACTGATTCAGGACTTGAAGGCCGCAGGGTACCCCGCCGTAATCATTGGTGAATTGACTGATACTCCGGGCATGCGCCTTCAAAGCTGATCCAACAGGCTTTCGATTTGAGACGCTGCCGTTGCAAGGCCGTCATCGTCCAATGTCGCAATGTTGATGTTGGCCAGCACCTCTGCGGACCGCGACCGCCGTGATTTGGTGTAGGCCGGATCATAGTGCTGTTCCATCAACGCCTGTGTCAGCGCGTGTTTTTCATCCGCATCGATCAGGTGCATCCACCCATCGACAACGTCATGTCCGCGATGAAAACGCAGCGGAGAAAGCCGATCCCGCAAACGATCACTGTCAGACAGGATGTCGTCATAGGCCCTCACCAAATAGGCGGCGCGCGCTTCCATCGGTGCTGTGATTTGCACCCTGGGGGCCGCGCATAGCGCGGTCCAAAGGCTGGGCGGCAGGATTAGACTGCCGATTTTCGAAGATTCCGCTTCGACCACAACAGGGCGCGCTGGATTCATTGCGCACAGCGCGCTGGACAATGCCGATTCAAACGCCTTTTGCGCGGGCTGTCCGCCTGGCCTTTCCCCCAGTAAAGATCCCCGGTGATTGGCCAATGCCTCAAGGTCCAGAACCTGAACGCCACGCCTTTGTAACAGAGCCAACAGATCCGTCTTGGCCGTTCCAGTATAGCCATCCAGGGCGATCAATCGATGCGGTAGAGGATCGTCGTACAAATACGCATTCACCAACCGGCGGTACGTGCGATAGCCGCCTTCGACCACGTCAGCGCGCCAACCGATTTGCTGCAACATCCAGGTGAACGATCCCGAACGCTGGCCACCACGCCAGCAATAGACCAATGGTCTCCAACTACCCTCGTGATGGCTGAGATGCTGCTCGATGTGGTTGGCCGCATTGCGGAACACAAGCGCGGCCCCCAGTTTGCGCGCCAAAAACGGGCTTTCCTGAACATAGATGGTTCCGACGCGCGCCCGTTCCTCATTATTCAGAACCGGCAAGTTGATCGCACCCGGCAAATGATCCTCGGCATACTCGGCCGGGCTGCGCACGTCGATAACCGTATCAAAGTTATGCGCGTAAAGCTTGGTCAGATCAGGGAAATTCAAAGCCATACCAGTGGTCTAGCTTGCCGAGTTTCGAAAGAAAAGGTCATGCGCCCTTAGCCGTCGAAAGGTTCAATCAGTTCGGGTCCGCTGGCCCGGTTGGAATTCACCGCCGGGTCGACGCGGTGGTAGGCCAGCACGCCCTCGTCACCCGGCTGCATCAACCGTGCGGCCCCTTTTCCCGACTCGCCCAGCCACAATGGCCAGTCTTCCGGCTCAAGGATCAAGGGCATCCGGTGGTGTATTGTCTTAAGGTTTTCATTTGCACCTGTGGTCACGATAGCGCAGGTGCCTTGTCGGCTTTCCTGTGGTCCCCAATCCTGCCAGACGCCCGCGAAGGCAATCGGGGCTCCATCCTTGCGATGGATGTACCACGGCAGTCGGGTGCCCTGATCGGTTTTCGTCCATTCGTAGAACCCGGTGGCCGCGATCAGGCAGCGGCGCGACCGGCAGGCTTCACGAAAGGCTGGTTTTTCCGCCAAAGTCTCGGACCGCGCATTGATCAACAGCGGGCCAGCCGTTTCAGATTTGTACCAGTGTGGCAGAAATCCCCAACGCAACCCGTCCAGATGGCGGCCTGTTTCACCGCTGCGCACCACATGTACCTGATTTGTCGGACAAACATTAAAGTTTGGAACTGCTGGCAGCGTATTTGCCGGTCGTGCGGAAAACAGCTGCGCCATGGCGTCATTCGGAAGAGTTATTGCAAACCGTCCACACATGGGTAATGAACCATCGATACATTCTTGATACAGGCGCAGGATCTTACGGGTCACATGAAAAACCAAACGACTCAATCCCTCAAGAGCAAAGCGATTTCCCTTCTGGAAGCAGAAAAGTTGCCACAGGCTTTGAAAAAGGCGCAGCTGGGCGTCAAGAAATTCCCCAAGGACTCGGACTTTCACGCCATCGCCGGTTTTGTTCTGACCGAGATGAAACAATACAAGAAATCCATTCCGCATTTCGTCGAAGCCTCGCGGATGAAACCGGATGATCCGCAATTCGTGGAAAACCTCGCCAACGCTCTGATGCAGATCGGCCAGTTTCCCAAAGCGCTGGAATACACCGAACAAAAATTGGAACAGTTCCCCAACAACAAGGAACTGAACCGAGTTCTGGATGAGATACACCTCAAAGGTACATCGTGGCGTTCGATCATTGAACACGCAACCAACAAGCTGGCCAATGACCCCGACAATGCTGATTTGTTGACCAAGCGGGCCCGAGCCTATTCCAAGATTGGATTTGTCGATGAAAACTCCCGTGATATTGCGCGTGCCTATGAACTGGACCCGAACAATATTAAGATCTCCTTCCAGAAATCCGTAAATCTGCACCAAAGCGGCGATAAAGAAGCATCTACCGAGATTCTGCACCGTATCCTTGAGGAAAATCCTGAGCACGCCCCGACATTGCTGCAATTGTCGACAATGGTCGGCAAGGAGGATGCGGTGAACCTGATGGACGCAGTTGAGATCGCTATCGCCAGTAACGAGAACGTGCTGGTGGAGCTTGAGTTCGCCAAAGCGCATCTGATTTCCCAAACCGATGGTCTTGACGCGGCGCTGTCGCAATTTGCTTACGCCAATGCGATTCAGCACGACGGCAATCCATATAACTTTGCTGCAGAAGAGAAAAAACTTCGCAATATCACAAGCCTGTTCCCGCTCGGCGACGACATTCAAACCTCTGACAACAACGATTCACCGGTACCGATCTTTGTACTTGGGCAGCCGCGGTCTGGTACCACACTGATGGAAATGATGCTTAGTTCTGCGCCACATATTGCTGGGTGTGGCGAGTTAATGCTGGGCGCGGACTTATCCCAAGACTTCGAGAACGGTAAAAACGCTTTCACCGCCGCGAAGGCAACCGAATTTGCGCAGGAATTCCGTAAGCTAATGCCGCCAATCCCCGCGGATTCGGTCGCCTTTGTCGACAAGATGCCCCACAATTTTCAGCGAGTGGGGTTCCTGCTGGCCGCGTTCCCAAATGCCAAGATAATCAACATGCTGCGAGATCCCCGCGATGTCGGCTTGTCCAAGTGGATTCGCCGCTTTCCTGCAGGTGGGATGCGTTATGCGTCAAATCTGCGGTCGATTGCTCATTCGGCGAACTTGTACCGCCAGTACATGGCGCATTGGCAGTCCGTGTTTGGCGAAAACATCCTGACCATTCCTTATGAGAAGCTGGTGGCCGACCCGGAGACCTACAGCAAACAGGTCGCCGCGTTTTGCGGCATTGAATGGAGCGAGGCCATGATGCGACCCGAGCAAAACACCAAACAGGTCAGAACAGCTAGCATCGATCAGGTTCGCAACAAAATTTCAACCAAATCCATTGGTGGATGGCAGAGCGTCTCCGAACATTTGCGCCCTATGCTGGACGACTTGGACCCATCGCTTTGGCCGGAATACGATTTCAGCTGACAGGCCGTGAAACAGAAAAAGCCGCATCACCCGGATGCGGCTTTCTTGTTTCAGGTGGCAGAATTTACTTCTGCTTGATACGCCCGTCCAGATAGGGCTGATACGGCGCGTTTTCCGCCAGATATTCGGCTGTGACATCGGCCAGATCAGGGCCGAAATCATAGGCATTCTTGTCGTCACCTTCGAACATCGAATACCCGTCACCGCCATTGCGAACATAGTTGTTGGTCACAACGAGATAGGTCTTGTTCGGATCAATCGGAACAAATCCGTCACCTTCGGCTACCATGACCTCACTGATGCGGCCTTCGTTCGGGGCCACGCTAGGATCCCAGGTAAAGCTCAGGCCCGCAACTTGCGGAAAGCGGCCTTTTACCTCTTCAACCTGGCTGACGCCATTTTCCAACGCGTCGATGACGGTCTGACCGGTGATCTCAAAAGTGGAAAGCGTGTTCTGGAACGGCAGAACCGTCAGCACTTCACCCATGGTTACGTCACCTTCGTCGATAGACGCACGCAGGCCGCCTGAGTTGGCGATCGCAATCTGCGCGCCCTGATCGGCAACACGGGCCAGCATCGCATCGGCCACAAGGTTACCCATTTCACATTCCTGCACACGGCAGATCGACCTGTCGCCCTGAATTGCTGCGCCTGAGTTTGCAACAACGCGTTGCTTCATCTCTTCAATCGGCGCGCCCATTTCGGCCACGCGGGCTGCGATATCCGCGTCAGGCGTGACAGAGGCATCCAGAAGAATGGGTTCGCCCTCGGCTGCAATCAGATTGCCGTCATCGTCAAAGGTCAGGGTGATCTCGCCCAGGTATTTTGAATATGCGTAAGCCTGAACCACCGGCACGTCACCAACCATCATTGGATACGACCCGGCCGCGCCCTCCTGCGTGTTCGACAACAGCGTGTGCGAATGACCACCGACCACCAGATCGAGGCCCGGAACCTGCGCTGCGATCTCAAGATCCTTGGCCAGACCCACATGGTTCAAGGCGATGATGATGTTGACGCCTTCATCCTGCAGTGCCGCCACATCCGCCTTCAGGCTTTCGATCTCGTCCTGAAACACAACGTCCTTGCCGGGGCTGGACGTCTCAACCGTATCCGTAGCGAGCGCCGAGATGATACCGACTTTCTGGCCGCCGATATCAAGCACAACATGGTTTTCAACCTTGCCGTTCAGCTCGGCCGACGATGACAGGTCCAGATTGCCTGAAATCACCGGGAAGCTGACCGTTTCAATGAACGACGCCAAGCCTTCAGGGCCGTCGTCGAATTCGTGGTTCCCCACGGCCATGACGTCATAGCCGATCGCTTCCATAAACTCGGCTTCTGCTGCGCCCTTGTAAGTGGTGTAGAACAACGACCCTTGGAAAGGATCGCCCGCGTCCAGCAGCAGAACATTCTGATCCGCCAGCGCATCACGGCGGGAATCAACGATCGTCTTAAGGCGCGCAACCCCGCCAAAACATTTGCCTTCCGCTTCATCCTCAGCGTCGCAAGTTGAATCGTATTTATTGATCGACTCGATGCGGCTGTGAATGTCGTTGGTGTGCAGAATGGTTAACTTGTATTCGGCCGCCGCCATACCGGCAGTGAGGCCAAGAATTGCAGCAGACGCCAAGAATCGGGTCAACATACTGAATCTCCCTGTTTATATTTTCAAAGATCGTGCGCTTATGGAGAGCGAGAGTCAAAGAGGAAATCCAGCTTGATTCCGAACGCCGCGCGGGGCATCAGATCGATATGCTGATTTACAAAATTTTCCGGGCCGATGAATGGGCTGCCTTGCAAGACAAGGGCGCAACAGATGGCGCGCCAATTGATGTCACCGATGGCTTTGTCCATTTTTCAACGGCTGAACAAGCTGCTGAGACGGCGGCGAAACACTTCGCAGGTGTGGATGATCTGACGTTACTGGCCTGTAATGCCGACGCCATGGGCGACGATCTGAAATGGGAAGTTTCGCGGGGCGGTGCCCTATTCCCGCATCTCTATCGCCAGATCCGGCTTGGCGACGTTGTCTGGTCGCGCCCTCTGCCATTTGACGGTGCTGTACACCAGTTCCCCGAGGACATGGAATGACATCCTTTATCGACCCGGATCGGGATCAGTTCGAAGCATTCAAAGCGCTGGATCGCAACCAGCCGATCGAAATGCTCAATCTGGTTAAATTCCGGGCCGTAGCACAGTATCCCGCGTCGCATGAATTGGCAGACGCGGGGCTGACAGGGGCAGAAGCCTATCAGAAATACGGTGCTGAAACCGCGCCGATTGTTGCGCGTATTGGGGCAAGTATTTTGTGGCGTGGGGTGTTTGAAACAACTCTCATCGGACCGGTTGATGAGGTCTGGGATGCCGTCTTTATCGCCCGCTATCCGACCGCGCACGCGTTCCTTGAAATGGTGACAGACCCAGTGTACCGGGCCGCAGTGATCCACCGTCAGGCTGCAGTCGAAACCTCGCGCCTGATCCGGTGTGGATCCGGGGAAAGCGGAAAGGCCTTCGGATGAAGCTGATTGAAAAACTGGGGCTGAGCGCCCTGCACCGCATGGACCCCGAAGCTGCACATGGCATGTCGATCAAGGCGTTGAAGTCCGGGCTGACACCCGCGCCGGGAACAGTGACAACACCGCGCCTGAAAACCAAAGTGGCGGGGTTGGATCTGCCCAACCCGGTCGGTCTGGCCGCTGGTTTTGACAAGAATGGCGAGGTTCTCGCACCCCTATCGCGCGCCGGGTTTGGCTTTATCGAGGTGGGCGCAGTCACGCCCCGTCCGCAGCTGGGAAACCCCAAACCACGCCTGTTTCGCCTGACCGAGGACAAGGCAGCCATTAACCGCTTTGGTTTCAACAACGAAGGCATGGAGGTGATGGCCAAACGGCTGGCAGAGCGCCCCAAAGACGCAGTGATCGGCCTGAACCTCGGGGCCAATAAAGACAGCGAAGACCGCGCTGGTGATTTTGCGAAAGTTCTGGCCCATTGCGCGGCACATCTAGATTTCGCTACCGTAAACGTATCGTCACCGAACACGGAAAAACTGCGCGATTTGCAGGGCAAGGCCGCGCTGACCGCGCTGTTGAATGGTGTGATCGAAACACGCGATGCTCTGCCCCGCCCGCTTCCGATCTTTCTGAAAATTGCGCCTGATCTGACTGAACCGGAATTGCAGGACATTGCTGAGGTCGCTCGCGAAACCCGCGTGGACGCTGTGATTGCCACCAACACCACGCTGTCGCGGAATGGGTTGCTTAGCGCGCATAAAGGGGAAGCCGGAGGATTGTCTGGCGCGCCTTTGTTCGAAAAATCCACCCGTGTGCTGGCGAAGCTGAGCCAGTTGACCGATGGAGAAATCCCGCTGATCGGCGTCGGCGGCATCAGCAATGCTGAGCAAGCTTACGCCAAGATCTGCGCCGGGGCGTCTGCCGTACAATTCTATACCGCCATGGTTTACGGTGGTATCTCACTTGCCGCTGACATCGCGCACGGGCTGGATCAATTGCTGGCCCGCGATGGCTTTGACAGCGTTGACCAAGCCGTTGGCAGTAAACGAGAGGATTGGCTGTGATCGAATACTGGCACAACCCCCGCTGTTCCAAATCCCGCGCCGGGTTGGCGCTGTTGGAGGAGAATGGCGCAAAGATCAAACTGCGAAAATACCTTGAAGATGTGCCCTCAGCAGACGAAGTACGGGCCGCGCACGTTTCACTGGGATTGCCTGTGATTGATATGGTGCGCACCGGTGAAAAACGGTTCAAGGAATTGGGGCTGACAAAGACCGCATCAGATGACGACTTGATCCGCGCCATGGCGGAAAACGCGATCCTGATCGAACGCCCCCTTGCCATTGCCGGGGACAAAGCCGCCATCGGGCGTCCACCTGAGAACCTGCTGACACTGCTCTAAGCCACTTGCGCTTCCAGCTTGGGATAGCGCCAGCCCATCGTCACACCCCGCGCGATGTTCAGAACCATAAGCGCGGCCCACAGACCGTGATTTCCGAGGCTCGGCACTAAAATGAACAGCGCGATTACATAGATCGCCACGGATTGAATCATTGCGTTGCGCATGGCCCGGGTCCAGGTGGCACCAATGTAGATGCCATCGAACATCCAACTGGCCACACCAATAATCGGGGCCAATGCCGCCCAGAACAGGTAGTCGCGGCTGGCCAAACGCACCTCGGGCGAGGTTGACATCAGATCAATCAGGGCCGGGCCAGCCAGGAAGAACACAGCCCCAAGTAATATGGCTCCACCAAGCCCCCATTGCGATGCCATGATACTGGCGCGTCGCAGCTGGTGCCGATCCCGCGCACCAACTGCGCCACCGACCAAAGCCTCGGCCGAAAAGGCGAACCCGTCCAGGGCGAAGGCTGTGATCTCAAGGAATTGCAGAAGAACCTGATTGGCGGCCAACGTCACGTCGCCCAGATCCGCGCCGACAAACAAAAAGGTCGTGAACGAGCCTGTTAAAAGGACGGAACGGATCATGATGTCACCGTTGACCTGCATCATTCGGCGCAGGCGCGCGGCATCGAAAATCCGGGCCCGGTCACGCCAGATTTTGCCTTCGAACCCATCCCGGCACAGCCACAAGCCCAGCGCCAAGCCAGTCCACTCGGCAATCAGGGTGGCCACAGCGACACCCTCGACGCCCCATCCCAGCCCCAGAACAAACCAAAGGTCCAGAATGATATTCAGCCCGTTCATCCAGATTTGCAGAATGAAAACGCCACGCGTCCGTTCAACCGCGATCAGCCATCCGGTCACGGCATACAAAGCAATGGTTGCCGGAGCGCCCCAGATGCGAATCTCAAGGTAAGCACGCGTCAGTGACTCAACCTCGGGGCTGGCGGGCGACAGGGCAAATGCCCCAGCAAAGACTGCCGCCTGCGCGAGGACAAAGAACACGCCCGCTGCCGCGCCCAGCAGAAGCCCTCGAATCAGCAAAGCCCTTGTTTCAGCGATGTCACCTGCCCCGCGCGCCTGCGCAGCCAGGCCAGTCGTGCCCATGCGCAGAAACCCGAAGATCCAGTAGATCGAAGCCAGTATAACCGCGCCCATACCCACGGCACCGATAGGTGCGGCCTGCCCCATTTGACCGACTACGCCCGTGTCTACCGCGCCAAGAATAGGCACGGTCGCGTTCGACAGCACGATCGGGACTGCGATCTTCAGCACCCGTCTGTGCGTGATGGGCGCCGACGCGTCCTGCATCGTCAGCTCTTGTCTCTGGGGGGTTGAGGCATCAGGAAATGCCCTGATGCCTGCGCAAACAGTTTCGCATGATTGTCCTGCCAGGCTTCGACCCGGACCGAAGCATAACGCCGCCCCGACCTGCTGACAAAAGCCCGTGCGTAAGCATCACGCGGCAAGCCCGAGCGCAGGTAATCGACGGTAAAGTCGATTGTCTTGGGAAAGCGGATGTCCGGGTCGGTCACGATGGCCTCACCATCGATCTCACCACTCTCGATGCGCGGGAACATGTGTTCCCAACTGAGAGTGATGACAGCGGTCACTTCGAGAAAGGCGGCCGTGACGCCGCCGTGAATCGCAGGCAAAAACGGGTTGCCGATCAGTTTGTCGTCGAAATTCAACACACCGGTCAGTTCATCCCCACGCCGGTCGAAGTTGATATCGAGAAAGCGGATATAGGGTACGCCAACAACCAGCGCGCGCAATGCCGCATCGCGCCGTTGTTTGACCACCTGCATCGGTTCAGGCCGCGGTTTTGCCATGTTACTTCCCCTCAACCGTAAATGACCCGGCAGCGGTTGCCACAGGCAGGTCTGTGTCATTGTCAACGGCAGTCGCCCTCACAAACGCCACATTCCGCGTGATGTGATAGCAGGTCGCGCGTGCCGTGATTGTCTGACCCGGCGTTGCCGCGCGCATATAGTCGATCCGCAAGTCTATGGTTGCAGTCCCCCCGGGTGCCGATGGGTGGCTCATCACCGCAGCACCGCAGCACGTATCCAAAATGGTCGAGATTGCCCCGCCGTGGATCACGCCGGTGCGCGGGTCTCCGATCAGATCTTCGTTGTATGGCAGCGTGATCTCTGCTTCGCCCTCGCCAATATGGGTCAGCGTCAGGTTCAGGGCCCGCGCATGAGGGATCGCCTCGATAAATTGGCGGGCTAGTACTGTCTTGTCGACCATTGGCATTTGTCCTGTTCTCGTCCCTTCCTTTATGAGCCGCTGTTTCGGCAAAGGGCAAGCCCACCTGTTGCGCTTGGGATCGGGACCGCCTAGGTTGCTGGCAAGGAGACCAGGAATGTCCAACAACCGTTTGTCATTCAAAGAGATGTGCGCCGAGTTCGATGTAACACCGCGCACCCTGCGCTATTACGAATACATCGAACTTCTGCAACCAGATCGCGAAGGCCGGTCCCGGTTTTATGGCGCGCGGGAATGCGCCCGGATGAAGTTGATCATGCGTGGCCGCAAGTTTGGATTCCCGCTGGAAGAGATTCGCCAATGGCTTTTGATCTATGAGGATCAGGGCAACGAAGCTCAAATGGCTACTTTTGTTGAGATGGCGGACCGCCAAATGAGCGAGCTTGAGCAGCAACGCGAGCAACTTGACGAAGCCATGGACGAACTGAAGCGCCTGCGCGACCAGACAGCAAAGTCCCTGAAGTAGGTCTTCCGTCGCTTCGGAATTCTTTCCTGTACACTCTGTCTCGCGACACACCTCACGCGTGTGCGCACAGCTTTTTTGCACGCAAAAGCTGGGGCTCAGGCTTGACCTTAGGGCAAGAAAATTACGCGAAAGCCCGTTTACGCGTTTGGATGTTACGTCAACTTTGAAGTGACGCAGCGTCTGAATTACGTAAACGTCACTCACGTGTTGTAAAGCTCAAAGCAACTGCGCAACTCATGTCTCATGACGCCAGTGACGAGAGTATGACGAATGACCGAAGATGTGATGACAATCCGCGAGATGTGCGAGACTTACGATGTCACGCCACGCACTTTGCGGTTCTACGAGGCCAAGGAACTTTTGTTCCCGATCCGCGAAGGCCAAAAACGTCTGTTCACCAAACGTGACCGGGCGCGGCTGAAACTGATCCTGCGCGGGAAACGCTTTGGCTTCAGCCTGGAAGAGATCCGCCAACTTCTGGATCTGTACCATGTGGGCGACCAGCAGGTCACTCAGATGACCCGCACATATGAAATCGCGTTGGAACGTCTGGCGGATATGGAAGAACGCCGCCGCGAGCTGACGCAAGCCATCGACGATCTGAAAGAGCAGTTGCGCTGGGGCGAGAAAGTCATCGCCTCGATGAAACAGGAAAAGAAGGCGGCCGAGTAACCTAGCCCCGCCATCCGGACATATGAATTAAGGGAGCTTCACATGCCCGTTTACAACGCGCCAACCAAAGACACGCAGTTCATCCTGCACGACGTTCTGAAAATCTCTCAGTCGGATATTCCCGGCTATAGCGAACTGGAAGCCGAGTTTACCGGCGCGGTTCTGGAAGAGGCTGGCAAGGTAGCCACCAACGTCCTGCATCCGCTGAATGTCGTAGGGGACACCGAAGGGTGCCGGTTGGAAAACGGTATTGTGTACACTCCTACCGGTTTCAAAGACGCCTTCGAGCAGATGAAGGAAGGTGGCTGGACTGGCCTCGACATGCCGGAAGAGTATGGCGGCCAGAACATGCCCTATGTACTGGGCACCGCCGTGGGCGAGATGTTCTCGGGTTCAAACCAGGCATTTACCATGTACCAGGGTCTGACGCATGGCGCGGCCTCTGCGATCCTGGCGCACGGGACTGACGAGCAAAAGAACAAGTACCTGCCGAACATGGTCAGCTGTGAATGGACCGGGACCATGAACCTGACCGAGCCGCATTGCGGCACCGATCTGGGCCTGATGCGCACCAAAGCGGAACCGCAGGGCGATGGCAGCTATAAGATTTCTGGCCAGAAGATCTTTATCTCGTCCGGTGATCACGACATGGCCGACAACATCATCCACCTGGTGCTGGCCAAGATCCCCGGTGGCCCTGATGGCATCAAGGGCGTGTCGCTGTTCATCGTGCCGAAGTTCATCGTCAACGAAGACGGCACACCGGGTGAGCGCAACGGCGTCTCGGTCGGCAAGATCGAAGAGAAAATGGGCATCCACGGCAACTCGACCTGCGTCATGAACTATGACGAGGCCACCGGTTGGCTTTTGGGCGAAGAACACAAAGGCATGCGCGCCATGTTCACCATGATGAACGAAGCGCGTCTTGGTGTGGGGATGCAAGGTCTGGCACAGGCCGAGGCCGCGTTCCAAAACGCTCTGGAATATGCCAAGGACCGCTTGCAAGGCCGGGACGTAACCGGCGTGAAGAACCCGGACGGCCCCGCCGATCCATTGATCGTACACCCTGACATCCGCCGCAACCTGATGGATCAGAAAAGTTTTACCGAGGGCGCGCGCGCGTTCATCCTTTGGGGCGCGACGATGCTCGACAAGTCGCATCGCTCGGGTGACAAAGACGCGGATGGGCTGATCTCGCTGCTGACGCCGGTCATCAAGGGTTTCCTGACGGATCAGGGCTATGACATGACCGTGCAGGCGCAACAGGTTTATGGCGGCCATGGCTACATCGAAGAATGGGGCATGTCGCAATACACCCGCGACGCCCGTATCGCGATGATCTACGAAGGCGCAAATGGCGTTCAGGCGCTTGACCTGGTTGGCCGGAAACTGGCGCAGGACGGCGGCAAGCACGTCATGGCGTTCTTTCAGATGGTCAAAACCTTCTGCAAGGAAAACGGCGGCAAGGACGAAGCCTATGACAAAGCGTTCATCGAGCCGCTGAAAGCTGCATCCAAGGACCTGCAGGCCGCTGGCATGTACTTTATGCAGGAAGGCATGAAGAACCCGAACAACGCGCTGTCTGGTTCGTACGACTTTATGCACATGTTCGGCCATGTTTGCCTGGGCCTGATGTGGGCGCAGATGGCGAAAGCTGCACAAGATGCTCTGGACGGTGGTGCATCGGACAAAGAGTTCTACGAGACCAAGATCAACACCGGCCGCTTCTACATGGCACGCCGCTTGCCTGCGACCGGGATGCACCTGGCGCGCATCCAGACGGGTGCGGACACGGTAATGGCACTGGACGCGGCGAACTTCTGATCTCAGTGTGGGTTCGGGCAACCCTGCCCGGACCCAGACCACCGGAGGACCCAAATGCCAAAGCGTTTTCGCCTGACACGTCGCTTTCCTGTCGCCATGACTGAGGACGGGTACCGCAAGCTCAAAGCGTTCGCGCGAGAGGCTGGTCTGGACGAAGGTGAGGCTTTGTCTTTTTTGTTCGAGAATTTCAACAGCGTGATTGATGAGGAAAACCTGACCCACCGCTTGCGTATCTTCAACTCTGAGCTTGAGGCGCGGAAAAGATGAGCCAATGCGGTGAACTTACGATGACAACGCTAGCCTAAATGCCGGATGCCTCCGGCGGGAGTATTTGTGAAAAGATGAAGCGGCGACGCGTCCCTGCCACAGGGCGCACTCGCCACCAGGACAGGGACGACTTCACCTTTTGCGGTCATCGGCTCTCCAGCCTGTACCGCGGGACCATTGAATTCGAAGATGGTTGATCAAAGGTTACTGACAGACCTTCATCTTTTCAAAAATACTCAAATCCGGCCTAGCCAATTGCGCCTTGGGAGGGGCGATCGCATGAGCATCAAACTTCATTGCTTTGGAGAAAGCGGAAACAGCTACAAGGCTGCTTTAGCGCTGGAAATGTCCGGGTTGGATTGGGAGCCCGTCTTTGTCGATTTCTTCAACGGTCAAACCCGAACACCTGAGTTTCGTACTGAGGTCAATGAGATGGGCGAAGCGCCTGTCCTGATCGACGGTGATTTCCGCACCAGTCAGTCCGGCGCCATTCAAGCTTATGTGACTGAAAAATCGGGCAAGTTCGGAGGCAAGGATCGCGATGAAAATTACGACATTTTCCGCTGGGTCCTGTGGGACAATCACAAGCTTAGTTCGATGGCGGGCTTGACGCGTTTTCTGATCAACTTCCTCCCGGAACAGCATCGCAATCCCGATGTGATTGCTTTCAATCAAGGGCGCCTGAAGGCAGCTTACCAAGTGTTGAACGCCCATTTGGAGGGTCGCGACTGGATCGTTGGCGACGGCGTGACGAACGCCGATCTCAGTTGCTGCGGCTATCTCTATTACCCCGAACCATTCGGCTTTGACCGCGCCGACTGGCCCCATATTGACACCTGGCTGACCCGGTTATCCAAGCAGCCCGGCTGGAAACACCCCTATGACCTGATGCCCGGCAACCCGTCGGATCGAGCTTAAGGAGAAGACCCATGACCGAAGCTTACATTTATGACGCCCTGCGCACCCCGCGCGGCAAGGGCCGCAAGGATGGCAGCCTGCACGAGGTTACCTCGGTGCGCCTGTCCGCCCTGACCCTGAACGCGATGAAAGAACGCAATAACCTTGAAGGCCACGCCGTCGAGGACGTGATCTGGGGCAACGTCACACAAGTGATGGAACAAGGCGGCTGTTTGGCACGCTCGGCGGTTCTGGCCTCGGACCTGGATCAGTCGATCCCCGGTCTGGCGATCAACCGCTTCTGTGCCTCGGGCATGGAAGCCGTGAACCTAGCGGCGAACCAAGTCAAAGGCGGCGCTGGCGAAGCTTACATCGCTGGCGGTGTTGAGATGATGGGCCGCGTGGCTATGGGCAGCGACGGCGCGGCGATTGCAGTTGATCCTTCGCTGGCAATGGAGACCTACTTCGTTCCGCAGGGTATTTCAGCGGATATTATCGCTACTGAGTATGGCTTTAGCCGCGACGACGCAGACGCGCTGGCGGTTGAATCGCAACGACGTGCGGCGGAGGCCTGGGAAGACAACCGGTTCGAGAAATCGGTCATCACCATCAAGGATCAGAACGGTCTGACCATTCTGGATCGCGACGAATATATGCGTCCCGGTACTGACATGCAGAGCCTCGGCGCGTTGAACCCGTCCTTCCAGATGATGGGTGAACAGATGCCGGGCTTCGACAAGGTGGCGATGATCAAGTACCCGCATCTGGAACGGATCAACCACATCCACCACGCGGGCAACAGTTCGGGCATCGTGGACGGTGCGGCGGCTGTTCTGATCGGCAACAAGGAATTCGGTGAAAAATACGGCCTCAAGCCGCGCGCCCGTATCAAGGCAACCGCCAAGATCGGCACCGATCCGACCATCATGCTGACCGGCCCGGTTCCGGTGACCGAAAAGATTCTTGCCGAAAACGGCATGAAGATCAGTGATCTGGACCTGTTCGAAGTGAACGAAGCCTTCGCTTCGGTCGTGCTGCGCTTCCAGCAGGCATTCGACGTTGATCCGGCCCTTGTGAACGTAAACGGCGGCTCGATCGCGATGGGGCACCCGTTGGGCGCAACTGGTGCGATGATCATCGGCACACTGCTGGATGAGCTTGAGCGTCAGGACAAGGAAACCGGTCTTGCCACGCTCTGCATCGCGTCCGGAATGGGTGCGGCAACGATTATCGAGCGGGTCTGATGCCCAAGCTGGATCTCTCTCAGATCTCGTTCAAGGGTGGCTCGTCCTATCCCGGCAAGCTGGCTGAGGCGGTCGGAGGCCGTTTCAACCAAGGCGTTGGAGATGCGGGTGGGCTGACCCAATTCGGGGTCAACATCGTGCGGCTTGAGCCGCAGGCTCTGTCCTCGCTGCGTCATTATCATATGGAGCAGGACGAGTTTGCCATCATGCTCAGCGGTACATGCGTGCTGATCGACGACGATGGAGAGCATGAGATGCAGCCCGGTGATTGCGCCGCTTGGCCCGCTGGTGAAGCCAACGGCCATCACCTTGTGAACAGAACCGATGCGCCTGCGACCTTTCTGGTGGTGGGCACTCGGACCCCGACCGAGACCGGCTATTACAGCGACATAGACATGATGGTGAAGGATGATGAGAACGGATTCTCTTTCACCCGGAAAGACGGCAGCCCGCTGACGGCTGACCAGATTGGAGATGACAATGACTGATTTCACTCTGAGCAAAGACGCGGACGGCGTCGCCTTCGTAACTTGGGACGCCCAGGGCAAATCTATGAACGTGCTGACCCGCGAGGCGTTTCAAGAGGTCAGCCAACTGATCGATCAGGCCCTGAACGATGATGAGATCAAGGGGATCGTCATCACTTCGGGCAAAGAGGGCTCGTTTGCAGGCGGCATGGACCTGAATACGCTGGCCACCATTCGCCAGGAGGCAGGTGAAGAACCCGCGCAAGCGCTGTTCGATTTCGTCATGGGTGGCCACCACATTCTGCGCAAGCTGGAATTGGCAGGTATGGACCCCAAGACTAAGAAGGGCGGCAAGCCGATTGCCTGCGCAATCAACGGCACATGCGCCGGGATCGGGACCGAGATCGCTCTTGCCTGCCATCACCGCGTGATGACTGACAACCCGAAATCCAAGATCGGTCTGCCGGAAATTCTGCTGGGTATCTTCCCAGGTGGCGGCGGGACAATGCGCTATAGCCGCATGGTTGGTGCGATGGCGGCGGCCCCTGTCCTGCTGGAAGGCAAGATGATGGACCCGAAGAAAGCCAAGGGCGCACAACTGATCGACGCGGTTTCGGATGATCCGGTTGCCGCAGCCAAGGAATGGGTTCTGAACGCCAAGGATGCCGATCTGGTCAAGCCTTGGGACGCGAAGGGCTACAAGATGCCCGGCGGTGCGCCGTACCACCCTGCTGGCTTCATGACATTCGTAGGCGCAAGCGCTATGGTGAACGGCAAGACGCAGGGAGCGTTCCCGGCGGCCAAAGCTCTGCTGAGCTCGATCTATGAAGGGGCTTTAGTTGACTTCGACACTGCCCTGAAAATCGAAGCGCGTTGGTTCACCAATGTCCTGATGAACCCGTCCTCATCGGCCATGATCCGTTCGCTGTTCCTGAACAAAGAAGCGTTGGAGAAAGGTGCTGTGCGTCCCAAGGATGTGCCAGATCAGCGCGTTAAAAAGGTTGGCGTTCTGGGCGCGGGCATGATGGGTGCCGGTATCGCTCTGGTCTCGGCTCAGGCTGGGATGGAGGTTGTTCTGATCGACCGTGATCAGGAAGCCGCCGACAAGGGCAAGGCGTACAGCGAAAGCTATATGGACAAGGGCATCAAGCGTGGCAAAGCCACAACTGAGAAGAAAGAAGCCCTGCTGGCACGCATCACTGCCACCCCCGATCTGGAACAATTGAAAGGTTGCGACCTGATCATCGAAGCCGTGTTCGAAGATCCGGGCGTGAAGGCCGAGATGACCAAGAAGGTAGAGGCGATCATCCCCGAGGATTGCATTTTTGCTTCGAACACCTCGACCCTGCCGATCACCGATCTGGCAAAAGCCTCGGTCCGGCCCGAGCAGTTCATCGGTATCCACTTCTTCTCGCCAGTTGAGAAGATGTTCCTGGTCGAAATCATCAAGGGCAAGGAAACCGGGGATCGCGCAGTGGCGAAGGCGCTGGATTATGTCCGTCAGATCCGCAAAACGCCGATCGTGGTCAACGATGCGCGCTTCTTCTATGCCAACCGCTGCATCATCCCCTATATCAACGAAGGTGCGCGCATGATCACCGAGGGCGTCAGCCCTATCCTGATCGACAACGCCGCGCGTCAGCTTGGCTTCCCGGTCGGCCCGATCCAGCTGACCGATGAAACTTCGATTGATCTCGGGGCCAAGATCGCCCGCGCCACCAAGGCGGCCATGGGCGACGCCTATCCCGAAAGCCCCTCAGACGATCTGATCTTCTGGATGGAGGAACAGGGCCGTCTGGGTCGCAAGGCCAATGCGGGCTTCTTCGACTATGACGACAAGGGCAAGCGCGTCGAGTACTGGAAGGGTCTGCAAGACAAGTACCCGCACGCCAAAGACCAACCGGACCTGATCGAAGTGCAGGAACGTCTGATGTTTGCACAGGTTCTGGAAGCGGTACGCGCATTGGAAGAAGGCGTTCTGGAAGACATCCGCGAAGGCGACGTCGGCGCGATTCTGGGCTGGGGCTTTGCCCCATGGTCGGGTGGTCCGCTGAGCTGGCTGGATATCATCGGCACGCCCTATGCGGCCGAACGCTGCGATCAATTGACCGAAGCTTATGGTGAGCGCTTTACCTGCCCATCGCTGCTGCGTGAAATGGCCGAAAAAGGTCAGAGCTTCTATGGCCGCTTCAATCCTGAAGCAAAAGCCGCCTGAAACAATGATGCAGGCGCGTGAAACCACGCGCCTGCATCGTTCTTGTCAGTGTTTGGTTAGATCTGCCATTCGGGCCGCAGGAACAGAACCGGAGCGTTCGGACGCCCCGGTCGACCCGGTCGCCTGACCCCAGATGGCGGGCGGATCGGAAATATCGGGTCCTGTGGGATGGGTGCAGGCAGTGCACCCAATGGGTTTGCAAGGGCTGACATATCACCCTTGATTGCTATGAAATTGGCCAAGTCCGCAGCGGCCACGTCGTCTGCGACCTCGTAGCTTTGCCTATGCAGCGACCCGCGCATCGAAAAACGACCCGAAGGGCAATAGGCTTGCAAGCCGCCCTCGACAAAGATCACCTGATCCTCGTCGAAAAACAGTGAGCAGACTTCAAAAGAAGAACCCGGTGCTTGCGACATCAGACGACCTGCGCCACTCAACACACGCGCGGGCACCACTGACACCCCGTCTCTTTCGGCATCGATTTTGGACAGGGTCAACGCCATGCCCTGTTCGGGCATCAGCCAGACAGGCCGTCCGTTAAACGCAGCGCGGGCCGGTACAAAAACAGGCAGATATTCGTCCCGCCGCTCGTCTGCAGGGATAACCACAACGTTGGTTGAAATGCGGCGCACCTCTTTGAAGCCGTGATCCAACGTGCGGACAAGATCGCCAACAGCGATCCGTTCGACGGGTTTCCAGCCACTGGTGGTTGCAACTTTCGTGCCTTTCAGAAACCCTCCGCGGCGTGCGTTCACCGCTTGGTTCAGGTTGGTTGGATCACCGTCAGGCGTTTTATTCAGATAAACAGAAATACTCGTAACTTCAGACACGTGCCGAACCCCCTTTGGCACCAATTGATATGTCTCAGTGGTAGCACCAAAGATGAAGGTCGTCTTATTTCCGACATAATTACGCCCAATTTGGGCTAATTTTGCCTTATGTTCCGGCTTTTTTGTAAACACTCTCACCGAATAAACGGGCTTTATCGCGAAATCTGAAACGAAAAGCGGGCACTCTTTGTTCGAATCCCGGCCCTTCAGTGCGTTGGAAGCGTCAGGCCACCTTTTGCAACGACGAAGAGCGTCTGGCCCGCCATCCAAGCAATGCCCCTGCCGCCGCTATCAAGACTATTCCCGAAACTTGCAGGGCACCGATGGTCTGCCCAAGCGCGACAAAGGCAAAGAGCGGACCAAAAATCATGACTGAATATTCGAAGACCGCAACATACGACGGTTCGCCAACCTGATACGCCTTGATCAGCATATAGACAGCGATTGTTGAACCCACAGCCTGGATGCCTATCCAAAGCATCGCGGGTCCGAACGCCCAAACCCAGCCACGCGTGACAAATCCATCCGGTCCGTCAGGGGTTTCAACGGGAACAACCGTGAAGGCGATAACACCAATCGCTCCGGCAATGGCCAGCGTGGTAACCATTGCCGCCAACATTGCCACTGTGCTTTCTTCAGAGCACATCGAACGTGTCAGGATCGAACTCAGCGCATAGAAAAACCCTGCCGCAACCGGCAGAAGCGTGCGCGCGTCAAAGTCAGTCGGGTTTGGCTGAAGCACCAAGAGAATACCGGTAAAACCCATCAGAACAGCCAGAATGCGCCAGGGGCCAATCGTCTGCTTGAGCGCAAGCGCCGAGATCAGCAACACGAAGATCGGCGACGTGAACAATCCCGCCAACGCTTCTGCAATTGGCATCATTGACAACGAGGCGAAGTAACACAGCATGGCCGTCGTGATCAGAAGGCTGCGCAAAATGACAGCCCCCCAACGACGCGGGCGCAGCCCACCCAATCCCAGAACAGACAGGCCAACAATGAGCGGAAACATCAGCAGAGCGCGAGTCAGGTGGAACTGCCACAAGCCAACCGTTTCAGCCAACAGAACCACCACATTGTCGATCACACCAATGATCGCCATGGCACCGACCATCAAGCCAGAGGCCAACACCGGTGAAGTTGTTGGATGATCCTGCATGTAAACGCCCCAATTGCGATCAAAGATCGGCGGTTCCAATCCTGTTCGGTATCCAGCACATTTCGGAATGACTGCGCAACAGGTTTGCGCCTAACGAATGCCCCATGCTAAGCTGTGGCAAAACAAATCTGAGCAGACCCCATCAAGATGACGGCCCTGAAAAAGTACCAGCGGATCGAAGCCACCGGTCTGTGGCGCCCCTCGCCCGATGAACAACGGCGAGAGGTCGTGGTGTCGATCGGCGAAGCCACTCTGACGATTTCTGACTTTAATGACAGGGCATTGACCCATTGGTCTTTGGCAGCCTTGGAACGACAGAATCCGGGCTCTTTTCCGGCCATCTTCCACCCCGACGGCGACCCGGACGAAACGCTGGAACTGGCCGAAACCGAGACCACGATGCTGGACGCCATCGACCGTTTGCAGCGCGCCATTGATCGCGCGCGCCCGCATCCCGGTCGTCTGCGGTGGTTGAGTGTTGGGGGCGTCGTTGCTGCTGTTCTGGCCCTGTTGCTGTTTTGGCTGCCTGCTGCGCTGCAAGGCCACGTCGTCTCGGTTGTGCCTCAGGTCAAGCGACAAGAGATCGGGCAAACCATTCTGCACCGAATTGAACGTGTTTCCGGGCGCGCCTGTTCTTCGGTTGATGCGCAGGCTTCGCTGGATCGGCTGGCCAAGCGGACTGGTGTACGCCAGATCATTATCCTGCCCGCAGGCGTTCAGGACAGTCTGAGCCTTCCTGGCGGCACAGTAGTGTTGAACAAATCGTTGGTCGAAGACTTTGAAGATCCTGCCGTGGCAGCGGGTTACGTTATTGCGGAACGTGCCCGCATGGAACAGACGGACCCGCTTGATGATCTTCTGGATCGAACCGGCGCTTCATCGGCCTTCCGTTTGCTGACAACCGGCGGACTTACGCCTGCCATCATCGACAGCTACACCGAACAAGTTGTGTCAGAGCCTCGGCCTTCGCTTTTGGATGACCAGCTTTTGGCGGTCTTTGCACAAGCCGCCCTGCCCTCGACGCCTTATGCGTATGCCCGAGATATAACAGGTGAAACTGTCTTGGGACTGATCGAGGCGGACCCGATGGCAGGTCGCACCCTGGAACAGGTTTTGCCGGACCGCGACTGGGTCCGGCTTCAGAACATTTGTGGCGAATAATCGGACTTACTTGGTGCCGAACATACGGTCGCCCGCATCGCCCAGACCCGGCATGATATAGCCTTTCGAGTTCAGCTCACGGTCCAAAGCGGCGGTGACAATATGCACATCTGGGTGCGCTTCTTTCATGCGCGCCACACCTTCAGGTGCCGCCAGAAGGCAAAGGAAGCGGATATCCGTTGCGCCCGCCTCTTTCAGCAGGTCAATAGCGGCGGCAGAGCTGTTGCCAGTGGCCAGCATCGGGTCAACAGCAATGACCAGTCGGTCTTTCAGCCCTTCGGGTGCCTTAAAATAGTACTGAACGGGTTTCAGCGTTTCTTCGTCGCGGTATAGACCCACGAAACCGACACGCGCTGAAGGCACCAGTTCTAGAACGCCATCCAACATCCCGTTGCCGGCACGCAAGATAGACACCAAGGCCATCTTCTTACCCGCCAGAATGGGGGCGTCCATCTCTTCCATCGGCGTTTCGATATGGCGCGTGGTTAACGGGATTTCGCGCGTGACCTCGTAGGCCAACAAAAGCGTAATTTCGCGCAGCAACTGCCGAAACTCAGCCGTTGAGGTGCCTTTGTTACGCATGAGCGTCAGTTTGTGTTGAACCAGCGGGTGATCGACGACGGTCAGATGTTCGCTCATGATGTCTCCAGTCTTTTCTTGACCCGCGCGCGGGTGTCTTCATCGCAGAAAGCCGCATCCAGGGCCATCTCATTCAGTGCCTTAAAATCTTCGGCCTCCCAGCCGAAAGCTGCGTTCAACATCTCATATTCCCGCCGCATGGTCGTGTGAAAAAATGGCGGGTCGTCCGTGGATACCGTGACCTTCACGCCCGCGTCGCGCAAGCGCGCAATCGGGTGGGCCGCGAAATCAGGGAAAAGGCCCAGAACCACGTTCGAACCCGGGCAGACTTCAAGTGTGATGTCCCGATCTACCAACTCGCGAATAAGGTCCGGGTCTTCAATGGCGCGGACGCCGTGACCGATACGTTCGACCCCCAGATCGCGGATGGCATCACGTACGCTGTCAGGGCCGCCGAACTCACCCGCATGAGTGGTCAAACGCAGACCGGCTTCGCGTGCGCAATCGAAGGCCCATTTGAAATCGCCCTGCGCACCGATGGATTCGTTTCCGCCCATACCGAAACCGGTAATCCAGTCGCCCGCCGTCTCAGCTGCACAATGGGCGCTGCGCTTGGCCTGTTCGGGACCGAAATGGCGCACACAGGTGATGACGCCACGCAGAGTGATACCGAATTTGCGCTCGGCCTCGTCTGCGGCATCCTGAATGGCGTTCAGATAATCGCGCCACGCGTTCAGATCGCCGCCGCCACAGAAATCAGGGCTCAGAAAAGTTTCAGAGTAGACCACGCCATTCTCAGCGCTTTCTTCCAGAATGGCCAAAGTGAGCCGCCGGAAGTCTTCGGGCGTTTTCAGGACTTCGCACGCGGCTTCATACACGCTCAGGAAATGCGCGAAGTCGCGGAAATCGTACGATCCGTCCGGTTTGAAGATACCGCTCAAATCCACGCGCTTTTCATGCGCGAGCTGGCGGATGAATGCGGGGGGCGCTGCGCCTTCGTGATGCAGGTGCAGTTCGATTTTTGGAAGGTCGGCGACGCTCATAAAAAATTCCTACCCGGCCCTTGCGCCGGAATGTTCAGGTGATGGGCAATGCTGGCGGCTATGTCGGCAAAGTCCACTTGCCCGATTTGTCCCGCACTTTGCCCTGCTATCAGAACCGGCACCTGTTCACGCGTGTGATCCGTTCCGGTCCAGCTGGGGTCATTGCCATGATCAGCAGTCAGCAACAATAGGTCGCCGGGGCGGAGCTTTGCCAGAATCTTTCCGATCTCGCGGTCGAACCATTCCAAAGCGCGGGCATAACCGCTGATGTCGCGGCGATGGCCGTAAAGGCTGTCGAATTCGACAAAATTAGCAAAGGTTAAACTGCCTTCTTCCGCCTCATCCACAAGATCAGACAGGTGCTGCATCAATTCGGCGTCCGATCCTTTGCACAGCGTGTCGATGCCCTGCATCGAAAAGATGTCGCCGATCTTGCCCACGGCGTGCACCTTCCGTCCCGCATTCTGCGCCCAATTGGTCAGCACTGGTGCGGGCGGCAAAATGGCGAAATCCTTGCGATTGGTCGTGCGTTCAAAGCCCGTCTCTGGCGTGCCGATAAAGGGGCGCGCAATAACACGACCCACTTTCATCTCATGCAATCGCGGAGCAAGCGTGCGGCACATGTCCAGCAGCCGGTCTAGTCCGAAGCTTTCTTCGTGGGCAGCGATTTGAAACACGCTGTCGGCAGAGGTGTAGCAGATCGGCCAACCGGTCCGCATGTGCTCGGCACCCAACTCGGCGATGATCGCAGTGCCCGACGCATGACAATCCCCAAGGACGCCGTCGGTCCCCGCTGCCTCAGCCGCAGCACGGCTCAGGTCCGCTGGAAAGGCTGGAACCGTGTCTGGAAAGTAATGCCAATCCCATGGCACCGGTAGGCCCGCCAATTCCCAATGGCCCGAAGGTGTGTCCTTGCCGGGCGAATGCTCTCGCGCGCAGCCCCAAAGGCCCGTGGGTTCTGCGTTCAATCCCGGGGTTGTGTCCCCGGACGCCAAGCGCACAGCCGCACCCAGACCCAATGCGCCGAGATGCGGCAGGTTCAAAGCACCTGAACGACCCTCTTCCGCGCGCCCCTCGGCACAAGCCTGCGCGATGTGGCCCACTGTATTCGCGCCGGTATCCGGAACGTTGCTGTTGAAAAAACGGTTGGCATCCGGCGCTCCGCCAATCCCGACGGAATCCATCACCACGAGAAAGGCGCGGCTCATAAGCTGATCCTTTCGTGGATCAGAGCAGGCAATGTCGGAGCAGTATCGCTGATCGTGATCGCGTCAAGCACGCTTTCAGCGGCGCGCCGCGCAGCGTCCTCCCGCGCCGAATGGATTACAGCGATGGGTGCCCCTTTGGACACACGATCCCCCAGCCGGAGAATGCCGGAAATCCCAACAGCCGGGTCGATCTGGTCGCTTTCGACCTGACGACCACCGCCCAGCGCCACCACGGCAAGACCCAGCGCCTCACCGTTGATAGCCGCAATATAGCCGTCCTTCGGGGCAGAGACTTCTTGGATGACACTTGCTTCTGGCAGGAACCGGGCCCAGGTCTCGACGAACTGTACGGGGCCGCCGACCGCAGCCATCATGCGACCAAACCGCTCCGCAGCGCGCCCGTCACGAATGATTTCGGCGATTTTTTCTCGCCCCTCCTCAACCGACGCGCACATTGCTGCATCCTTCAGCAATACCCCGCCCAACTCGGCAGAGATGTCTGCCAACGGTGAAGATTGCGATCCCGTCAGGACCTTCATGACTTCGGCAATTTCCAACGCATTGCCAAGCGCCGGTGCCAATGGCTGATTCATGTCCGTTATGACGGCTGATGTCCGGCACCCGGCCGCGTTCGCGGTCTGAGTCAATGCAAAGGCCAGCTTGTTCGCTTCCTCCATCGTTTTCATGAAGGCACCGCTGCCGACCTTGACGTCCAAAACCAACGCATCCGGGCTGGCAGCCAGCTTTTTGGACAGGATTGATGCGGTGATCAGATCCAGGCTTTCGACCGTCGCGGTCACGTCGCGCACCGCATAAAGTCGCTTGTCCGCCGGAGCGATCTGACCTGTTGCGCCCACGATGGCCGCACCGGTTTCGCGCAAGATCTGCGCAAGGCGATCCTGCCCGATCTGTGTGCTGACACCCGGTATCGCCTCAAGCTTGTCCAACGTGCCACCAGTGTGCCCCAAGCCACGGCCCGAGATCATCGGAATATAAGCCCCGCATTCCGCAAGCGCCGGGGCAAGTACCAGACTGACGCTATCCCCGACCCCGCCGGTCGAGTGTTTATCAATCACAGGCCCGTCCACGTCCCAAGTGAGAACCTCACCGCTATCGCGCATCGCAACCGTCAGATCCGCACGCCCCTGCGAGCCCAATCCCCCCATGCAGACAGCCATGGCAAAGGCCCCGGCCTGCGCGTCACTGACGCTGCCATCGGCTAGACCTTGCGCGAACCAGATCAGTTCCTCGCGCCCCGGCACCTGCTGCTTGCGCAGTTTTGCAATGATCGAACGGGCGTCCATGCGTTCAGACATCCTCCATGTGGGACGCATCGAACGCGCCCGGCAGCAATTCTCCGATGGTGGTTTCGAACTCGGCACCTTCCACGGTCGCCAAAGTGACTTTCACATCGCGCTTGCCGAACTCGGCCAGTTTCTGTCGGCACCCACCGCAAGGCGGCACGGGTTGCGGGCTAGAGGCGACCACATAAACTTCGGTCAGTTCCTGCTCGCCCGCGGCGACCATCGCGGCAATCGCGCCAGCCTCAGCGCACGTGCCTTCGGGGTATGCGACGTTCTCGACGTTGCAACCGGAATAAACCTGACCCGAGGAAGACCGCAGCGCCGCGCCGACCTTGAAGTTCGAATAAGGCGCATAGGCGTTTTCCCGGACGGACAAAGCAGCGTCTTTCAGCGACATGGCGATTCCCTATTTTTGATCATCTGGTCAGAAAATTGGACCCTACCGGAAAAAGGTGGGGGAATAGAAGCCCCCCTTCCCTTGTTTTTCAGTCACCCAAGCGCAGTGGTGAAGGTACCGGGCAAGGTGACTTCCAGCAATTCGACATCGTCCGACGGCGTGGACAGGCGCGTACGCATGCCCGGTGGAATGACGAATGCGTCGCCTTGCTCCAGCCGGTATGGCTCGCGGTCTTCGCCTTCCAGCGTCACTTGGCCGTCCATCACAAAGGTAAAATGGATATCGGTGTCATGACTGGCCCATTCCGGATCACCCTGCCCTTTGCGCACGACCTGAACCCCGGCGACACCCTTGGTGTTTTCGGCAATCGTTGTGTCGCGGCAGATGTAACCTGGCAAACGGAAAGGCGCCCATTCGGCATCCTTCGCCTGATTGTAGACAAAGCGTTGTCCCTGCCATTCCCGATCGGGACGAAAATGCGGGGTTGGGAGCTGCATGTCATGGTCGATTTCCGTGACATGTTCTGCCGGCACACCGATCTCAATGACCTGAACGTTATCGGATGCTTCCAGCACGCGATGACGAATTTCCGGCGGCTGGATAAAGCAATCGCCAGCGGTCAGGCGCATTTTCTCACCTTGATCTTCATAGACGACATCAACCCATCCGTGGATGCAGAAGATCAGCTGAAACCCAACCTTGTGAAAATGTACCATGTCAGGCACCGGGCCACCGTCGGGGATACGAATATGGCTGGCGATGATCGATCCACCCAAGCGGTCTGGCACCAGATCGCGGTAGTGCATCCCTGCGCGGCCAATGATCCAAGGTGCCTGATCCTTGAGCCTGCGCACCACAAAGGAATGAACCGTTACAGGCATTACTAACGGGGGGTTACGCTCTTCGATTTCAACACGGGTGCCGTTGGGCGCAACAAGAACGCGTTCACCATTGGCGAAACCTTCGGGGTCATCGGTCAGGATACGCAGCGTTCCGGCGCTTTCGGGTGCATCCTTTTCGATGCGCAAGCGCAACCCATGACCTGAGAACACCGCTATTCGCGGATCGTCTGCAGGATAGATCATGTCCATCTTCATCCCTAATGTCTTTGTGTAAAAGGGGATGTCGTCACGCAACTCCTGCGTGGGCTGGCGAAATTCAGCGTATGTCTGCGATGGCCCGGCTGTCTTGGTCATTGGGTGTTCCGTTGGATTGTGCTTTGGGCCATCCGATCAGAACAGCGACCAAAATGCCAATCGAAAAGAACATCTCGAGCGTTTCTTCCAGCACAAAAAGGCGCACCATCATGAGGTCTGACAAAGCACCAGCATATAATCCCGAAAACTCTTCCAGAAGTTGGGCGATGACAGCAGCAGACCCCGCCGCGATAAACACCATTAAGGAAAGGTTGCGTTGTTTGAACGCGCGCCAACCTGTCGGAATGCCGTGCCAGACGGCACCACCGAGCACAAGGATGACCAAAGCAACCCTGACCCAGGTGACATCTAAAAAAACGTCTAAACCGTGAAGGATCGTGAACGGTAGACTACCCTCGGAATAGATGTCAGCCTCTAATTCGCGCTCGGCCAGCAAAAGGCAGGTCAGGCCAATATATGCACGCGAGATACCACGATAGCGCCACAGCGCAGCAAGACCTGCGACAAACAAACCAGCGGCAGAGAGTGTTTCGATCGGGCCACCTTCCTGATTAAACGTCGCTGCGAACTCGGGCCAGACGAGAACAACGCCAACGAGAGCGCACGCCAATGCCACCACGCCCCTCAACGCCAGCCGAGAATAGCCAGCATGTGCAGAAAAGCCGGACGAGAAGCCCTCGGCTTGATCACTTAGCTTGATTGTCATTACTGCTGCTTCTTGCCTGTGTGGTCATTGAATCGCAAAGTTGCCCGTATGTAAATGTTTTGCGACAAAATTCAATCCGCAGACGCCTCACAGTTGCGACAACTCGCCGAAGTGACGCAACGTAGCCAAGCCTGAAGAAATAGTTTAAGGTTAAATTATATTTTTTAGGGAGAAGAAAAACCGATGCCTGACACCCCCAGTTTGAGACAGGCTGCGCTTGAATATCACGCACATCCGAAGCCCGGAAAGCTTGAGATCAAGGCCACAAAGCCAATGGCCAACGGGCGCGATCTGGCTCGGGCCTATTCGCCCGGCGTGGCTGAGGCCTGTCTTGAAATCAAAGCCGATGCCGCAAATGCCGAGCGTTACACCGCACGTGGAAATCTTGTTGCGGTGGTGTCCAACGGCACTGCTGTTCTCGGGCTGGGGAATATCGGAGCGCTTGCCTCGAAACCGGTGATGGAGGGCAAGGCCGTCCTATTCAAAAAGTTCGCAGGCATCGATTGCTTTGATATCGAAGTCGACCAACCCGACCCCGAAAAACTGGCGGACATCGTTTGCGCGCTGGAACCGACATTTGGCGCGATCAATCTTGAGGATATTAAGGCCCCCGACTGCTTCATAGTCGAGAAATTGTGCCGCGAACGTATGAACATTCCGGTGTTCCATGATGACCAGCATGGCACCGCCATTGTCGTGGGGGCGGCCGCAAAGAACGCCTTGCATGTGGCAGGAAAATCATTTGGCGACATCAAGGTCGTTTCAACCGGCGGCGGGGCCGCAGGAATTGCCTGCCTGAACATGCTGGTGAAACTGGGCGTTAAGCGCGAAAACATCTGGTTGTGTGACATCCACGGGCTTGTCTATGAAGGTCGTGCCGAGGACATGAACCCACAGAAATCCCAGTTCGCCCAGAACTCGGATCTGCGGACCTTGGACGACGTGATCGGAGAAGCAGACCTGTTTCTGGGCCTCAGCGGCCCGAATGTCCTGAAACCCGAAATGGTTGCGAAAATGGCCAGCCGCCCGATTATTTTTGCGCTGGCCAACCCAACGCCGGAAATCCTGCCTCAGGCCGCGCGCGAGGTTGCGCCGGATGCGATCATCGCCACAGGGCGCAGCGATTTTCCCAATCAGGTCAATAACGTACTGTGTTTCCCCTTTATTTTTCGGGGCGCGCTGGATGTAGGTGCAACCGAGATCAATGATGAGATGCAGATTGCCTGTGTCGACGGTATCGCCGAAATGGCGCGCGCGACAACCAGCGCTGAGGCTGCCGCAGCTTACAAAGGCGAACAGCTGACATTTGGTCCAGATTACCTGATCCCCAAACCTTTCGACCCTCGTCTGGTTGGTGTGGTTTCCTCGTCTGTGGCAAAGGCGGCCATGGATAGCGGCGTCGCCAAGAGGCCAATCGAGGATCTGGAAGCCTATAAGGAAAAGCTGAACCAAACCGTCTTCAAGTCTGCCCTTCTGATGCGCCCCGTGTTCGAGGCTGCAGCAGCTGCCTCCCGCCGAATCGTCTTTGCCGAGGGTGAGGACGAACGGGTGCTGCGGGCCGCACAAGCCATCTTGGAAGAGACAACTGAAACACCAATCCTGATCGGGCGCCCAGAAGTGATCGAAGCGCGCTGTGAACGGCTCGGCCTGAACATCCGCCCTGGAACGGATTGCCAGATCGTGAACCCGGAAAACGACCCGCGGTATTACGATTATTGGAACTCGTACCATCAGATCATGCAACGCCGCGGAGTCACACCGGATTTGGCCAAGGCGATCATGCGCACCAACACCACAGCGATTGGCGCAATCATGGTCCATCGCGGTGAGGCTGACAGCATGATCTGTGGCACATTCGGCGAATATCGCTGGCATCTGAACTACGTGGAACAGGTGTTGGACGAAGGCGACCTACGTCCGCATGGCGCTTTGTCTCTGATGATTTTGGAGGACGGGCCCTTGTTCATCGCCGACACCCATGTTCGTCAACTGCCCAAGCCCGAGGAATTGGCCGAAACCACAATTGGTGCCGCGCGGCATGTACGCCGGTTCGGGATCGAACCAAAGATTGCCTTCTGCTCGCAGTCGCAATTCGGAAACCAAGCCGAAGGGTCCGGCAAACGGCTGCGCGCGGCGCTGAGCATTCTGGATCAACAGCCGCGTGATTTCGTTTACGAGGGTGAAATGAATCTGGATGCCGCCTTGGATGCGGACCTAAGGGCCCGCATCTTTCCGGGATCACGACTGCAGGGCGCGGCAAATGTGTTGATTTTTGCTCATGCGGATGCCGCCAGCGGGGTGCGCAATATCCTCAAGATGAAGGCAGACGGGATCGAAGTTGGCCCCATTCTTATGGGCATGGGCAACAAGGCTCATATTGTCACGCCTTCGATCACGGCGCGTGGATTGTTGAATATGGCTGCCATAGCAGGCACCCCGGTTGCGCATTACGGCTGAGCAAACTCAGCAAGAAAACCAAAACCGCGCCCCAGTATAGGGTGCGGTTTACCAAAAGTTTGCCGCCGCTCTGCTATTGCAGTTCACGCATAGCCCGATTTTCTGAAGGCCGCGCACCGACCGGACCTTACGCGTTAGGGTGAGTCGTGACCCAGTCTGTTTTTTGCAGCAAGTAGTTTGCAGTTTTGCAAAATGGGCTGAAAAATATCGAATTCCCGATATTGAAAAAGGGGTTTGCAAAACTTTGCAGCCCCCTCAGCGGGTTCCTGCAAATATTTTGCGATAAACTGACGCGTCGTCATTTGATACGCTTGCCCGAAAGTTTTCTGGGTCCTAACACAATGTCCAAGTCGTTGTGAGGAGGACGAGATGGCGTATCAGGACGTTTATGACAGCTGGAAAACTGACCCCGAAGCGTTCTGGATGGACGCTGCCAAGGGGATTGACTGGGTGAAAGAGCCCAGCAAAGCGTTGTTCGACGAAAATGCGCCACTGTATGAATGGTTCAGTGATGCGCGGGTCAACACATGCTGGAACGCTGTGGACCGCCACGTGGAAAACGGTCGTGGCGAACAAACTGCCATCATCTATGACAGCCCCATCACTCACACCAAGCGCGAGATTTCATATGTTGAACTGCGCAACCGCGTGGCCAACCTTGCCGGTGCACTGCGAGCCAAAGGCGTCGAGAAAGGCGATCGCGTCATCATCTATATGCCGATGATCCCCGAAGCGCTTGAGGCGATGCTGGCCTGCGCCCGTTTGGGTGCAGTGCATTCCGTCGTGTTCGGCGGGTTTGCCAGCAACGAATTGGCCGTTCGGATTGATGACGCCAAACCTAAGGCGATCATTGCCGCATCTTGCGGGATGGAACCGGGTCGTGTCGTGCACTACAAGCCATTGCTCGACGGCGCGATCGACCTGGCCGAACACAAACCTGAATTCTGCGTTATTTTCCAGCGTGAACAAGAGGTTGCCCAGCTGGTCGAAGGGCGCGATTTCAACTGGCACGGCTTCCAATATGGTGTTGAACCGGCCGAGTGTGTGCCGGTAGATGGCAATGATCCGGCCTATATCCTTTACACCTCTGGCACTACGGGCGCGCCCAAGGGTGTCGTGCGCCCCACTGCCGGACATCTGGTGGCGCTGAACTGGTCAATGAAGAACATCTATAACGTCGATCCGGGCGACGTGTTCTGGGCCGCATCCGATGTGGGCTGGGTCGTGGGCCATTCATACATCTGCTACGCACCGCTCATCCATGGCAACACAACCATTGTGTTCGAAGGTAAACCGGTTGGCACCCCCGACGCTGGCACCTTCTGGCGCGTGATCTCAGAGCATAAGGTCAAAAGCTTTTTCACAGCCCCGACAGCGATCCGTGCCGTAAAACGAGAAGACCCAAAAGGGGAGATGATCGCCAAATACGACCTGTCCCATCTGCGCGCCCTTTACCTTGCCGGCGAACGCGCTGATCCCGACACCATCATCTGGGCGCAAGACGCACTGAAGGTTCCGGTGATCGACCACTGGTGGCAAACCGAAACGGGTTGGGCCATCGCTGGCAATCCGCTGGGCATCGAAGAGCTGCCGGTCAAGCTGGGCTCACCCGCCAAACCAATGCCGGGCTATGACGTGCAAATTCTGGACGAAGGCGGCCACCCAATGAAAGCCGGAGAATTAGGGGCTATCGCGGTCAAACTACCGCTTCCTCCGGGCACGTTGCCCACCCTTTGGAACGCAGAAGCACGGTTCAAGAAGTCCTATCTGGAGCACTTCCCCGGATACTACGAAACCGGTGATGCGGGCATGATCGATGAGGACGGATACCTTTATATCATGGCGCGTACGGATGACGTCATCAACGTGGCAGGCCACCGCCTGTCGACCGGCGGGATGGAAGAGGTGCTGGCTGCCCACCCCGACGTGGCCGAATGTGCGGTGATCGGCGTATCGGATCAGTTGAAGGGTCAGATGCCGGTCGGGTTCCTGTGCCTGAACGCGGGCGCAGACCGGGATCACGGTGACGTGGTTCAGGAAGTGGTCAAGATGGTGCGCGAAAAGATCGGCCCTGTTGCAGCTTTCAAATTGGCCGTTGTTGTAGACAGGCTGCCCAAGACACGTTCGGGTAAGATCCTGCGCGGCACCATGGTCTCTATTGCTGACAACCAGGACTATAAAATGCCCGCCACGATCGACGATCCGGTCATCCTTGATGAAATCAAGGACGCCTTACAAACAATCGGTTACGCCAAGTAACCTGGGGGCGGCTCAGGCCGCCCTTTTCGCGTCTGCACTTGCATCCTGGATCAGGCTCCCTACTCTCGCTGTAAACAGTGAGGGCCCATGACACACTCTGACATCTGGCGTCTCAGCGCTACAGATATGACCAACCTGACACGTCGCGGTGACCTGAGTGCGACTGAGGCTGTTCAAGCTTCGATTGACCGGATGGATGCGGTCAACCAAGACCTGAACGCTGTTGTAGAAGATCTACGCACCGAAGCCTTGGAACGCGCGCAATCTCTGGATCGCGCCCGTGCAAACGGTCAACCGACCGGGCCCCTGCATGGTGTACCGGTTACGATCAAAGTGAATGTCGACCAAAAAGGGCACGCCACCACCAATGGCGTTGTGGCATTGAAAGATGTGATCGCCCCGGATGACGCGCCGGTCGTCAGCAATTTGCAAAAAGCTGGGGCCGTTGTCATCGGGCGGACCAATACACCAGAGTTTTCGTTTCGGGCCGACACAGACAACCCGCTATATGGGCGCACGCATAACCCTTGGGGGCGGCATATCTCACCCGGCGGGTCTTCGGGCGGGGCGGGCGCTGCAGTGATGGCAGGTGTCGGAGCGTTGGCTCATGGCAATGATATCGGCGGCAGTCTGCGCTTTCCCGCAGCAGCCAACGGAGCAGTCACTGTGAAACCTGGGCTGGGGCGTGTCCCGGCCTGGAACCCCAGTCAAAAAGTTGAACGAGGTCTGTTGGCCCAGTCGATGTCCGTTCAGGGCCTGATCACACGCTCAGCTGCGGATTTGCACCTGTCGATGCCCAGCGTGATCGCGGCCGACGCGCGTGACCCTTTCCATGTGCCAATGCCTTGGCGCGGTGAAGCCCCCGACGGCCCCATCAAAGTGGCGTTCACGAAAAATACCTTTGGATATGCCCTGCATCCCGAGGTCGAAAAGGCGCTTGATACGGCACGGGACGCTCTGGTCGATGCTGGCTATGCCGTGGATGAGGTTGATCCACCGGACGTGTTTGAATGTGGCAGGATCGGCTATCGGACCTTGATGGGCGAAGTTCTGACCTTGATGAAATCAGATATCGAAGCAGCGGGATCGCAAACCATTCGAGAGATTTTCGACGTCTACTTTCAGGAATTTCCGCCCATCGTTGAAACCGATCTGGTAAAAATGTTGGCCAAACGCAGCCACTATGCGCGTGAATGGTCGCTGTTCTTGCAAGACTATCCGCTGGTTCTGTCGCCGTTCCTGCCGCAGCCCTTTTTCAAGCCCGACCGCGATACTGAAGGGGCTGAAGGTGTTCATGAGGTTCTGGGTTGCGCTGTATATTCATATGCGATGAACTTTTTGGGGCTACCAGCAGCCTGCGTGCCCGCGCGGCTGGCAGATTTGCCCAAGGGACCTCAGCCAATCAACGTTCAGATTGCCGCCAATCGTTGGCGCGAAGATCTGGCGGTAGATGCCGCCGCAGCAATCGAAGCCCGCGTGGGTCAAATGTGCACCGCGCTTTGGGAACAAATGGACACGACGTAGGCGAATGCAAAAAAAATAGACCCTGGGTCATTGTGCCCAGGGTCCGACTGCTTAAATAAGCCCGGAAATCTGATGACGAGCGTAGCACCACCCACCCTCGCCAGCGCAAAATTTGCACAATCATTCGAAAACGCCGTCCAGGTGGCCACTCACTCCCACCTTGGCGTGTTCTCCGGGTGAATTCACCCTAGCCAATTCGCGATAAATTCCCTGTGAACTGGTTCACATAAGCCAGAAAAAAATGCGCGGCGGCTCAAATTCATGTGAATTGTTCAGAAATTAGGCGTTCTTCAAGGCCGTGGCCGGGGTCAAACAGAATACGGTGGGCGATGGCCGGTTCAGACCTGATTTCAACCCAATCAATTTCCGGGAATGAGATGGAATCGGCATCCGCCATAACCGGGCGTTTATCTGCATCCAGAACATCGAACCGAACCTTTGCGATCTTGGGCAACAGCGCACCGCGCCAACGGCGGGGGCGAAAAGCGGCAATCGCCGTCAACGCCAAAACATCCGATCCGATGGGCAGGATCGGTCCGTGCGCGGAATAATTATAGGCTGTCGATCCGGCTGGTGTTGACAACAGAGCCCCATCGCAGACCAGTTCCGGCATCCGTACGCGGCCATCGACGCTGATCTTCAGCCTTGCCGCCTGTGGCCCTGCCCGCAACAGCGACACTTCGTTAATGGCAAGCGCCTCGTGAAGCGTGCCGGATTGATCCATTGCCCGCATCAAAAGCGGGTTGATTACTTCTTCCTCGGCATCCTCGAGACGCGCCATCAGGTCGTCTTCGTGATACTCGTTCATCAGGAAGCCGATCGTGCCCCGGTTCATGCCGTAAACCGGTGTATCAAGATGCTGCATGTTGTGCAGGGTGCGCAACATGAAGCCGTCCCCGCCCAAAGCGACAACAACATCAGCGTCCCGCGGTGCCGCGTTTCCGTGTTTGGCAACCAGAATATCCCGGGCCGTCTGCGCCACTTTGACATCGCTGGCAAGAAAGGCGATTCTCTTTTTCATGTTTTCCGGTTTCCGGTGCTACACATTTGGTTCCGAAACAAACATACCTTTCCCCAATAGGCCAGTCTTGACGCCCCAGCGGACCAAATCGTCGCTTTACGGCTTTTGAAGATGCAGCGTTTCCGATAGGAAATCCGCAAGTTTTTACCCAGCCATGTGGAGCGCCCATGAACGCCAACCTTCGTGATACCGGATTTTTCACCCAGTCCCTATCGGACCGTGACCCTGAGCTTTTTGGCTCGATC